>JBDGRG010000024.1:0-2405 GCA_042218355.1 Bradymonadaceae bacterium
AGATGCTTTTCATGCTGTTGACGCTGACCGTACCGCTGGCGGCCGGCCTGGTCGAGCTGATCGTCAACCGGCGCGAGGAGACGCGCGAGGCGATCCGCGAGGAGCTGCGCGACCGTGAGTCAGCGCGCGACGAACTGCTAGAGACGCGCGAGCGACAGGCCGAAGTCCTCGGCCAGCTCGAGGACGAGGAGCAGCGGCTGGAGTCCGAGCGCAGTGCTCTGAAGGCGAAGATCCGCCAGTTGGACGAGTACGCCATCGAGGTCGAGCGGGAGATCCGCGAGCGGATCGAACAGGAGCGCAAGCTGATGCACGCCTACTGTCGGGCGGTCAGCGGTGCGCTGGCCCGTGACCGGGCAGCGTTCCTCTACCACGCCGACGAGGAACTGTTGGAACCGAGAGAGGACGGCTCGTCCGACGGCGCCGCGGCGCTGGGCACCCACCTGCCCGACGAGGGCCGGGCCCGGGTCGAGGACGCCGCCGCGGAGTGACCCGCTCTGTCCTACGAGTTCGTAAGAGAAGCCGCTCTTCCACTCGTTTATCCCGCTACGGAGGACGAATCATGCGACAGCTCGACGTCACAGTCTCGGCGCTGGCACTCGCCGCCCTCGCGCTGCTCGCGGTCTCCGTCGGCTGTCAGGGGGGCGACTCCGAATCGACCCAGCCGATCGATCTGCACGTGGTCTGTCCCGCATCGTCCGACGGCGGGCCCGGCTGTCCCGCCGAGGCACGGCTCCAGCCGGCTCGCGGATGGCTCGATCGGATCCGCTACCGGCCCGGCTCGACGCTGACGCTGTGGACGTGGTCCGAAGACGGCGCGCGCCGCGCGTTCCGTGCCTGCGTCCCCGAGTCCTGGGGCTCGAACGTCATGGCCCGACAGGCGGCATTCATCAAAAAGGTGCGGTCGTCTCTCGGCTCCGAGACGCCGGGGGGCGAATCCGTCGGCGGCGACACGTGCGAGACGGGCGGCGACGGACGAACCCGGCAACTGACGGTTCTCGACGCCGAGGGCGAGTCTCGGGACTGGACGGCCCGCAGCAGAGACGCCGATCCGACTCCCGTCCAGACTGCGATCGTCTGTGACTACTCGAACTCGACCGTCGGTCGGGCGTGTACGGAGCAGACCCTCCGACGGAGCTTCTGCGAGTGGGCCCGACGGGCATTCGACGCACCCGGCTCGTCGATTCGACTCTACGTCGTCGGCCGCAACCGCTCCGATACAGAGATGAACGAGCCGATCCAGGTCGATGGAACGCCGATCGGTCGGCGCGTCGCAACTCTACTCGCAGCCGCAGACCGATTCGTCGACTCGCTCCCCGACGAGCGGTTCGACAACGCCTCGGCCATCGCCGAGGCGACCGACGTCGCGGTCGATCATCTGCAGTCGACCTCCGGTCGCGCCGAACTCGTCGTCCAATCCGACCTGCGCCAGGTCAGCGGACGGTGGAACTTCGAGCAACGTGCGCCGGAGACCCGGGCGTTCCGAAAATGGCTGGCAGACCGACGCCTGCTGGGCGACCTCCACGGAATCGCCGTCGAGGCCTGCGGCCTGCACCACCGCTCCGGCCCCGACGCCGCCAACTTCGACGGCAAACGGGCCCGCCGAATCCGCGACGTCTGGCAGCACGTCCTGGAGGACATGGGCGCTCGAGCCGTCGAGTTGACCGACCGATGCCCGAGTTGAGCGCCGACCATCTTCGGAAAACGGACACACTCCCCCCTTAACCGTAATGAGACCCCATCCCGATTAGAAGGGGGGCCGGCGGTACGCCCTTCTAAGGGGTTGCTCCCAGCACAGGCGTGCTGGCTACCGTCTCGACTGGGCTCCCAGCGCAGTGTCTCATCTGCCCGCATCCGAGACGTCACCTCGGGGATGGACGCCCCTCGTCGCCGCGCCGTCAGTCCGCCGATTCGGCGGCCGCGTCCTCGGCTTCTTTGGCAGCCTCGATCGCGTCGTGGGTCGCATTCCAGGCGTGCTCGGACAGTGTCAGCATGACCTTCAACTCGAAGCAGCGTTCCCGGAGAAACTCGAACACCTCGCGATGTTCGCGTTTCTTCGGGGTGACGGTCTCCCGGAGTCGGCGCTTGTCGCCGAGATAGCGACTCGGATCGTCGAAGTGCCGATAGTAGATATCCCTCGAGGCGACGTCTAGGAGGTTGTACACCTGTTCGACCGGAGCGCCGAATGGCACCAGCATCTTTTCGAACTTCGCTTTCTCTCTCCGGCGTGTCTGGAGGGTGATCGAGTAGTTCGGGAGCATTTCGACGTACAGGTACCGAGTCGGGTTCGTACTGTGACACAGACGGACCATCCGCTCGGTCCGATTTTGGATCTCCCAGTTCCCTCCCTGATTCTCATCCAAGAGACGTTGCAGTTCTTCGTGAAGACATTCCGCGGTCGCCTCCAT
>JBDGRG010000240.1:0-1528 GCA_042218355.1 Bradymonadaceae bacterium
CGTCGTCCGCATTCCCGAGGCGTCCGAGCCGCTGCCCGGTTCGGTCAGTGCCCAGGCCGCCAGCTTCTCGCCGCTGGCCAGGTCGGGGAGAAACCGCTCGCGCTGTTCGTCGGTCCCCGCCAGATAGATGTGTCCGGCGCCCAGTGAGTTGTGGCTGGCCACGGTCAGGGCCGCCGAGCCGTCGTGACGTGCGATCTCCTCGACCGCCAGAGTGGAACTGACGTAGTCCAGCCCCGCGCCTCCGTACGCCTCGGGGATCGTCATGCCCATGATCCCGAGGTCGCCGAGTTTACGGTACAGCTCGCGGGGGAAGGTCTCCTCGCGATCCCACTCCTCGGCGTGCGGTCGGATCTCCTCTTTGGCGAAATCCCGGACCATCTCCCGGATCATCGCCTGGTCTTCGGAGAGTTCGAAATCCATCGGTCTCCTCGTCGAGTCTGGGGGGCTGATCGGTGGTCAGTCGGCGTGGCGTTCGCGGCAGGCATCCCGCACGAAATCGACGATCTCCTCGGTCGACGTGCCGGGCGTGAAGATCTCGAGGACTCCTCGGTCGAGCAACGGGTCGATGTCGTCTTCGGGGATGATCCCGCCCGCGAAGACGAAGATGTCGTCGGCGCCGCGGGCCTCCAGCTCCGAGATGACGTCGGGCAACAGTGAGTTGTGGGCTCCCGAGAGGATCGAGATCCCGACACAGTCGACGTCTTCCTGAACGGCGGCCGCAGCGACCTCCTCGGGGGTCTGGTGCAGACCCGTGTAGACGACCTCGAAGCCCGCGTCTCGGAGGGCCCGGGCGACGACCTTGGCCCCCCGATCGTGGCCGTCGAGCCCGACCTTTCCGATGAGCACTCGGTATGTGCGCTCGTCCTGAGCCGTCGACATGGCGGCGCCCCGATGTCGGGAGGGCGAAGAGCGGCGTGAGCCCGGAGCTGCAGGTCACTTCCCCGAGAAATCGGGGTCGCGCCCCTCGACGAAGGCCTCCATTCCTTCGACGCGGTCCTCGGTGTCGAAGACGTCGGAGAACGCCCCGCGCTCGAGTGCCAGTCCGGTCTCCAGCGACGCGTTGCGGCCGGCGTTCATCACGCGTTTCGCCTCGCGGATCGCTCGTGGGCCACGCGAAGCGATGGTCTCGGCGCGATCGCGGACGCAACTGTCGAAATCGTCCGGGTGAAAGACGTCGCAGACGAGGTCGATCGATTCGGCACGGTCGGCATCGAAATTGTTGCCGGTGAAGACGATCTCCTTGGCGTGCTGCCAGCCGACGAACCGGGCCAGCCGCTGGGTCCCCCCGAAGCCGGGGATGACGCCGAGACCGACCTCCGGGAGCCCGAACGTCGCGCGCCCCGAGGCGTAGATCAGGTCGCAGGAGACGGCGAGTTCGAGCCCCCCGCCCAGCGCGAAGCCGTCGACGGCTGCGAGGACGGGGACCGGCAACTGCTCGAGTGCGCGCATCGCGCTGTGGCCGTCGCGGCAGAAAGCGCGCCCCTCCTCGGGACTCATCTCCGCCATCGCCTCGATATCGGCCCCGGCG
>JBDGRG010000240.1:1538-6757 GCA_042218355.1 Bradymonadaceae bacterium
GAGATTCTCGATGGCATCGAACACTTCCTGACCGCGCAACGCATGCGCGCGGCCGTCTGTCGGCGACTGGACGGCGAGCTCGTTGATATCGGCCCCGGCGACGAACGCGCGCCCCTCTCCCCGGACGACGACCGCTCGGTTGTCGTCCAGGTCGGCGAGGTCGTCGACCGCCCGGCGCAGCTCCGAGACGACCCGCGGGTTCAGCGCGTTCAGTTTGTCCGGACGCTCGAAGGTCAAAAACGAGAGACGACCATCACGCTCGACCGAAAGCGTATCGAATTCACTCATGTCAATCGGGTTGGAGTGGGGAGACCCGAACGGCGACCCGTGCGGTTGGTTGAAACTCAGTGCGTATGCCATAGTCGGCTCGAGCTTTCCAGCGTTTCCGGCGCTGCGTCCACCCATGGCCATTTGCCCGCATTGCGAACGGACGTCGACCGACGTTCTGGACCCGTGTCCCGGCGGGGACGGGTTTTTTTGCATCGACGAGGACGAGTACTACGCGCACAGCGACGACCGACTGCTCGGTCGCGAGGTCGCCGGGCGATACATCGTCCAGGAGGTCCTGGGCCGCGGGTCGATGAGCCGGGTGTACAAGGCCCATCAGGGGCAGGTCGACCGGTCGGTCGCGCTGAAGATCTTTCGCCCCGAGTCGATTCTCGGGCGGACGCGCCCGGGCGATACGACGAAGGAGGAGCGCGAGCAGGCCGAGCAGCGCTTCGAACGCGAGGCGAAGGTGCTCGGCCAACTGTCGCACCCGAACTGCGTGACCGTCTACGACTTCGGGGCGGGCGACGATCGGTCGTTTCTCTACATGGCGATGGAGCACGTCGCGGGTTTTCCGCTGCGGTCGGCGATCAGCCGGGGATTGAAGTTTCCGGCGATCGTCGAGATCGCCCGGCAGGTGCTCGAGGCACTGCGCGAGGCGCACTCGCTCGATATCGTCCACCGCGATCTCAAACCCGAGAACATCATTCTGTCGTTTCGGATGTCCAGCGACGAGCGCGTCGTGAAGGTTCTGGACTTCGGGATCGCGAAACTCCTGCGCGCCGACATCAGCGACCATGGCGAGAATCGCCTGTTCGGAACCCCGGCCTACATGAGTCCGGAGCAATGTCGGGGGGACGTCGAGGCGGTCAGCCCGCGCTCCGACATCTATTCGTTCGGCTGCGTGTTGTTCGAGATGATCTGCGGCCGCCTGCCGTTCCCCTCCGATTCGGCCCAAAAGATGCTTCGCCTGCACCAGACGGCGGAGATTCCGGAGCTGGTGGCTCGCTCGAACGTCGAGGTGAACGACGAGATCCGCTCGTTCGTGCGGACGTGTCTGCAGAAGGACCCGCCGGATCGGTTCTCGAGCGCCAGCGAAGCGCTGGCCGCACTCGATGCAGCCGTCGCCGGGGGCGGGCTCGAGGAACAGTCCGCACCCAGCGTGCCGGCGGGCGGCGACAGTGCCCGACTGCACTCTCCGGAGGTCGGGTCGGGCGATGCGAGCCGAGAGGTCGAGGTGCCCGAGAATGCCGTCTCCGGCAAGCAACTCGATCCGATCGGACGAGACGAGGTCGGCGGCGAGGAGGAGACCGGAGAATCCGACCGCGCGGCCGAGGCCGGCGGGTCGGCGGCGGGGAGCTCCGCGCTGGCCGAGCCGTTCGTCGACGAGGGGGGCACTGCCCCCGATCAGGGTCGAGGGGCTCTGTCGACCTGGGAGGAAGCCGAACCGGAACCCGTCGAGCCCGGCGAGGCGTCGGCGCGATCCGCGGAGCCGACCTCCACCGGGACGCAGACCGTCAGCGGTGGAACGGCCGCCGGTGAGGACGGCGCACTTTCAATGGGGGGACGGGTCCGCGAGTTGTTCGAGCGTCGAACGGTGCTCGTGATGGCGGCGCTGGCGACGGTCCTCGTCGCCTGCATCGTACTCTTCTATCTGATCTACAGTTCCATCATGGCGGCCTGACTCCGGGTTGTTTGCAGAGCGTGTGGATCGGCGACGGGGACCGTGAAAACCACTGCGGTCCGCGCCGCTCACACCGGCTGGTCGGTCCGCGCCGCACCGGATGCAGACTGAGAAATCGGCCAGTTCGTCCGACGACATCGTGCGGTGGGCCTCACGCGGAGTCAGCATGCGATCGGCGGATCCGGCTTCCCGGTGCGGTGGGCCTCTAGCCGACCGCTCCAACGATTCGAGGGGTCGAAGCACGGTCGACTCCCCGGGTTCGGCTGCAGAGATCGCCTCCGACAGACGACTTCCCGACAGGGGGATGACTGCACAGCCGGTTAGAAGTCGAATGCACGGCGGTCTCGCAGTGTCTGCTCCGGGGGATCGGCTCGCTGCGGATCGACGACGAGGACGACCTTCCCCACCGTCCGGTTCTCCTCGAGCAATCGATGCGCGCGCTCGGCCTCCGCGATCGGGACCGTCTCGTAGACGATCGGTTCGAGTTCACCGGTCCCGACGTGCGGCCAGACCTCCCGGCGGAACGATTCGGTGATCTCGACCTTCTCGTCGTGCGAGCGGGTCCGCAGGACCGAACCGATCACCCGGAGGCGGCGCTGTAGGAGGTCCGCGAGTGGAAGCTGGCCCTCCGCGCCGCCGAGCAGGCCGATCACGACGAGCCGTCCGCAGTCGGCGAGGACGTCGATGTTGCGTTCGAGATAATCGCCGCCGACCGGGTCGAGCACGACGTCGACCTCAGTGTTCGAGGCGTTCAGCCGCTCGGCGAAGTCCTCGTCGTGGCGGTCGATCGCCGTCCGGACGCCCATCTCGCGCAGGAAGTCGAGTTTCGGCGCGCTCGCCGTCGCGTGGACGGGGGCGTCGAAGAGAGCGCAGATCTGGATCGCCGCGGTTCCAACCCCGGACGCCCCTGCGTGGACCAGGACCGATTCCCCCTCCGAGAGGTTCGCCTCCAGACGCAGGTTTAGATGAGCGGTGTAGAAGACCTCGGGCAGGGCGGCTGCCTCGGCCAGCGGGAGGTCGTCCGGCACGGCGAGCAGCAGGTCGGCCGGGACGGCCACCCGTTCGGCGTATCCGCCGCCGGCCAACAGAGCTGCGACCCGATCGCCCTCCGACCAGCGGTCGACCGCGTCGCCGGTCCGGTGGATGGTTCCGGCGGCCTCCAGTCCCAGGATCTCGGACGCCCCGTCCGGCGGCGGGTAGAGCCCGCGCCGCTGCAGGAGATCCGCCCGGTTCACCGCCGTCGCGGCGACGTCGACGACGACCTCGTCGGGGCCCGGAGACGGGGCGCGGACCGGACTCCAGTCGAGCGAACCGTCCTCCTGGACCCGGATGGCGTGCATCTCGTCGGTCGTCATCGGCGCTCCCGCAGATCGAGTTGAGATCGCTGCCAGGTCGGCCGGGTCGCCGAGCCGCGAGTCTTCGCGGCGTCGGAGCTCTCCCGACGGCGGACGAACTGGCCGTGGTCTCGGGCGAACGATGTCGTCGGGGGTCCGGGCCTCGGTTCCGCCCCGCCGACCCCGTGGAGATCCCGGCGATGCTCGCTGCCCGGCACGGAGAACGCCGGTCGAGCCGGCGACCCCGCAGTTCGGAACGCCGACCGCGACTTGAAGCAGCCGGAGTCCGTGGATAACTTCGAGGTGTGCGGTCGAGACGTTGGACTCGACGGTGGCGGAGTGGGGCCGAACGAGCCCGCTCCGTCGGAGCGAGAACGCTGGTCGAGGAGGACGCGGATGCCCAGGCGGCGTCGCAAAAAGAAAGAACAGACCACCGAGGACGAACAGAAGGGCCGGCGGTTCCTACTGATGGTCGGAGTCATCCTGGTCATCGCCATCGTCGGCAGCCTCGTCGTCCGTTCGATCGTGGGGTGACGACAGCAGATCTCCGTACTCGTCGTCACTCGGGTCGATGCCTCGGGCCGAGGGCGTGTCGAGGGGGAGTTCGTTCGTCGGAGGGACCTCCTCCTCCAGAAAGTCCTCGACCAGCTGCAGGAAACGTCGTCGATCCGGGTCGTTGCGGATGTCGGTGTCGGTGACGTCGACGGTCAGTACGTCGATGTCGTATTTCCGCCGGGCGACCTGTGCGAACGTGTCGTAGTAGCCGTTCAGCCCGCGCAGAAACTCGGCGCCGATCCCGCTCTCCTCTTCGCGACCGCGGTGTGCGATCCGGCGCATCAACTCGGTGGTGTCCGGCGTGTACAACAGGATGATCTTGTCGGGTTGGTCGATGTTTCGGTTGAATCGCTTGAAGAAGTCGAAATACAGGTCGAGTTCCTCGTCTCGCATGTGACCGAGCCCGTGGAGATACTTCGCGAAGACCTCCGGGTCTTCGATCAGCGTGCGGTCCTGGACGCAGGAGCCGCCGTGTTTCTGGATGTGCATGTGGTGTTCGACGCGCTTGAGCAGAAACTCCATCTGGAGCGTGAAACTCCAGCGCGACATGTTCTCGTAGTACAGGCTGAGAAACCGGTTCTCGAGCACCGGTTCGGTAAACAGGTCGAAGCCAAAATGGTTGGAGACGAGGTTCGCCGCCGTGGTTTTGCCGGCGCCGATGTTGCCCGCGAGCGCAATGAACATCGAGGTGTCTGGTCGCCGCGAAGAGTCGCTGGAAGCGGACGTCGTCGACATCTGCGCGCCTCGACGGTAGCCAATTCGGCGGCGTTGGCAAAGGGTGTGATCCAACACCGTGGGACCTGTTTCGACCGTTCGTAGGCACACCGTGGCCAGTGCATCTTGCACTGGCGGGTCGCCGACCCCACCGCACTGGAAGCGCGGTCAACGTTCCCTCCGACTCGGGATCGAGGTCTCATCCCACGGGTTCCGATCAGACCCGTTGGCAAACGGCGCCGACTCGACGACCCGCCCCCGGCGGGGGCTCGCTTTTGCAATCGCGGCGGGCACGTACTACACGATGCCGGGTCGTCGGGCGGACGACGCTCCGGGCCGGGCCGTCGTCGAAATGCAACAGCGACTGTTCCTGTTCTCCGATTCGGGTCGTCGGCGGTTCGCCGCCGGCCGCGCCCCCGCCGGCCGCGCAGACAGAGCCATCTGATCGCACGCATCGGTTGACACTCACGACCGCCACTCGGACGGATACGTCATGGATCCTGAACAGCAAGCTCCCGCTCTCGAACTCGAGGGCGTCCACGATTTTCCGGTACTCCCGCTGCGGAACACCGTTCTGTTTCCGCAGGTCGTCGTCCCGATCGCCGTGGGTCGACCCCGGAGCGTCAACTTGATCGAGAAGGTCGAGGGGACCGACTCCCCGATCG
>JBDGRG010000241.1:0-3371 GCA_042218355.1 Bradymonadaceae bacterium
AAAAAACCTGGCGCCCCCGTCTGGCGAAATCGGCGACGACGTCGATCAGCGCGTCCGGGCCGAGCAGCGCCCGGACGTCCTGGAGACTGGCGCCGTCGATGTACTCCTCGGCCAGGTAGACCCCCCCGTCGGCGAGGGTGCCGTAGTCGTAGACGCGGACGAGGTGAGGATGATCGAGCTTGGAGAGGATCTCGAACTCACGCCGGAGCATCTTTCCCTCGACGCCCTCGCACTGGTCCGCCGAGAGAACCTTCAGCCCGACCCGTCGGTGTTCGTTGTGGAGATCCTCGGCCAGATACACCGAGCCGCCGGCCCCCTTTCCGAGGGGTTTCTGGTACTCGAACCGCCCGGCGTAGACGTGACCGCCCGATGCGCTGTCCGTTGAATTGCTCGACGCCATGGACTCGAACCTCGCAATCTCGCGGCTCGTCCCGTGCACCCGGAGCCGCCGCCCGACACCCGAAGCGTACGGACTGGCGCGGACGAGGTCCAACAGAACCGATGATCGCCCTCTCCGACGTTGCCTCGCCCCCGGAGCCTGCGGTACACGCGGAGTCGCGAGTCGAACTCGACTCACTCCTCGACGCCGCAGGTGCGACGATGATTGCCGTGATCCTCGCGGGCGGTGCCGGTACGCGCTTCTGGCCATCCAGCCGCCGCCATCGACCGAAACAGCTCCTGGAGCTGGCGGGCGATCGTCCCCTGATCCGCCAGACCGCCGACCGTCTGCGGGACGCCCCCGCCGTGGACGACCTGCTGGTGGTCTGCGGAGACCACCTCGTCGACGCCCTGTCGGAGGCGCTCCCCGGCGTCCGGCGCGACCAGTTCGTCGTCGAGCCCGCCCCCCGCGACACCGCCCCGGCGTTCGCACTCGCGTGTGCTCACGTCTCGGAACGCCTCGGCGACGAGCCCGTGGGCCTGTTCCCCGCCGACCACTACATCGACCAACTCGACCGCTTCCACGACTGTCTCGCGCGCGCCGAGTCGGCAGCCGACGCGGGCTCGATCGCGACGATGGGCATCGAACCGACCCGCCCGGAGACCGGCTACGGCTACATCCGTTACACCCCCGACGCGGGCACCGACGGCGTCCATCCCGTCGAGGCGTTCGTCGAAAAACCCGATCGCCAGACGGCCCTGTCGTATCTCGAGTCGGGGTCCTACCTGTGGAACTCCGGGATGTTCTTCATGCGGCCGTCGGTGCTCTACCGAGAGATGGGCCGGCAGATGGCGGAGAGTCGGGAGGCGCTCGACGACATCCGCGACGAGCTGGCCGCCGACCGAGACGCGGCGATCGGCGCCCCGTTCGAACGCATGGAGGCGACCTCGCTCGACTACGGCGTCATGGAGGGCGCCGAGGACGTCGTCGTCGTCCCGGCGACCTTCACCTGGTCGGACGTCGGCCACTGGGCCGCCGTCGACTCCGTCACCGAAACCGACTCCGACGGAAATGCAATCCGGGGCGACGTCCTCGCCAAGGATACCGAGGACTCGGTCGTGGTTGCCGACGGCACCGATCGCTTCGTCGCGGCCGTCGATCTCGACGGCATGGTCGTCGTCGACACCCCGGACGCCCTCCTGGTCATCCCCAAAGAGAAGGCTCAACGCGTCAAGGAAGTCGTCCGGGATCTCGAAGACGCCGGTCGCGACGACTTGCTGTGAACCGACTCGGTCGCGTCGACGATCCGTCACTCCCCACCGATGTCTGGATCCACCATCTCGTCAATCGCGCTCGCCGCGGTCTCACTCGTCGGCGTCTGTGCGCTGACGCGCCCGGCGACGGCCCACCAGCCGCCTGCCGAATCCGCATCGGCACGATCCGCCGACTCGAACGAGCGATCCCGGTCGAATCAGCGCGAAGAGGGGCGCTCGGAGAGCTCGACCGGCGGCACCGATCGGACGGCCGACGGCGTCGATCCCCTCGTCTCCCTCGCGCTGCGCGATCCGGCCTGGCAGTCCTACCGCGACGCCTTCGTGGCCCTGGCGGCCGACGACCGAGAGCGCGCCCGGAAGACCCTCGAGCGCCTGCTCGAGGAGCACCCCGACCACCCGGCCGCGGCACTCGCTCGGCCCGTACTGGTGAAGCTCCGGTCGCGCACCTCCCCGCGTACCCCCGATGACGCGACGAAAGACAGCGGCCGATCGGACGGCGCGGCGGCGGAGTCGGGCGGGCCGAAACCGGCCGACCGACTCGGACTGGAACCGCCGACGACAGTCGATCGCGCGAAACTCGTCGCCTATCAGACGATCCATGGCATCGGACTGGGCGTCGAATTCTGCGCCATGGTCCATTGCGGTAGCCCTCGCGCCGGGGGGGCCGCGGCACTGATCGGCGGTGGCGCCGGGGTCGCCGGGTCGCTGCTGTTCACCGACCGAAAGATGGCCCCGGGACACACCCTCGCAGTCAATACGGGGACGAACTGGGGCGCCTGGAACGCGGGCGCGGTCTACGGAATCGCGGTCCGGAGCTCCGATAGCCGCGTCTCGGGAGCGGCACTGGCGGGGACGCTCGCGTTCGGACAGCTCGTCGGAGTGGCCGGTGCGGGCGCCGCCTGGCGCGGTCTTCGGCCCTACTCCGGGGACGTCGCGATGTTCAATGCCGGCGGCCTCTGGTCCGGCACGTTGGCCGGTCTGCTCCTCGCGTCGTCGAACCCGCTCGTCGAGATGGGAACCGCCGGCAATCTCAGCGTGCTTCTCGCGGCCACCGATCTGGGGGCGGTTGCGGGCGCCTGGGCCGCCTCGATCCAACCGATGACCCGCGGCCGGGTTCACGTGATCAATCTGGGCGGCATCGTCGGCGGACTGGTCACCCTCGGGGCGACCGTCTTCATCGGGGGCCAGCGCGTGAGCGGCAACGTCGCCACCGGGATGCTCGCCGGTGGAATCGGAGCGGGTCTGGGGGTGACGACCTATCTGACCAACAGCTGGCGGGTCGGAGACGGCGGCACGAACGACGGAGAGAACAGCGCCATCTGGATGGCCCCCGGTCCGAGCCGGAACGGCTGGGGCCTGTCGATCCGCGGGACGTTCTGACTCGCCCCGGCGAGCGACACGTCGACCGGCGAGCCGAGGTCAGCCCGTCTCCGGATCTCCCAGGAGGAGACGGTCTCCCTGGAAGCTGCGCACGCCCCGCCGACGTGCAGCCTCGAGCAGCCGGTCGAGGGGCTCGTCGACGGCCACGGCTCCGTCCTTCGCCACCTCGTCCGACTCGAGGACGCGCATCTCGGCCGGCGACTGGGGGGTGGCCGGCGAGGCATCGCGGCCGAGCACTGTCTTCAACAACCGCTCGCGGTCGTCGCGCGGCCACCCGGGCGGCGTATCGACCCCGACCAGTGACGTCTCGATCGCGACTCGTCGGCCATCCTCGGTCA
>JBDGRG010000241.1:3381-5287 GCA_042218355.1 Bradymonadaceae bacterium
GAGCGCGACACGCCGTAGCTCTCGACCGCGCCATCCTCGGTCAGCTCGGCGACGCCCAGCGGACCCATCAGCGACTCGACGACGTCGACCGTCCACTCGACGAACTCGTCGAGCGCCCCCGGATCGCCCAGCACGCTGGGACGCTCAAGGGGCAGGTAGTATCCCCCGCGCGGCGGGTCGAGCAGCTCACCGATCTCCTCGTACAGGGCGTGGGCCGCCGACAGCTGAAACAACTCCGCGATCCGCTCCAGTCGGTACGCCCGTCCCGGATCGAGCTGTTCGACGAGATCCAGCCACGTCACTTTTGCCCGCCAGACGATCCCGGTCAGCAGATCGATCTCGCTGGTCAACATCCGCGGCGGATGATCGTCGACCTCCCGGAGCCACCCGCAGCCCGTCTCCTCGGGCGGCACCCCGCCCTCCCGCATCCAATCCGGAACCGCTCCGCGCCGGGCTCGCAGCATCTCCACCGCCCGCTCCCGCCAGGCGGCATCCAGCCCGATCACCCTCGCCGTCCATCGGTCGGCACGACGGCCCGCGAACCCCGCGGTCCATTCGTACAGCACCTCGCCGACCAGCGAGGCCAGCGGCGCATCGAGCAGCGAATCGGCCTGCGAACCGATGGTCAGCTCGTTCCCCTCCCCCCCCCGTTCGAATACCGACAGCTCGACCAGCAGCTCGAGACGGTCGCGGATCGAAGCCTCGGAGAGCTCGGACGCTTCCGCCAGACGGCCGATGGTCTCGGGGGGCGGCCCGTCCTCGTCGAACGCAATGCCCTCGTCGACCGTCTCACACGCCAGCCATTTTCCGACGGCCTGCAGCGTCGAACGCTCCGACAGCGAGCCCGCCGTGGCCCCCTCGGCGGCCCGGCGATGGGTCTCGCGCAACCACTCGCGGAGCCAATCCCGACCGACGCGCCAGACCTGCGTCTGGAGCTCCTCCGGGACCGCGATCATCTGGTGCGGCGAGTGCGGCGAATCGAACCGATACAACACGGCGTGATCGATCAGGCAGTCGGCCATCTCCAGCTCGCGAGCCCGCCGGTCTCCGCGAATCAACGGCACCACGGTGCCATCGCTCTCCTCACCGGGCGCCGCCTCCCCGAAGATCTCGCGCCAGAAACACGTGCCCCCGAGTTCGACCACCATCACCGCGGGGCCGAGCGTCTCTCGGTTCGGGAGCCGCGCGGTGACCTCGTCGACTGCCCCAGGGGCTGTCAGGAAGTCGGCACAGCGCAAAAAGAGCTCGCCGCGCGATCCCCGGTCGCTGAGACCGAGGGCCGACGCTCGCTCGGCCAGGCTGCTCCGCGACAGCGAACCGAGCAAAATCGGCAGTGTCGACCGGTCGACGCCGATCAGGGGAGCGACCAGTGCAGCCAACGTGCCCGGAAACGTCACCGATTCGGCCCCCTCGATCCGCCGATGTGGGCCGAACAATCCGAGGTCCGACAGTGTCTGCTGCACTGCCCGCCCGACCCAGTCGACGTCGAGTTCGATCCCGTGCTCGTTGGCGAGCGTCTCGAGCACGGCCCGACCCCGACGAGAGACGATGCGCTCCTCGACGACCTCGAGGAATTGGGCCGAGTGGGTGCACCAGTATCGGGCCAGTCGGTCGGCAGAACTATCCTCCGCACCGTACAGATCGGCCAGTTCCTCCCGGTGTGCTGCACTGAAGTCACCGAGGTAGTCGACGAGCTGCAGAAAATGGCGCCCGGCTGTGTCGGAGAGTGTCATCACGATATCCAGGCCGACGGGAGCAGCCATCTCCCTTCGCGATTGTACGCCTCGGCGGTCCCGGCAGGCACGACCGCCCGTGTGAACGCCCCCCTCGTACTAGATTCGGAAGTCGGCGCCAAGCGGTCGGCCATCGAACGGGGTCGGCCTCCCGGCGCTCGCACGCATCGGCC
>JBDGRG010000242.1:0-3759 GCA_042218355.1 Bradymonadaceae bacterium
ACAAGGACGAGGACGGGTGTCCGGACCCGGATAGTGACGGGGACGGTGTGCACGACGAGAACGACGGATGCCCGAACGAACCGGAGGACGAGGACGGCTACGAGAGTGACGACGGATGTCCCGACACGGACAACGACGGGGACGCGTTGCCCGACGACGTCGACGACTGTCCGACCAAACCCGGTCTGAAGGGGAACAACGGGTGTCCGCCGGAGAAAGACAAGGCGTCGTTGAATCGCGACGAGGGAGTCATCGAGACGTCGGCCCCGGTCGAGTTCCAGGACGATACGGCGACGTTGAAGCCCAGCTCCAAGGCGGTGTTGCGTCAGGTTGCGTTGATCGTCCGGACGCATCCCGACCTCGGGAAAATCGAGGTGCGGGCGCATACGGACAACGACGGTCCGGCCGATCGCAACAAGAAGCTGTCGACGAAGCGGGCAGACGCCGTTCGGACATTTCTGGTGCAGAAGGGAGCGGTTGCGGCCGACCGAGTGACGGCGAAGGGATTCGGACAGGAGCGTCCTCTCGTTCCGAACTCCTCCGAGTCCAACCGACAGAAGAACGAGCGCATCGAGTTCATGATCGTGAAGTAGGGTCGTCCGAGCCTCCGTCTCGGCCGGCGTCCGACGCCCGATGGCGTTCGTCGGAGCGGTGCGGGGAGAGGGCGAAGATCCGAACCTCGTCAGCGCGCGCCCACACCGAGCCAAAAGTGAGCGGGGGGCGCAGGCATCGAGCCGGGAGAGCGATGACTGGTGACAACGACTGGCACGAGCAGGACGATCTCTGGCGCGTCTTTCGGCGAGCGGTCTATCCGGAGGCGATTCTCGATCTGGCGCCCGACGAGGTCGAGGGAGTGGTCGAATTGGCCGGCCTAGAGCCGGGTGACTGCGTCCTCGACATGCCCTGCGGGATCGGCCGACACGCCGTCGAACTGGCCGAACGCGGGTTCGACGTGACCGGGGTCGACCGTACTCGAGCCTATCTCGACGTCGCTCGCGAACGGGCGGCCGAGCGGGGCGTCGACGTGGAGTGGGTTCGCGACGACATGCGGGAGTTCGCCCGCCAGGGGATGTTCGACGTCGGGATCAACCTGTACACGTCGCTCGGGTACTTCGACCGGCGAGAGGAGAACCTCGCCGTGCTCGAAAACATCCGGCTTTCGCTCGCCGACGGGGGCGCGCTGGTGGTCGACCTGGCGGGCAAGGAGTTGCTCGCTGCCGACTATCAGGCCAAGACCTGGGAAAAACTGGACGACGGGCTCTACCGGCTGTCGGAGCGGTGGCCGGCGGAGGGCTGGGAGTGGATGGAAAACCGATGGATTCTGGTTCGGGACGACGGACCGAACCGGGAGTTTCGCCTGCGGCACCGGTTGTACTCGGCGGTCGAACTCCGCGAGTTGATCCGGGACGCGGGATTCGAGTCCGTGGAGATCTACGGTGACTGGGAGGGGGGGGAGTACGGGCCGGAGGCCGAGCGGTTGATCGCCGTCGCGCGCAGTTGACAGCGAGAGGCGAGACGCGAGAGGTCCGTTTTGGCGTGCGGGGTGGACAGAGCTTCGCGGCGGTGAGCTATCGGGGTATCGAGGGATCGAGGTATCGGGTTCGGGGGAGACACGCAGCGTACTCGGAGCATCCGGGCGGTGGTGGTTCGCGCGGCGAGAAGTTTGTATCGAGAGGTGAGAGTTCGGTTGGGTCGTGCGACGTGCGCGCTGCACGCGGAATGCGGTCGGCCGGTGTTCCTCGAGAGTGCGATTCCTCTGATATTCGCGGGTGTCCGTGACCGATGACGCGATCCGATCTGACGTTCGAGCTGTTCGACTACGACGAGCTGACGCGAGACCAGCTCTACGCGCTCCTGCGGTTGCGACACCGGGTCTTCGTCCTCGGTCAGGAGATCACGGAGGCCGCCGAGATCGACGGTCGCGATCCCGACAGCGAGCATGCCGTCGTCCTCGAGGGCGGGGAGCTGGTCGCGACGGCTCGCCTGCGGCCGAAGGGGGAGCGGGCGAAGGTCGAGCGTGTGGCGGTGGCCCCCGCCCGCCAACGCGAGGGTATCGGCACGTTCTTGATGCGGGAGCTCCAGGCCGCACTCGGGGACCGAGCCGCGGTCTTGCACGCTCAGCGGTATCTGCGGGACTGGTACGATCGTCTCGGCTGGGAGCAGGTCGGCGAGCCGTTCGTCGAGGCCGACATCGAGCACGTCGAGATGATCTGGTCGTCGGACGATTGATGGCGGAGCCAGCGGTGGGCTGGAAGCCCGCCGTACCAATAGACGCGTCCACCGAGTGACCCTACTCCCTACCGGAAGGTGAGCGGCCCCTGCGGGCTTGTGTCGCAGAGGAACGAAGACCAGAGCGCTAGAAGGGACGAGAAAAGTAAAATTTTTGGTTTTGTTTTTTCTGGCTCTCGATCTCGTTCACCGGCGCCCCGAGGGCGCCGGGGTCTGGTACGTACTCGTCGCCGAACTTATCGCTCAATCCACAACTTGCCCACCGGCGCCAGCGGTGCGCTCCAAGAACACGCGTCCATCGGATAACATCCGAACCCGCAGGTTGGGCTCCCCACGTCGGCCCACCCAGCGCCCACCGTCGGTCGCTATGGCGGACAACCGGAGAAGCGGGGGGACGCCGTCGATTCAGTCGTCGACGGCCAGCGGCACGCCCCCGAGGCCGGCGACCACGAGGTCGGACGCGTCGTCCTCAGCGGCGGTCTCGGCTCCGATCGCCTCGACGGCCGCCGGGACGATCGCGGATTGGAACGGGGCGAGTTCGAAGCCGGTGTCTCCCGAGCCTTGCGAATCGAGTCGAACGTCTCCTCCCCGGTTGAAGACGATCTGCACCGAGGCGTCGTCCACCTGCCACGTGGCGGCGCCGTCGAACGCCAGTGACTCCACGCGGTAATCGGGCGTATCCACGATCAGTCGACGGTCCCCGTCGTTGAAAGAGAGCGATTCTCCGGCCAGCTCGGTCGGTGGTTGCTCACCGAAGTTCGCGACCGTCATCGCCCGGTCGAGGTGGAGCTGGCGCGGTTCGCCGTCCAGTCCCGGCCGGTTGTAGTCGTAGACACGATAGGTCGTATCCGACGGTTGCTGGATTTCCAGGAGCGTGACTCCGCGGCAGATCGCGTGGATCGTTCCGGGGACGATTCGCACCGCGTGCCCCGGTTCGACGTCGACTCGACGGAGCATGTCCACGGGGTCGCCGTTCTCGACGGCGCGGCGAAACGAGTCGGCGTCGACGCCGGGCTGCACACCGTGCAGCAGGCTCCCCTTGTTGGATTCGAGTACGAGCCAGCATTCGTCCTTCGACTCGGCGTCGGGAAAATGCGTCTCGACGTCCAACTGCGAGGGATGGACCTGCACGCTGAGATCGTCGGCGGCGTCGATGATTTTGACCAGCAGGGGAAACCCCTCCCCGGAGGCGGCCGACCCGACGAGGTCGGTCCCCCACCGGTCGACCAGACTGCTGAGCGGGTCGCCGGCGAGGGGACCGGAGTCGACCATGGATTCGCCCTCGGGCCGGTCGGAGGCCTCCCACGCTTCTCCGACCGGGTCGTCGTGGTCGGGCGAGCGGCCGGTCAGCCGGGGAATGCGATCGCCTCCCCAGACCTTCGGCCGGAGGTACGGTCGCGTGCGGAAGGGATAGGGATTCATCGGATAATCGGGTGATTGAGTAATCGGGTAATTGGATTGGCCGTGAGCTGAGGTCGGCATGTCGAAAGCATCCGACTCGCCGTGCCCGAGCGCGAACGCGAGGAAGGA
>JBDGRG010000242.1:3769-6693 GCA_042218355.1 Bradymonadaceae bacterium
TGACCGCACAGACGGGACTCGATCACGCAGTGACTGTTCGTCCCGCTGCGGCGACGCGCCGGAGCCGGACGAACTATAGCGTTTGAGTCGGAATTTCCCGCTGTGGCTGCTGCGAGTTCGAATTCAGTGCGCGTTCGATCGCTTTTTTGATCGAGGGGTCGTCGGCGAGCCCGGCCATGATTTTCGCTCGCTCGACTTCGCGCTTGAATCGATCGCGCTGATTTTGCTGGCGGGCCAGCAGAGCGAGCTGCAGGTGTGCGAGGGCGGCGACGTCGAACCGCGTCGATTGCAGCGACAGCCGGACGGCGCGTCGCAGAAAGCCCTCGGCATTCTTACCCCGTCCGAACTTGAACAGGAACGTCGAGAGATCGAGCAGTGATTCTGCGGCCTTGCCGTAGTGACCCATCGCCCAGTTCAGTTCGAAGCCCTCTCCGAGGACCTCACGGGCGGATCGCAGATGCATCGCCATCTCGCGGTCGAGTTTCCGGCGCGAAAAGAGCCCGGTCATCTGCCGATACGTGCGAGCCAGGCCCTGGACGTCGCGGAGGCTTCGATAGAGGTCGGCCGACTTTTTCCCCGCCTCGAAGGCTTTTCCCGCCTCGTCCCGTCCGATGTTGGCCAGCAACTCGAAATATTTGGCTCGAGCCAACCCGAGGTCGTCGTCGAATTTTTTGTACAACCGGCCGGATTCGAGGATCGCGATCAGTGCTTGCTGGAAGTTCTGCTCGCCCATGTACTTCGTTCCCTGATAGAGGCGAGCCGCGGCCAGTTGCCGCCCCCCGAGCTGTTCGCCGAGATCGACGATCCGTTTCATCAGCTCCCCGCGAAGCTTCGAGGCCTTCCCGTCCGAGAGCGCCCAGTAGATGCTCCCGTAGTGTGCGAAGGCATCGCCTCGACAGCCATCCGGACAGAGGTCCGCGATCCGGTCGATCGCCGACCGGACGTCTTCGAATCGTCCGGCTTTGGCGAGCATTTCGGCTCGCATGGCCAGTGCGGACAGGTACTGGGGGTCGGCCTCGTCGGCCCGATACGCCTCCAGAAATCGGCCCGCCGCCTCCACGGCGCGGTCGGGGCGTTCGAGAAAGTCGTGCAGTCGCACGCGCGTGCCCATCGCGTTGAGTCGGGCCCGTCGGTTACCGTCCCGTCTGGCGACCGCTTCGTCCTGTTCGACCAGCCAGAGCGATTCGTGGAAGTTGTCCAACGCCCCCCAGCGCATGGCGTACTGGTCGCGGGTGTGCCAGCGGAGCGGTCCTGTCAGGTCGCCGTCTCCGAGCAGCCGATGCAGGTGAAGCATCGCCCGTGCATTCGCGCCGCGGTAGACCAGCAGCGCCCCCCAGACGACGCCGGCGAACGGATGGAGCTCGCGGCCGTCGATCTTCTGCATCGGGCCCAGGTCGACGCCGCCGGTCGGCGGCGCGGCGACCATCCCCGGTCCGACCGCCGCTCCCACGGCGGTGTAGTTGGCGAACAGGTGGTCCGTTCCGTCGACTTCGCGGACCTCCAGCCCCACCACGGCCTTCGGATCGGAGTCGTACTCGACCTGATCGGCGACGCGGTAGAAGTCGTCTCGTGTTGCCGAGAACGTTTTGTCGAGACCGGTGACCTCCGTACGGGAGCCTCGCCGACTGTCGATGTACGAGTCGATCGCCCGGACGACGCGGTCTTGCAGGTCGGTCGACGTCTCTCCGTCGGCGCCTTTCGGCTTTGCGACCGCGACGGTGGCCGGGCGCGGTTTGGCGTCGAGGGTATGCTGGAGAAACAGCGCGACCTCCTCGCCCTTCGGACCACCCGCGTCGGGCAGTCGGCGGTTCAGCTGGCAGGCGGCCGAACTGCTGGACGTCTCGACGACCCTGCAGATGCCCCGGAAGCGGCGCGACAGTTGCAAGTCGAGCGGCGAACCGACTCGGTCGGGGGTCAGGGGCTGGAGTAGAGCGTAGATGTCTCCCTTTCGGACGCCGGCTTTCTGTCCCAGTGAGATCTCCGCGACCGACGGCGACTTCGAGCGGTTCAGCGAGGCGATGCTCGCCAGTCCTTTGCCGACCGGTTCGGATCGCGAATTGCCGGGCCAGGTCACCTCCAGTCCCGGCGCATCGGTCTCCGGCATCTGATAGGTCGGATGGACGAGCGCAATCTCGCCCCCGTAGGTGCGGAGCACCCGTCCGGCGAAGAGAGCGGGACGGCGGTGATCGTCGACGGGCCATCGCCCGCTGTAGCGCGCATACAGAAACGACCCCTGCGCGACGTGGTCGGGCAGTCCTCCGACCGCGTACAATCGACCCTGCGGACCCCGCTTCAGGACGGTCGTCGGAACGTCGGTCTCCAGCGCCTCGGGGGGGGACTCGGGGAGGACCCGAGCGGTCGGCCAGCGGGAGCCACTTTTGGCGGGACTGGACGCACAGGCACCGGCACCGAGCAGGAGGGCCGCCGCGGCGAGGACGGTCAGCGCGGGTGCTCGGTGCGGTCGGTGAAAGGTTGCCATCGTACGAGCCTCCGGGTGGGCGAATCATTGCGACGGCAGTGTACCCACCGTGGGTTGCAGGTAAAGGACGAGCCCGGGGCGGGCGTGTTGGAACCGGCTGCCGAAAGCCGTATACATGGGTTCGATTCTCGCGCGCGGCTCGCCCTCGGAGCCGCCCGGCGGTCGCATCTCGGCGTGATCGATTCGAGGCATCTCCGCAAATGTCGACTCTCTTCGTCTCGCGCGGCGAAAGCTCGGGCGGGCTCAGGCTGTCATGTCCAGCGAGTTCGACGACGGTACACCGATCGAAGACGGGGAGCAGCTGGTCGAGTATTTCCGGGCCGGAGCGACGTCGGAGGAGGAACGGGGGGTCGGCACGGAGCACGAGAAGTTCGCATTCCGGGGGGAGGAGGCCGAGATGATGGCGCACTGTGAGTCGGGGGGGATCGGGGAGATTTTCGAACGG
>JBDGRG010000243.1:0-2335 GCA_042218355.1 Bradymonadaceae bacterium
ACATCGACTCGATGACTTCGGGAGGAGCGAATGGACATCGCGACGTTGGCGAGCGAGAACGAGGTCGACGAGGCGCCGAGTGCGATCTCCATGCTCGAATTGAGCGAGATGCTGTCGGCTCGCACCTACCTCGCGGACAAGGCGCCCGGTTCGGAACCGTCCACGAAGCTCGTCGCCGAGTGTCGCGAGGATTGGAACCGTCTGAATGCGTCGCTCTGTTCCGAGCGCCGGCCTACAGAGGGGGCCCTCGTCGTCGCCCGTGGGCCGGCGGTGGAGAAAAAACCGACGGCGGGTCCGTTCGTCGGGTTTGCGATCGTCGAGCGCGCGGAGACGGTCGAGGGAGCCGAGGAGTGCGCAGTCGACGCTGCACGCCAGATGAGCCGACTGCTGGCGACGGACCTCCAGTTCGCATCGTTCGAGCCCGTCTGCGAGCGGGAACGACTCGAGAGCGTCGTCGCGTTCGTCGAATCATCGAGTGGTGTCGAATTGCGCCGGCGAACCGTGCGCATGGAAGTGACCGATGGGAACGATCCGCACGGTGAATCGAAGATCGGGTTCGTCCGTTCCGGAGAGGACGCCCGGGAGTCGACCGACGAGGAAGACGAGGACGTCGAGGTCCTCTGTCCCTGGAAGCCGAGTATCGATCCGTGGGTGCGGCTGTTCGAGTCGCTCGAGTCCGAACCCGGAACGGCTGGGCTGGTGGTGCGGTTTCGCGGATTGGATGTCGCGCCCGAGGAGGCGCGGCTCCGGGCGGGCCGGGAGTTGGCGCGCGCCGAACGGCTGAAGGAGGAGTACGGCGGGCAGTCGGCCGGGTCGACCGTCTCGACGGGGCGCCTGCAGCGGGCGATCGAGCGGACCGACGAGTTCGTCTCGGCACTGGATGGCTCGGTGATGGCACAGCGGGTCTCCGTCGTGCGCGCGGAAGGCGAGGTTTCGGATGCACTCGTCCAGACCGTCGGCAGTTCGATCGACCAGCACACCGGGGGGTTCGAGTCGGAGACGGCCCCACTCGCGGGCGGGTTCGAGGAACAGACGATCGAGTCGGTCGACCTGTTCGGTGAGCTGTCCGTTCGAGGGCCCCGCGACCTTTTCTCACCGCGTGCGGCCGGTGCGGCGCTGCGGTTGCCGATGCCGCCGCGCGGCGGATGCACGACCGGCCTGAACGTGCGCCGCGGCAGTACGCCCCGCAGAATTCGCCCGAGGACGGCACCGGTATCGATATCGGTTGCACCGGTACCATGGCGTCGAACGACGTCGATCTGGGTGACGAAGACCGGTTTCGCCACACCTACATGGTCGGCCAGACTGGCACTGGGAAATCGACACTCATGGGACGGATGGCACTGCAGGACATCCGCCGCGGCCGAGGAGTGACGGTTCTGGACCCACACGGAACCCTCGTCGACGATCTGCTCGCTCGCATTCCCGAAGACCGAGTCGACGATGTCGTGCTCCTCGATGCGACGGACCGTCAGCGTCCGGTTCCGTTCAATCCGCTCCGGATCGAAGCGGACAGCGAGCGGGCGTACCGGCGCCGGCGCGACCGCGTGATCGACGCGTTCATGCGGTACGTGGAGGCGAGGTTCCCGGAGGAGTACTACGGCCCGATCTTCGAGACACACCTGCGGGGGATGCTGGGGCTACTGTTGGGGTCGACCCCACAGGATCCGGCGCGGGTGCCGAACCTGATGCTGCTCTTCGGGCTGTATTCGAACGAGGAGTTTCGCGACCGGATGATCGAGAAGCGGCGCGGCGAGGATCTGATGATCGATTCGTTCGTCGACGAGGTCCGCCAGGCCAGCTACGACGCCTCGTTCGACGAGATGGGGACCTACGTCACGTCCAAGTTCAACCGTTTCGTCTTCGACCGCACGCTCCGGAACATCACCTGTCAGCCCGACGCACTCGACATCGAAGCGTGCGTCGAAGATCGGAAGATCCTGCTCGTCTCTCTGGGCAAGGGGCGATTCGGCGATCTCTCGGCCGGTCTGCTCGCCAGCCAGATCGTCGATCGACTGCGTTCGGCGGTCCTCGGCCGCCAGACGGCCGAGCCGGCGCACTACCTGTATGCCGACGAATTCCAACTGTTCGCCGGCCAGCAGTTCGGCCAGCTCGATCGCGAGGTGATCGACTCGGTACTCGGCAACGTCGGGACCCGGATCGCGTTCCGAGTCGGGGCGGCCGACGCCGAGCGGCTGGCCCCGGAGTTCCGACCGCGATTCTCGGAGGAAGATCTGGTCTCGCTGTCGAACTACCGGTGCTGTGTGGCGCCGACCGGGGAGCTCGGGGAGCTGCCCTTTACCCTCGAGACTCGGCCGTACCGGGAGACGGCAGA
>JBDGRG010000244.1:0-2671 GCA_042218355.1 Bradymonadaceae bacterium
GCAAGGCGGCCCGTGTGCAGGAATGCCTGCCGCGAAAGAAGTGCAAACGGACCCGCGACTGTCCGAGTGGCCACACGTGTGATTGGGCCTGGATCGATCCCTGCGCGGGCAAGAACTGCGATGCGTGCGGTAGCGCGGTGAAACTCTGCATTCCGCGTGGCCGCCGACCCTGAAGAGATGTGATGTTCGATGAGTGACGACGACCTTCCCGGTGTGCCCCTCGACGAGGAGGCGGTCGGGTCGATCGCCGATCGGCTCGAGGATCACGTCGACGAGTTGATGGGCTGCGATATTCGCTTCGATGCCGGCTCGGAGGGGCGTCTCTGGGCCTCGATCCGAGGCGGGGATCTCCCCGGCGACGTCGGCGAGGCTCGCACCGAACTCGCCGACCATCTCGAAGCCGCCCTCGATGACGACGAGGACGTCGATTACGAGCTCTACGCCCGCCCGCTCGACGACCGCATCGAGTTCTGCGCCGAACTTCGGCGTACTCGATCGGTCGAGTAGGCCCTCGGCCGACGTGCGCGCGGTTCTTTCGTTGGTGCGGTGGCCATCTTGGCCACCGGCGCGCGCGGTGGGCCGGAAGCCCACCGCACCAATGAAACCGGATGGTTACAGACCGCGGTGCAGGCGGCGGTTTCAACCCCGTGGAAGACGGGGGGTTCGATCTCACATGACACGTGAACCTCCACGCACCCGTCCGGCTCCCCTTACTCCATTCGATCTGCGATCGGTTTCGGCACTTCGACCCGCGCAAACACGTCGAGGATCTCCCGATACAGCCGCTCCGGCTCCTCCTCGTACCGCGACGAGAAGTGAAAGGGAATCAACCGCTCGACGTCCGCTGCGGCCGCGATCTCCGCGCACGCGCTAGTCGTCAGATGCCCGGATCGCTCGGCTCGGTCGACGTCCTCTGCAGCGAACGCACTATCGGCGCCGTCGGCCAGCCGCTCGACGCGCCGCCGATTCCGGGCGGTGTCCGTGAAGTCGGTCGCGTAGACCAGCCGCTCTCCCGCCTCGATCGACAGAAACTCGTCGACCAGCTCCTCCGCCGGCCGGCGCTCGCCGCCCGGGAGCTCGAGCTCACCCGTCAGGTCGTCCCGCGCGGCGCGCCGTTTCAGTTCACCCAGCCACGGTCCGGGCTCGACGTCTTCGCCGACCCGGTCCGACCGGACGGTGAAGTTCGCCCGCTCCTCGAACGCAAACGCCAGAACCGGCGTCCCGTGGTCGAGGAGGGCGGCTCTCACTCGAAAGCGGTCCTCCTCGAGGAGCTCGCCGTCGGGGCGTGGCTCCGTGGCCGAAGTCGAGACTGGTTCGTCGGCTCGGATCTCGACCCGGCGCAAGGATTCGCCGTCGTATTCGCGGACGTCGAAGACGGGGCCTTCGTCTTCGCCGAGCCGATCCCAGGTGAATCCGTCGACCGCCGAGGCGACTCGGTCGGCGATCCCGGGTGGCCCCCAGATGCGCAGCCGGCTCGATTCGTAGATCCGGGTGGCGAGGAGTGTGGTGAAGCCCGCGAAGTGGTCGAGGTGGGCGTGGGTGACGAAGACGTCCTCGACCTGGTTGAGCACTGACGTCGGAAAGCAACCCGCCTGACCGAGGTCGATCAACGTCCGGCGCGAGCCGTGGAGCGTCTCGACGTGCACGACCGGATTTCCGAAGAACCCGCCGATGAGTGAGACGCGGAACATCCCCGCCCGGGCGGTCAGGGCGCCCGTCAGCCCGAGCCGCTCGTCGGCCGTGCGGGTCGGGGTGAAGATGCTTTCCAAATTCCCGGTGGTGCGGCCGGACGTCCCCTCGTTCGGCCGGTCCGTGCGGAGCAGGTTTTTTTGATTGCGTCGCGCGTCTCTGGCCAGCACGGCGGCCGTCGGCGCGAGGTCTGGGACCGGCGATCTCAGGTGCAGTTCGTCGCCGCGAAGTTCCTCGACCTCGGCCATTCCCAGCGTCGAACCGGATTCGTCGATCAGCGCAACTTGTCGGCCCGGCCAGGCGTCGCGCATGTCGACCGGTGGACCGTCGCCGACGAGCGTGAGTCCGCCCAGAGAGAGGGCCCGCGGCTCCGAGCCCTCCAGATACTCGTCCCAGCGTTCGGTCCGCTGACGAGCGCGGCGCTCCCCCGACTGCTTGGAGGCGGCGGCCGAGGCTCGGACCCGCCGGACGGGATGACCGCCGGCGACTAGCTCGTCCGTCAGTACACTCGCCTCGTCTTCGTCCCCGACGACGATGGCCCGTTCACAGCCGGCGGCGTTGTAAAGAGCCGGGACGAATTCGCGGGCCGGCCGACCCCGGTGCAGACCGGGGGCGTCAACCGCCAGGTCGCCGTCGAGCTCGCCCAGCGACAGCCGCGCGACGGCGTCGACGAGGGCCAGCCGATACCGCCCGGCGTCGAGTGTCGCCAGCCCCTCGATCTGTCGGATTTGCCAGCCGTCCTCCACCAGTTCGGCGAGGACCACAGCTCCGGGAGGACCCGCGGTCGGGGTGCCGGGATCGGCGTCGAGGAGGAACTGGCGGCGGTTCTCGTTGGATCTATTTCTAAGGATCGACTCGGCGAGTGCGGACTTACCCGTCCCCGAGGCGCCGGCGAAGAGGACGGTGTCGGCCCCGTCGAAGACCTCGCCGGCGAGCCGTTCGGGGTCGTCCCAGTTGTTGACCGCCTCGACGATGGCGCGGC
>JBDGRG010000244.1:2752-4596 GCA_042218355.1 Bradymonadaceae bacterium
TTGACCGCGCTTCCAGCGCGGTGTGCACGCTGGCAACGTTGACCGCGCTTCCAGCGCGGTGGCCGCTGGCAACGTCGCAGCGTCGATCCCACGGAGTTGGATCACACCCATGCCGGCGGCTGCCAGTCCTCGTACTTGTCGGGACACAGCTCGTTGGCCGCCCGCCACGGATCCTCGGCCTCGCGCACCTGGGAGACGGTGAACGGCAGGAGGAGTTCGCTGACGAACTCCGGCGGTTCCTCGGACGTGACGATCTGCCGGAGCAGCCGGGCGGCGACGGGATACCACTCGCCCACCTCCCCCTCCCACGACACTGCCACGCGCCGTTCCCCGCCTTCGCCGTCAGCGTGGATGAAGGCCAGCTCCTCTTCGAGGATCCGATCGAAGGTTTCGACCGACACGCGGCCGTGGGCGACCTCCGCCCAGACCTCCCAGCGCGACCGCTCGGTCGTCGCCAGGTCGTCCATCACCCGGACGAAGACCTCCTCGCCGCTGGCGTTCTCCCGGCGGGCGGGCAGGGCGACGCAGCCGTTGCCCGACAGCCAGTCGGCCAGGTACTGGAGCGCCTGAAAGACGTTGTAGCGAACTTCCTCCGGGTCGTCGTTGGCGATGACGTCCGATTCCTCGATGTCCGCGGCGAGGACGCCCCGCTGGTAGAGCGGATCGTCCCGGTCGAGCCCCGGGACGTCTTCTCCAAAGACGAAGTCCAAAAGCGGCTCCTGTTCGGTCGGGTCGGGCACGAGCTGGCGGACCAGATCCTCGAGGACGTCGTCCTCGGGGTCCTCCTCCCACTGGCGGTAGGCCTCGACCAGCGCGACGCCGATCCGCACGAAATCCGGGTGGGCGACCCAGAAGCCGTCGAGCTCGCGGTCGAGCTGCGCGACGACGTCCTTGATGTACCCGACCATGCTGACTTCGAAGGAGTCGGGATTGCCCGCCTCGTAGAGGACCCCGTACATCCCGCCGATCGCGATGCCGTCGAGCGGATCGAGCTCGCGGGCGAGGATCCGGTGCGACTCCTTGATGTGATTGATGACGATGTTCGGGTCGGATTTGACCGGAATCCGGTAGTTCGGGTCGTTCTTGAACAGCCGGGCCGTCGAGGCGAGGAAATCGTGCCACCCGAGGCTTCCGCCGACGAAGTAGGGCTGAAGCGCCTCGGCCATCTCCCGGATCCGGAAGATCGCCCGCGGATTCTCGTAGACGACGAGGACGTCGACGGTGCCGACCTCGTAGCTCGGGTGCTCGTCGGCGATCAGCTCCTCGGCGGTCTCGATCAGGGTCTGCAGGTAGGCCGCCTCCTCCTCGTTCTCGAGCTTCGGGACGTAGATCGTCAGAGCCTCGGGCCGCTGCCAGTTGTGGTACAGATGCAGCGCGAAGTCGTAGACGTGCAGCGGCAGCGGTGAACCGTGCAGCAGATGGTTCGCGTCGGGCAGCGCGAGCCCCGGGATCCGCTTGATCGGCGTCGCCAGCTCGCCCTCGGCGAGTTCGTACTCGCGGCCGCTCTCCTGATCGACGTGTTCGAGCGTACCATCGAAACAGCCGGTCAGGTTTCGATACGATTCGAGCAGATCTTCGATGATCGGCGTCTTCGAATCTTCGGTGTCGGCCCCCCACTTGGGCGCGTCCTCGGCGTCGTCGACCAGGTCGGCGACCAGCGGGGGCTCGTCGGGCAACTGCCGATGGAGCGAGTTCATCGCGTTGATCGACAGCTTGGCGTTGTCCGGCGGGCCGAACAGCGTCACGTGCTCGCCCTCGAGGTGCTCGGGGACGTCGCAGGTCTGAAACGCGTCGGCGGGCCGACGGTCGGGCCGGGGCCCGACGACGAGCCGGCCGTCCTCGTC
>JBDGRG010000245.1:0-3224 GCA_042218355.1 Bradymonadaceae bacterium
CGAATTGATCGATTCGGCGAACGAAAACGGCGGAAAGGACAACGTCACCGTCACGTTGGTCAAGGTGCTCGAACACTGACGTCCGCGCTCCGAGCGCATCTCCGGGCGACGAGGTCGAGTCGCGCGGACCGTCCCGAATGCCGCCGCGCGATCGGCGGCCTCTGCTCGCTCTCTCCGACGACGTCCTCGCGGCGGGAACCGCTTCGTCCGCACCTCGAGTCCGTGACCGATTCGTCCGACGACCAGACTGACGTGGGGGCGAGCGACGAGGTCTCCTCGCTGTCGCTCGACGGGGCGGTCGTCCACTCGTAGATCTCCTCGCCCGGCACGGGGAAGTCGACCGCGGTCAACGCCCTGGAGGACGTCGGTTTCTTCTGTATCGACAATCTGCCGGTCCCGCTCCTGCCGAAGGTCCTGGAGCTGGCCGCGAGCGGCGGGCGGGCGGTCGACTCGCTGGCGTTCGTCATCGATACCCGCGAGCGGATGTTCCTGGAGGATGCGACCGAGATGATCGAGGCGCTGCGCGACCGGGATATCGACCTGCAGGTCGTCTTTCTGGAGGCCGACGACGACAGCCTCGTTCGGCGGTTCAGCGAGACCCGCCGGCGGCATCCGATGACCGACGGGGATACGCTGCGCGAGGGGATTCAGCGCGAGCGCGACGTGCTCTCGGAACTTCGGTCGGCGGCCGATTCGGTGGTCGATACGTCCGATCACACGGTTCATACGCTGAAGACGCTCTTCCAGGAGCGTTTCTCCGGCGCGAAATCGGCCGAGTTCGGCATCACGCTGCTCAGTTTCGGGTTCAAGCACGGCCTCCCCTCGGAGTGCGACCTCGTCTTCGACGTCCGGTTTCTCCCGAATCCCTACTTCGAGGAGGAGCTTCGCGAGAAGGATGGCCGCGACGAACCGGTCCAGGACTTCGTCCTAGGCCAGTCGGAGGCGAGTCGATTTCTCTCGCACGTCCAGGAGATGATGGACTTCGCCCTCCCGCTGTACGAGAAGGAGGGCAAGAGTTATCTCACCATCGGGATCGGCTGCACCGGGGGCCACCACCGGTCGGTCGCCATCGCCGAGACACTCGCCGATCGGCTCGGCGCGCAGTCCTGGGACGTCCGGGTCCGACACCGCGACGTCGACCGATAGCGCGAAGGCACGAAGCCGCGGCCACGCAGACGCGAAGGGCCAAAAATTAGCCACGAAGACACGAAGAACGCGAAGAAGTAGCCACGAAGACACGAAGCGCGAAGCCCAGGCCGGAGCCAAGGGGGTTCGGCCACTCGAGAGAAAAGAATTTGCTTCGTATCTTCGCGTCTTCGTGGCCTGCACACGTCGAGAGTTCGGATTTACGCACGCATACCACGGAGTTTGCCATGGACGAACCCGCGAACGAGGTCGCACCGCGCCCCGTCGAGATATACGACACGCGCACCGGGCAGACCCCGACGCTCGAACCGATCGAGCCGGGCAAGGTCAAGATGTACGTCTGCGGGGTGACGGTCTACGACCTGACGCACATCGGCCACGCCCGGGTGTACGTCTTTTTCGACGTCGTCCAGCGGTTCTTCCGATACCTGGGGTACGACGTCACGCACGTCCGCAACCACACCGACGTGGACGACAAAATCATCGACCGGGCGCAGGAGGAGGGGGAGGACCCCCTCGAGCTCGCCGAGCACTACATCGACGAGTTCAAGTCCGACATGGACCGGCTTCGGGTCGAGGACCCGGACTACGAACCCCGTGTCTCGGAGTGCGTCGACGACGTGATCCGGATGGTCGAGACGCTCGAGGAGAAGGGCTACGCCTACGAGGTCGACGGCGACGTCTTCTATCGCGTCGAGGAGTTCGACGACTACGGCAAGCTCTCCAAGCGGGACCTCGACGAGATGGAGGCCGGCCGATCGGGTCGGACCGACGAGGAGATCGAACAGAAGAAGGAACACCCCTTCGACTTCACGCTCTGGAAATCTTCGGAGCCGGGCGAGCCGAGCTGGGAGTCCCCCTGGGGCGAGGGACGGCCGGGCTGGCACATCGAGTGCTCGGTGATGAGTACGAAGTACCTCGGGCCCCGCTTCGACATCCACGGAGGGGGCAGCGACCTGATCTTCCCCCACCACGAGAACGAGATCGCCCAGTCCGAGGCGGCCTCGGGGGCCAACCCCCTGGCGAACTACTGGATGCACATGGGGATGGTGAACGTCGCCGAGGAGAACGAGGAGGGGGAGATCGTCGAGGAGAAGATGTCGAAGTCGCTCGGGAACTTCTGGACGACTCGGGACGTCCTCGACCAGTTCCACCCCGACGCGATCCGGTACTTCCTTCTGTCGACTCACTACCGCAAACCGATCACCTACTCGGTCGAGCGGCTCGAGGAGGCGACCGACCGCGTCGAGTACCTCTACGCGACCCGCGAGCGGATCGAGGAGACGCTCGACCACGCGGGCTACTCCGATCCCTCCGACATCGACGGGAAGGGCGAGTTGGTCAGCGGCACCGAAGAGGTCGTCAACGGCTTCCTGCCTAAGTTCGAGGAGGCGCTCGCCGACGACTTCAACACCTCCAAGGCCCTCGCCACGATCGACGAGCTCGCCAAGCTCGGCAACGAGCTGGCCGAAAGCCCGGAACCCGTCGACGACGATCGCGCCTACACCCTCTTCCTCGTCGAAAACCACCTCGCCAAGGCCGCGGGCGACGTCCTCGGCTTCCTCGAACAGACGCCCGCCGACGCCCTCCGGGAGATCCGCGAGATCCAGCTCGCCGACCTCGACATCACCGTCGAGCAGATCGAGGAGAAGATCGCCGCCCGCAAGGAGGCGCGCGAGAACGAGGCCTACCAGGTCGCCGACGAGATCCGCGACGAACTCGCCGACGCCGGCATCGAGATCATGGACAAGGCGTGGGGAACGATCTGGCGGGTCGAGTAGGCCCGGCAATTGGGCCATTGGGCGATTGGGCTATTGGGCCTGCAGGTCGGTGTGAGGCACGGGTCGCCCGGTTGAATTTCCAACGGGGGGTCGACGGGGGATTGGAGGCGGTGACTTGTTTGTGTCGTGAGGCGGGTAGCTCGTCGCGTTCCAAGTTGGCGAAGTCGACAAGAGACCCGCGAGGAGGAGAAATGGGATGGGCGACCGATGATCGCGAGCGACCGCACCACAATTACGAGGTGTGGCACCTTGCGAAGAAGTTCGTCGTGCAGCTCTACGGACTCACCGAGGACTTTC
>JBDGRG010000245.1:3234-4535 GCA_042218355.1 Bradymonadaceae bacterium
GCGACGCCGACCTCGTACGACGCATCGACGAGAAGTACGGGCTCGTCGCTCAGTTGAGGCAGGCGGCGGTGTCCGTGCCGAGTAACATCGCGGAGGGGTCGGCGAGGGATACGGATGCACAGTTCTTGCGGTTTCTCAATCATGCCCGAGGTTCACTGGCCGAAATCGACACCCAGCTCGAGCTTGCGGGTGAGCTCGGAATACTCGACGGGCTCGACGTGTCTGACGCACGGCGGACCTTCGACCGTGTCAGCAGCGCCCTCCAGTCCCTGATCAATCGCATCGAGGCCGATCGGCGTGGCTGACTGCGATTACACTGGAGCAAACGAGTCCCTCTCCACACGAGTTCCGAGTCTCCTCTGAATAGATGCGTACGCCACCCCTCTCGAGTTGGAAGCGCGTTTCGCATCGTGTGCCCCGTTTGGGGCCTAATCGCCCAATTGCTCAATCGCCCAATTGCCTGACCGTGAGCGACATCGAGTTGCAGAGCGGGTAACCGAACCCGAGGACGAACGAGCGTATTGCTGTGGATGCGCGATTCGCGTCGCGGGCCCGTGCGCAGGCCCAATCGCCGACTCGCCCGATAGCCCAATAGCCCTCCCGTGAGCGATGTCGAGTTGCAGAGCGGGTATCCGATCCGGTGACGAACGAGCCGCATTGCTGTGAATGCTCGATTCGCGTCGCGGGCCCGTGCACAGGCCCAATAGCCCACTTGCCCAATAGCCCAATGGCCCGACCGTGAGCGACTTTGAGTTACAGAGCGAGTACGATCCCGAGGGCGACCAGCCGAAGGCGATCGAGCAGCTCACTGAGGGAATCCGCGAGGGAAAGCGCTACCAGACACTGCTCGGCGCGACGGGGACGGGGAAGACGTTCACGATGGCGAACGTCGTCGAGAACGTGAACCGGCCGACGCTGGTGATCGCCCACAACAAGACGCTGGCGGCCCAGCTGTACAACGAGTTCAAGGAGCTGTTCCCGAACAATGCGGTCGAGTACTTCGTCTCGTACTACGACTACTATCAGCCCGAGGCGTACATCCCGTCGACCGACCGGTACATCGAGAAGGACGCCTCCATCAACGACGCGATCGACCGGATGCGCCACTCGGCGACCCGGAGTCTGTTCGAGCGCAACGACGTCCTGATCGTCGCCTCGGTCTCCTGTCTGTACGGACTGGGCTCGACCGAGGCCTACTACGGGATGCTCGTCTTCCTCGAGGAGGGCGACCGGATCGACCGGGACGACTTCCTCGAGCGGCTCGTCGAAATCCAGTACGAACGCAACGACCACGACTTCTA
>JBDGRG010000246.1:0-2243 GCA_042218355.1 Bradymonadaceae bacterium
AGTTGCCGAGGGAGAAGCCGGCGCGACTACGAAATCGTCGACTCTTACTGACACGACTGGAGGAGACGATGCGTTCCGCCGGGGCCTGGTTGCTCGGGGGCGTCTCGACCCTCTTCATCCTCGCCGGATGTTCGGGGCGCGAGCCGACCGACCCGTGGCCGCTCGAAACCGGGCCCGCCGCGACGGACATCCGGTCCGCCCCCCCGAGCGACGTCGGCGAACCGGATGCTCCCTCGCGATTCGCCGGCCTCTGGTTGATCACTCAACCGTTTCACGCCGTCCGAGAGGCGACGCTCTACGAATTTCGGCCCGACGGACAGCTCATCGAACACTGGCGAAGTTTTAACAGCCGGCGGGTCGAAGATCGGCCGCGAGCGCTGACCGGATGGGTCTCACGATGTGGCGGCGGGGGTCGCGGTCGGTCCCTTCGGTGTCGTTTCACCGACCGCTGGGAGCAGATCAGCCTCCGACAGTTGAAGATCCGCGGCCAGTGCGCCGACGGTCGCCGTCGTGACATCGTCATTCGCCTGCCACTCGCGGCCGCTCACAACAGCCTCGATGCGGAGGTCGTCTCTGTCGACGGCGAAGATGGCTGGTGTCACGACGGGTTCGAATGGCGCTGGGCGCACTGTCCCGACGATCTCTCCGTCGATGCTCCCGTCTCGGACGTCTACCGTCGGTGTGTCCGGTCCGAGTGATGCGCCGCGTTCCAGCGACCGAGGGTCTGTGAAGTCATACGCCACTTCCGCCTCGGTTCACTGAAGGCGTGGGACCCCGCCGTCTCCACCCCGAGAAACTCGCTGGCGTCTGTCGGAGAGGCCGAACTGCCCGCGTCGACGGCTCGCCGCGGAATCCCGCGGCGGGACCGTGCTACGGTGAACCCCTCGAGGGGGCGCCCGGTGCCAATAAAAAAGGCCGCCCCGGAGCGGGGCGGCCTTTCCGCCTCGCGGCGGACAGCTCACTGGTCGACGTCGATCACTCGAGATCGAAACGGTCGAGCTGCATCACCTTTGTCCAGGCGTCGACGAAGTCCTCGACGAATTTCTCCTCGCCGTCCTCGGCGCCGTAGACCTCGGCGATCGACCGGAGCTCGGCGTTCGAGCCGAAGGTCAGATCCACGCGGGACCCCTTCCACTTCAGCTCGCCCGTCTCGCGGTCGTAGCCCTCGAAGACTTCTTCGTCGTCCGACACCGCCTCCCACTCGATACCGTTGTCGAGCAGATTGGCGAAGAAGTCGTTCGTCAGCTCGCCGGGCTGGTCGGTGAAGACCCCCAGCTCGGAGCCGTCGTAGTTCGCGCCGAGGACCCGAAGACCGCCGACGAGCACCGTCATCTCCGGTGCCGTCAGGGTCAGCAGGTTCGCCTTGTCGATCAGCTCCCGCTCTGCCGAATCGCTCGCCTCGTCGCTGAAGTAGTTGCGGAAGCCATCCGCGTTCGGCTCGAGGTACTGGAACGACTCGACGTCGGTCTGCTCGGCGGTCGCATCGGTCCGTCCGGGCTCGAACGGCACCTCGACGGCGTGTCCGGCGTCCTCGGCGGCCTGCTCGACCGCGGCGGCTCCGCCGAGCACGATCAGATCGGCCAGCGAGACCTCGACGCCGTCGGTACTGGAGTTGTTGAAGTCGCTCTGGACGCCTTCGAGCGTCTCGAGGACCTCGGCGAGCTCCTCGGGCTCGTTGACGTCCCAGCTCTTCTGGGGCTCGAGGCGGATCCGGGCACCGTTCGCGCCTCCGCGCTTGTCACTGTCGCGGTAGGTCGACGCCGACGCCCAGGCCGTCTTGACGAGCTGCGACACCGGCAGACCGGTGTCGAGGATCGCCTCCTTCAACTGGGCGACCTCCTCGTCGCCGATTAGTTCGTGATCGACGTCCGGGACGGGGTCCTGCCAGAGAAGCTCCTCGTCCGGAACGTCCGGGCCGAGGTAGCGGTCGGTCGGCCCCATGTCGCGGTGGATCAGCTTGTACCAGGCCTTCGCGAACGCCTCCTCGAACTCCTCCGGATTCTCGCGGAACCGCTGACAGATCTCGCGGAACTCCGGATCCTCCTTCAGGGCGAGGTCGGTCGTCAGCATGAAGACCGAGTGCTCGTCCGAGGGATCGTGGGCGTCCGGTGCGGTGCGGGCGTCCTCGTCCTTGGGCTTCCACTGCCAGGCACCCGCGGGACTCTTCTCGACCTCCCACTCGTACTCGAAGAGGTTGTCGAGGAACTCCGTCCCCCACTCGATCGGGTTGCTGGTCCAGATGC
>JBDGRG010000247.1:0-2054 GCA_042218355.1 Bradymonadaceae bacterium
CCTCCGCGAGGTCATCGACGCGACGATCCACCTGATCGAGAACCCCGACGCGACGGTGGACGAGCTGATGGAGTACGTCCCGGGCCCGGACTTTCCGACCGCCGGGCTGATCTACGGGGACGAGGGGCTTCGGGAGGCCTACAAGACCGGCCGGGGCATCATCCAGCTGCGGGCCAAGGTCGACATCGAGAAGGGGAAAGACCACGAGCGCAGCTCGCTGATCGTCACCGAACTGCCCTTCCAGGTGAACAAGGCACGGTTGATCGAAAAGATCGCCGACCTGGTGAAGGACGACGAACTGGAGGGCATCGCCGACCTGCGGGACGAGTCGGACCGCGAGGGGATGCGGATCCACATCGAGCTGAAGCGCGACGCAATCCCGGAGATCGTGCTGAACAATCTCTACAAGATGACCCAGCTCCAGCGGTCGTTCGGGATCATTCTGCTGGCGATCGTCCACGGCCAGCCGAAGGTCATGTCCCTGAAGGAGGTCCTCCGTCACTTCGTCGACTTCCGCCGCGACGTCACCACGCGCCGGACGATCTACGAGCTCGAGCAGGCCCAGGAGCGCGCCCACGTCCTCCGGGGGCTGAAGAAGGCGCTGGACGAACTCGACGCGGTCATCGCCCTGATTCGGGCCAGCGACTCGCCCAAGGAGGCCCGGCTGGGCCTGATGACCGAGTTCGACATGAGCGAGGAGCAGGCGAATGCGATCCTCGACCTGCGGCTCCAGAAGCTGACCGGCCTCGAGCGCGAGAAGATCATCGAGGAACTCGAGGAGGTCGAGGCGAAGATCGACTATCTGCAGAGCCTGCTGGACGACGAGGAGAAGCTGATGGGGGTAATCAAGGACGAGTTGCAGGCGGTCGCCGACAACTTTGGCGACGAGCGCAAGACGGAGATCCAGTACGAGGTCTCGGAGATCTCGCTGGAGGATCTGATCGCCGAGGAGGACATGGCGGTCACCCTGACCAACCAGGGCTACATCAAACGGACGCCGATCTCGACGTACCGCTCGCAACAGCGCGGTGGCCGGGGCCGCCGGGGGATGGACACCAAGGAGGAGGATTTCGTCAAGGACATGTTCGTGGCGTCGACGCACACGAACATCCTGATGTTCACCTCCAAGGGGGACGTCTACATGCTGCGCACCCACCAGCTGCCCGAGGGCTCGCCCACCTCGAAGGGACGCGCGGCGGTCAACGTCATCTCGATCGACCAGGACGAGACGGTCGAGAGCATTCTCCCGATCGACGACTTCGAGGAGGACAAGTACCTGGTGATGGCGACCCGCCAGGGCCGGGTCAAGCGAACCGAACTGACCGAGTACGAGAACGTCCACTCGGGCGGGATCATCGCCCTGAAGATGCGCGAGGACGACGAGCTGATCGACGTCAAATTGACCACCGGCGACGACCACGTCTTCTTCACCAGCCGGCAGGGGAAGTCGATCCGGTTCCACGAACAGGACGCCCGGGCGGTCGGCCGTCCGGCGCTGGGCGTGATCGGCATGCGGTTCGAGGAGGGCGACGAGCTGGTCAGCATGGAGATCGTCCCCGACGGCCGCGACGATCTAACGGTGCTGACCGTCACCGAGAACGGCTACGGCAAGCGGACCGAGATGGCCGAGTATCCGCTGCAGTCGCGGGGCGGCAAGGGCGTCATCACGATCAAGGTCAACGAGCGCAACGGCCCGCTGGTCGACGTCCGGATCGTCGAGGACGACGACGAGGTGCTGATGATCACCAACTCCGGGCAGGTCATCCGGACGCCGGTCGAGGACATCTCGATCTACGGCCGGAACACCCAGGGGGTGACGCTGATGGAGACGGACGAGGACGAGAAAGTCGTCAGCATCGCCCGCCACGACGAAGAAGAGCAGGAGGACGAGGCGGACGACGGCGCCGAGGAGTCCGAACCGACGCCGGAGACCGACGACGCCTCCGACGACACGGAGGGCGACGAGGAGACCGCCGCGGGCGAAGACGACGACTCCCGAGAGGACTGACCGCCGGTTCGGACCCGGGGCACCTCGGGCGCGCCCCTACGACGTC
>JBDGRG010000247.1:2064-12744 GCA_042218355.1 Bradymonadaceae bacterium
ATCAGTGGTGTCTCCTCGGGCCGTTCGTCGACGATCTCCAGAGCCGCGTCGAGCCGCTCTCGACACGCCTCGACGTCGGAGTCGGGCTCGGCGTGGATTTCGACGATCGACTCGCCCGCCTCCACGCGGGCGCCCCGCTTGACCTCGAAGACCAGCCCGACCGCCGGATCGACCTCGTCCTCCTGGGTCTCCCGACCCGCCCCCAGTTCCAGCGATGCAAGCCCCACCTCGCGCGCGTCGATGTCGCCGATCCACCCCTCGGAGGACGCTTCGTACGCGAGGACCTCGTCGGCCGTCGGGAGCACCGCCCGGGGCCGGTCGCAGACCTCCGGCTCGCCCCCCTGCGCCTCGATCATCTCGCGGAACGTCGCCAGCGCCTCGCCGGCGTCGAGCAGCCGCTCGAGTTCGTCGCGAATCGCCGAGCGTGACTGATCGCTCCCCCCGATCTCCTTCATCTCGGCCACCAGTTCGACGACGATCTTCCGGAGATCGGACGGGCCCCCGCCGCGGAGCGAATCGATCGCCTCGGCGGTCTCGACCGCATTGCCCACCGCCGCTCCGAGCGGCTGACTCATGTCCGTGATCAACGCTCGAGTCGACGTCCCGGTCGACTCCCCGATATCGATCATCGTGCGGGCCAACCGGTCGGCCTCCTCGAGCGTCCCCATGAACGCCCCGCTGCCGACCTTCACGTCGAGCACCAGCCCGCCGATTCCCTCGGCGAGCTTCTTGCTCATGATCGAGCTGGCGATGAGCGGGATGCACTCGACGGTCCCCGTCACGTCGCGCAGGGCGTACAGCCGCCGGTCGGCCGGGGCGATGTCACTGGTCTGCCCGACGATCGCCCCCCCGACACGCTCGATCAGTTCGAGGAACTCCTCGGGCGACTTCTCGACGTCGAACCCCGGAATGCTCTCCAGCTTGTCCAGCGTCCCGCCGGTGTGTCCGAGCCCGCGTCCCGAGATCATCGGAACCTTCACGCCGGCGGCGACCGCCAGCGGCGCGAGCACCAGCGAGACCTTGTCGCCGACTCCACCGGTCGAGTGCTTGTCGACGTGCGGGCCCGGGATGGCCGACAGATCGAAGACGTCCCCGGAATGGAGCATCGCATCGGTCCAGACCGACAGCTCCCGACTCGAGAAACCGTTGAAGTACACCGCCATCAGGAACGCCGACATCTGGTAGTCGGGGACCTCGTCGTTCGTGTACCGCTCGACGAGCTCGCCGAGCTCCTCCTCGGTCAGCTCGCCGCCGTCGCGCTTCTTCCGGATCACTTCCGAAGTCTGCATGGTCTGGGAGTCGTCGATGAGCGATTGGCGCGAATCCTCCGCGTGCGGCGGAGTGTAGGCCCGGCTGGAAGGAGAGACAACAAGACGGAGGGCGACCGGCACGGGTGCAGATCCCGCGGGTATCGAACCCCGGGCTTCGAGGAGGCGATCAATCGGGGATGTCGTTGCGATGACGGTGAACCGACCCTGCTATCACTCCTTTCGGGGCTCGATGTTTGTCTCGACGGCCTTCAACCCGGGGGCTCGCACCCCCGGCTACGTGCTTTCGCCTCCTTCGGGGGCTCAAAACCGAACGATTGACCGGCGGTTGGAGCCCCGAAGGGGCGACAGCGAATAGCCCCGTGGCGGAGTCGAACGAAGTGAGACGGAGCCCGGGGATCATATCGGTGGCAACGCCGCCTTCCGAGCCCCGACAGGGGCGACAGCACGGTCGGCGTGACCACGGCGTGAGGTACACCCCTCGGCGCTGCGGGGCTTGACACGTTCGAAAGCTGATTATGTTCGCATCGAAGCGGGATGGATCCCGCGCGACTTGATAGGCGAAAGAACTTGTTATCCAACGGACTGGGGATCTCCCTTCGCGCGAGGTCGGCCGTCGAGACGACGACCGGCGTCACGCGAGTGGGCTGTGGATCGAGTTCGACCGTCACGGTTCGCAGAGTCCCAGTCGCGACCCGCCAGTACGGGAGGAGATCATGTTCACGCGAAGACCGTTCGGACGCACGACGCCCAGAGACTGGTTCCGAGACGAACTCCGGAACGTCCTCCGCGACGCCACTCGAACCGGCGGCCGGCAGGGACGTCGAGCGCGGCCCCGGTCGGCGGGCGTCTTTCCCCCGGTCAACATCTACGACGACGGGGAGGGATTCCGCGTCCGCGCGGAACTGCCCGGCGTCGACAAGGAGGACCTGGAGTTGAATCTCAAGGGGGACCAGCTGCTCATCCGCGGCGAACGGACGATCGAGCCGGCCGAGGAGGCCGACTATCACCGGCGCGAACGCGAGAGCACGAGCTTCAGCCGCGCGGTGGAACTTCCCGAACCGGTCGACGGCGACGGAATCCGCGCGACCCTCGAGCTGGGGGTGCTCGACGTCTACGCTCCGCGGGCGGCCGAGGCGAAGCCCCGGACGATCGAGATCGAGGGCTGATCGCTCGTCACGGCGATTCACCGAATCTGGCATCGTTCGCACGACTCGAGTCACACGGGAGGCCCACGATGGCCGACGACGGCAAGATGAGCGTCCACGAGAAGCAGGAGCTCGACTCCGGAGAGGGAACTCGCCAGGGCAACTGGTTCAAGCCTCCGGTCGACATCTTCGAGACCGGCGGGACGCTGAAGGTCCTCGCCGACGTCCCCGGTGCGGACCCGGACGACATCGAGATCAACCTCGAAGACAGCCACCTGACGCTGGTGGCTCCGACGAGCGGGTTCGACGACCGCTGGGAGCGCGTCTACGGCGAATACAGCGAGGGCCACTTCACCCGCGAGTTCCGGCTCGGCAAGGAGATCGACCAGTCGAACATCACCGCCGAGTTGAAGAACGGAGTACTCGAGCTGACGCTGCCGAAGGTCGAGCAGACGAAGGCTCGAGAGATCGAGATCCAGTAAACGTCCTACCGAGGCGAGCAGCGACGACCCGCAGCGGGCGGCGCCACCTTTGGCGTCGCCCGAAACTCTGTCAGTTATGAATTATGAGTTACGAGTTATGAATTATGACCGGATGCGGTCGAATCGGTTCCCCGTATCTCCGTCAACCGTCATAATTCATCATTCGTAATTCATCACTCATCCGTCGTCCCTTCTTGCTTCATCCCTCCTCCTTCTGCCCTCTTCCTTCATCCTTCTGCCTTCAGCGCTCGGTTCGTCGCGGCGCAGGCCGACGACGAGGCAGTAACAGATGGCGAGGGCGACGAGCGAGAACGGGACGGCCGCGGCGATCGAGCCGGTCTGGAGTGCCGTCAGCGCCTTTTTGCCGCCGGTGGCGATCAGGACGGCGGCGACCGCCCCCTCGGTCAGCGCCCAGAAGATGCGCTGAGCGACCGGCGGATCCGGATCGTTGTCGGAGGTGAGAATGTCGATGATCAGCGAGGCGGAATCCGACGAGGTGATGAAGTAGATCACGCCCGACACCGTCGCGATCCCCATGGTCAGCGTCGACCAGGGGAGCGACTCGAGCATCACGTAGAAGGCCCGGAAGAACTGAAACGTCCCTTCGGCATCGGTGATCCGCGCGACGAGATCGACGTCGGCGGCGACCCCGGCGTCGTACTTCTGCAGATACAGCGCCGTGTTGCCGAACGTCGACATCCAGAAGGTGATGAAGGCACACGGCACCAGTAGCACGCCGACGATAAACTCCCGGATCGTCCGGCCCCGCGAGATACGGGCGATGAACATCCCGACGAAGGGGCACCACGAGATCCACCATCCCCAGTAGAAGACCGTCCAGGCCTTCTGCCAGTCGATGTTCGAGGAGAGCCCCGCCGCGTCCGGAGCATACGCTCCGGTCGTCAGGGAGAGCTGGACGAGATGCTGGAGGTAGTAACCGATCTGCTGGACGTACGCCCGAATCAGAAACAGCCCGGGCCCGAGTGCGAAGACGATCGCCAGCAGGACGATCCCCAGCGCGAAGTTCAACTCGCTGAGCCGCCGGATCCCGCGGTCCAGTCCGCTGACGACCGAGATCGTCGCTCCGAGCGTAATGACGGCGATCAGGAGAATCTGATTGCGGGCGGAGGACTCGAGCCAGCCGAACATCTCGAGTCCCGTATTCACGTGGATGACGCCCAGCCCGAGCGAGGTCGCGACGCCGAACATCGTCCCGAAGACCGCGAGGACTTCGATCAGATCTCCCGGCCAGTCGTGGATCCGCTCCTCGAGTACGGGATACAGCGTGGATCGAAACGTCAGCGGCAGATCCCGCCGGTAGCCGAAGTAGGCCAGAGACAGCCCGACGATGACGTACAGCGACCAGCCGTGCAGCCCCCAGTGGAAGAACGTCACGGCGATGGCGTGCTGCGCGGCGTGCACGGAACCGGGCTGAAACCCGTGCTGGTGGGGGGGATGGGTAAAATGGTAGAGGGGTTCGGCGACGCCGAAGAACAGCAACCCGATGCCGATCCCGGCGCTGAAGAGCATCGAGATCCAGGTGACGTAATTGTACTTTGGCGTCTCCCCGGGGGCTCCGAGCCGGATGTCGGCATGTCGGCTGAAGAGCAGCCAGATCACGAACCCCAGAAAGAACGCCATCGCCAACTCGTAGAACCAGCCGAGATAGGTCGCGATGACGGTCTGAGTAGTCGTCGTCAACGCGTGCGCCGTCTCGGTGAAGACGGCCCCGAAGAGCACGAACAGCAGGATGACGGCAGCCGACGCGAAGAAGACGACCTTGTTGACTTTCATCGGCTCGTGGATCGAGAGGAGCGGGTCGGCATCGCTCGCAGGGGACTCGTCGAAAGCGCCCGTGCGTAACCGCTGGCGGGGGGGTCCGTAAAACGAGCGCGCCGGTATCACCATCTCCCGGTGCGTTCGCATCGCGGATCGAACCTTGCAAATCTACGGGGGACCCGTGATCGTCGCACGTCACCGTTCCGAGCCACCGCGCCACGATCTCATGTGGAAGCGAATCCTCGCCGCCACGTTCGTCGCGACGCTGATCGCCTCGAGTTCCTGCCAGTGCCGGGAGCTCGACTCCGACCCGTGGTTGCTCGAGCCCGCCGACTCGGGTCGGGCGGACGCACCGCCGGTCGATGCCCCCGTGGATACCTCCGACGCAGCCGACGCCGTCGATACGACGGACGTCGCAGACGTCCCCGACGTCGCCGACGTCCGCGACGCACGCGAGGACGTCGATGCGTGGCAGCGCGACAACGTCGTCTCGAACATCCAGTGTCGGGAAGTCCTGACCGACCGGACGAGCCTGGTGATCGACGATCGCGGGACGGTGTGGCTCGGCTTCCACCAGTTTCAATCGCCGGACTGCGAGCGTTCGAATCTCGTGGTCGCCCGGCGGCCGGTCGGCGGACGCTGGCAGGTCGAGGAGATCGCCCGGCACCGGGGCATCTTCGGGCTGGAGATCATCGATCCCGGGGAACCTCTGCTGGTCTACCCGCACCCCTCGCGGAGCGATTTCCGCACCGCCAAACGGGTGTCCCCGGGGAACTGGACGTTCCACACCTTCGATGTGTCGGCGGTCACGACGTCAGCCGTCGGGACGGCTTCGACGTGACCCAGGACGGACGGCGATTCTTCGTCACCTTCGCCGCCGACAGCAGCCAGCGGGTGCGGCTGTTCTCACACCGGGAGAACACCCCCTTCTCGAGGTGGAAGACGCGGCGCCAACTGCGAGCGGACGATCCCCAGGCCGCCATGGCCCGGGGACTGCGGGCCGACAGCGGCGACAGCGTCTATCTCGTGCATCAGAACAACGACGTCGGCCGGGACGGCCGGTACGGCGTGGCCCGGTACGACAAAAAGGACGACCGGTGGCCCAACCGGGCGTACTTCGGCAGTGAAAACGACGGAGCTCGGGTCCACTCGTTCGCGCTGACCAGCTCCTTCGAACTCTGTCTGAGCAGCCGCCTCCGGGGAAATCTCCTCGTGACCTGCGGCACGATGGTCGACCTGGACCGCGAGCGGAAGTTCTTCGACAATCAGTCGCTCTCCCGCCGATACCCCTCCTCGATCGTCGAGGGGGCGGACGGCACGCTCTATGTCGCCTTCAGCCCCGGGGACAACTCGGAACTGAAGGTCGCCATCCGGTCGCCCGACGGCAGCTGGTCGGTCGAGCGGGTCTTCGGCGGCTCGACCTTCGGCATCTCGACCGCCATCGACCGCACCGGCGATCTGGTCCTCACCTTCTACACCTGTGCCGGAGCCGGCGACGGGTGTAGCCTGAAGATCATCCGCGAGCGGCCGGATCAGCTCAAAAGGTAGGTATCGAGGTACTGAGGGGTGTCTGGGGTGTGCGACGGGGTCGGAGCATTCGCCCTCTGGTGGTTCGTCTAGGTACTGAGGTATCGAGGTACTGAGGTACTTGCGGGCGTCCGGGGTCTGCGACGAGGTGGGAGCATCCTCTCCCTGTTTGGCTCCAGGGCGAGACGCGAGAGGCGAGATGCCTCGCGTCCGGGTATGCGACGTAGCCAGGGCATCCGTGCTCTGGCGGGTGTGCGAGGTACCGAGGTATCGGGGGATTGAGGGATCAGGGGGTCGGTGGGGGCATGCGACGGGGTTGGAGCATCCTTCCTCTGGTGGCTTGTCGGGCGAGAAGCGAGATGCCTGGGTGTGGGGGAATGCGACGTCTTCAGTGGTCACTTCCGCTGGCGGGTATGTGAGGTACCGAGGTATCGGGGGATTGAAGGATCAGGGGGTCGGTGGGGGCATGCGACGGGGTCGGAGGATACTGTTCCTCGTGGGCTTCAGGGCGAGACGCGAGAGGCGCGAGGCTCGGTGTGGGCACGCGACGTCACGAGAGTATCCCGTGCATCGCAAAATCCCGCGCTCCCCATTCCCAATTCCCCGTTCCCCATTCCCTAGTGCAGCGCCGGTCGCACGGGTAGGTCGCGGACCACCTCCGCCTCGCGGTCCAGCCACGTGTCGACTCGTTCCTCCACCCGTTCCTCGTCGAAGTAGAGGGTCGCCATGTCCCAGTACCGAGCCCGATGACGGGAGTCGTCGGCGGCCAGCTCGCGGTAGAAGTCCGCCAGATCGGGCGCGTCCCCGCGCCGACGCATCGCACGCGACAGGGTCGCGAAGCGCTCGCATCCGCGATACTCCGCGATCGAGCCGATCAACAGCCGGTCCAGCAGGCGACGTTCGCCGCTGGAGTATGCGTGCTCGAGCAGTCGGTTGACGTAGGGGTTCTTCTCATCCGGCTGGATCGTCAGACCGCGACCGCGCATCACGTCGAAGACCTCGCGCAGATGGGCAATCTCGTCCTCCGCGATCTCGAGCATCGTCTCGATCAGCTCGGGTTTGTCGCGGTAACGCGCGGTGAAGTGCATCGCAGTCGTGCATGCCTTGCGTTCGGCCGCCGCGTGGTCGGCGAGGAACGCATCGAACTGCTCCAGGACGCAGTCGACCCATTCGTCGGAGGTCTCGACGCGCAAATCGTACATGGTCCGGGGGGTCTCTGAGGAAAGCGGTCGTCTCCTCTTCTACGCTCAGTACCGAGGCCACAGATGCGAGGGGTCGGTAATCGAGACCGCCGTCACCTGCCAGCCCGGGTCGCCATCGCCCGTCGACGACCCCGACGCCGGCTCGATGGCCAGCAACACCGCGCGGTCGGCACCGGCGACGTCGCCGATCACCGCGCGGTACGCACCGTCTTCGGCCCGGTAGAGTCGTTCGACGACCGGCTCCGTCCACGCCGACAGGTCGAGCTCACCGGCCACCGGCTCGTCTCGTTCGAGGGCCCTCTCGATCCACCCCCGTGCGGTTCCCATCGGATCGGCAGCCGGAGGGCCGGTCTCCCCGCCCCGGTCGGCGCTCCCGCTGCGTTCGACCTCCGGTGACGGTTCCTCTCGGCCGGCGTTCGAGGCGGCACACCCCGAACCCAGCACCAGCAACCAGACGACCAGCCCGGCCAGCACGATCGGGGCGCGCCCCGGCGAACGAGGCGGGACGTGCGGGGATTCACTCATCTCGCCCCCCCTCCCGACCGGACGGGCCCGACCGGTTGCGGGCGCCGACGTAGCTGAGGATCAGCCGACCCGGGTCGACGCCCAGCCCCGCCGCCGTCGCCAGGGCGTAGCGAAGACCGAGGCGCAGGGGAACATCGGCGGTCGCAGCAAAGACGACGTGCTCGACCGACGGATGCCGGGCCCCCTCCAACAGTGCCCGCAGGTCGCCGGAGACCGCGTCCACTCCCGAGACACAGAGGCTGACGCCGGGTGCACACGGCTCGTCGACGGCGAGCTGCTCGGCGCCCAGGACCACACGGAGCGCGCGGCGCCCACCGACCGACCGGTCGAGTGCGACGACCAGCGAACGGGCTCGGTCGGCGCCGAAGACCGGCGCAGCTGCACGGACGACACGGAGCCGTCCGTCCCCGGACCCGACGACGACATTGACCCGAAAAACCCCGGTCCCCGAGACGGCGTAGAGAACGGTCATCAGGTCGCGCCACGTCGCCCCCTCGTCGGCGAGGATGTCGACCGCCGCCAACGCATCGTCGCGCTGTCCGACCCGCCGGGTCCAGGTGGAGACGGCCCGTCGAAGCGAACGCGCCGGCTCGAGTCCCTCGGCCCCGCCGAGTCGAGCCCGTCCCGTCGGCAAGATCGCCGCCCCGTCGACCAGCAGGATCGGCAGGGCAGGAACTCGCGGTCGGCTGGCCCACTCGCCCGGGGCCCCTCCCCCGCCACTCCGCTGTAACGTCAGGAGATCTCCCCCGGAAGCGAGCCGAAAGAGCGCGGACGTGTAGGCGCGCACCGGTCGCCACCGAACGTTCCATTCCCCCCTGCGATCGCGTCGAACGACGCACGGATACCGAAGTCGACGTTCGCCCACGCCGATGGCGACCTCGACGAGGTAGTCACCCGCCTTCGGGAGGCGTTCGGCCGTGGCGAGCCCCTCGAACCGCACCGAGGACCGGCGGAAGGCCGCAGCGTCGCGACCCGAGGGGTCTTCGACGGCCGTCCGGACGGCCGCCGTCAATGAGTCGGCGGCTCGAACCGTCGATGCCGCCACCGTCCACTGCGCCGCCAGCACCGCGACCAGCGCGGCGCCGAAGACGTACCCGGTTCGCCAAGTCTCGATCGCAGTTCCCATCCGGTCAGGCCGGTTCGACGAGTTCCAGGGCGCGGTCGGCCACATTGTCGGGCGTGAACCCGTATTTCTCGAAGTTAACGTCGGCAGGGGCCGACGCACCGAACCGATCGATGCCGAGCACGTCGCCCGCAGCTCCGACGTATCGCTCCCAGCCGTGCGCGGAGGCGGCCTCGACCGCCAGTCGCGCATCGATCTCGGGGGGAAGGACTGCCTCGCGCCAACTCGGAGCCTGGCGCTCGAACTCCTCCCAGGAGGGCATACTGACGACCCGCGCCGACACGCCGTGTTCGTCGTGCAGCCGGCGACGGGCTCGCACGCAGAGAGGCACCTCGCTGCCGGTCCCAATCAGGATGACATCGGGCTCTCCGTCGGGCGCTTCGGCGAGGACGTATCCACCCCGCTCGGCGGCCCCTCTGGTCTCGAACTCCGACCGGTCGACCACCGGCACGTTCTGGCGAGTCAGAACCAGCGCCGAGGGACCCGACTGCCGTTCGACCGCGAGCCGCCAACAGGCCGGCACCTCGTTGGCATCGCCGGGGCGGAAGACCGTCATGTTCGGGATCGCCCGGAGCGAACTGAGATGTTCGATCGGCTGATGGGTCGGGCCGTCCTCGCCCAGTCCGATCGAATCGTGCGTGAAGACGAACAGCGTCGGCTGCTCCATCAGCGCCGCCAGACGGATCGACGGCCGCATGTAGTCCGAGAAGATCAGAAACGTCGCGGCGAACGCCCGCACACCGCCGTGCAGATTCATTCCGTTCGCGATGCCGCACATCCCGTGCTCGCGCACGCCGAAGTGGATGCACTGACCGGCGTAGGCATCGGGCTGGACGACCCCGAAGTCCTCGTTGAGCGTCCGGTTCGATCCGGCGAGATCGGCCGATCCTCCCGTCAGCTCGGGCAGTCGCTCGTACATGTGATCGAGGACGTCCCCGTGGGCGTTCCGCGTCGGCAGGCCCTCCTCGTCGGGCTCCCACTCGGGGAGATCCTCGTTCCATCCGAGCGGAAGGTCGCCCTCGAGCCGGCGGGTCAGCTCCGCGGCCCGTTCGGGATGCTCGTCTCGCCACGCGTCGAATTCCTCGCGCCAGACACGCTCGCGCTCCTCTCCCTCGTCGGTCGCGTCCATGTGCTCGCGAACGCCCTCCGGGACGTGGAAGGGTTCGTCCCACTCCCACCCCAGCGCCTCCTTCGTCCGGCGGACCTCCTCTTCGCCCAGCGGAGCCCCGTGCGAGGACGAGTCGCCCGCCTTGTTCGGCGACCCGTACCCGATGGTCGTCCGCAGCCGGATCAGCGAGGGGCGTTCGTTCTCGTCCTCCGCGCGGCCGATCGCCTCGTCGATGGCCTCGAGATCGTTCTCGTCCTCGACCTGCTCGGTGTGCCACCCGTAGGACTCGAAGCGCTTCTCGACGTCCTCGGTGAAGGTCAGCTCCGTCGAGCCGTCGATGGTGATCCGATTGTCGTCGTACACGTAGATCAGCTTCCCCAGCTCGAGGTGACCGGCCATCGAGGCGGCCTCGTGGGAGATCCCCTCCATCACGTCGCCGTCCGAGCAGAAGACGTAGGTCCGGTGGTCGACGACCTCGCCGAACTCCTCCTCGATGAGGTCGCCGTGTTCGTCGAGCG
>JBDGRG010000248.1:0-9656 GCA_042218355.1 Bradymonadaceae bacterium
CCTCCGGCGCGCCCGTGTGCGCGCCGCCCGGCCGGTGCCGGCCAAGGGGGTCCGCACGACCCGGTATTTCACGGACCGCGGGTGGCGGCGTCCCCCGCCCCTGATGGGTGGTGCCGCTTCAACCGCGCGACGCGGCCGGACGCCGAGGCAACCCCCTCCATGTCTATACTCGGCGTTTTTGCGTTCAGCGTTGCGTCGAATTCGAACCTCCAGGCGGATCCCCGGGAGAAAAACGCGGCACTGGAGTGGACATGCGAGATCGGTGAAGCGCACGAGCGGAGACTGAGGTTCGGAGTTCGGAGGTCGGAGATCGGAGATGTGGACGACCCGGCGCCGGGCGTTGCGTAGGAATCGCGCGCGACATCAGAAGCTGGGGTGGGCGGATGCAGCTCTTCGACGCGACCGCGATCGTACAGGAGGCCCGATTCCTCGACCCCGAGATTCGCAGTCGACGCGCACACACGAGACTCGCAGCACGAGTGGAACCAATGTCACGCCATCTTCTGAAATTCATCGTTCCGTGTGCAATCGCCGTGTTCATCGGGCTCGCCGGATGCAACAATTCCGGCTCGGGCAAACCATCGAATTCGTCCGGCCCGTCCGACGCCGGGCCCTCGGACGCCGAGCCCTCGGACAACAAGCTCACCGACGGCTGGAACCGTCATCCCCGCTGGTGTGACGGAATTTCGGGGGCCTGCTGTGATCCGGAGACGGGTGAATTCGAACAGCGCACGACGGACGACCCTTCGCTCCCGTACGATGTGCAGGACTGTTCGTGGTGTCCCCCGGGCACCGTACCCTGCTTCAAAAATCCGCCGGACGGATGGTGACCCGAACCACTCGTCGGGCCGACCGGGGAGCACCGCTCACGACTGACTGCGTCGAATCATCTGTCGTTCCACCCCTCCTCGTCGACCGCCGAACTCGCTCACACGCACGCCCCAGCTGGTTGTCAGCCGGTCTGCTTTTCGGTTAGTTGTCCGGACGCGACAGGAATTTTGAGCGATTCCGGGCGACTTTCGCAGCCGGCCGACCGATGTCCAGCTTCTACGTCACGACCCCGATCTACTACGTCAACGGCGCGCCTCACATCGGGCACGCCTACACGACGATCGTCGCCGACGCCTTCGCTCGCCACTACCGCCAGCGCGGGGACGACGTCTTCTTCCTGACCGGGACCGACGAGCACGGCCTGAAGGTCCAGCGCGCGGCCGAGGAACAGGGCATGACGCCCCAGGAGCTGGTCGACCAGAACTCCCAGCAGTTCCGGGACCTCTTCGACAAACTCGAGCTGACCCACGACCGGTTCGTCCGGACGACCGAGGACGAGCACAAGAAGCTCGCCCGGACGATCGTCGAGCGGATGAAGGAGTCCGGGGACGTGTACCTCGACGAATACGAGGGCTGGTACTCGGTCTCCGACGAGACCTACTACGACGAGGACGAGGTCGAGGACGGCCGCGCCATCGCCACCGGCTCGGAGGTCGAGTGGGTCGAGGAGGAGAGCTACTTCTTCCGGCTCAGCGAGTATGAGGACGATCTCCTCGAGTGGTACGACGAGGTCGAGGGGGCGGTCGCCCCGGAGGAACGGCTCAACGAGATCCGCACCTTCGTCGAGGGGGGGCTGACGGATCTCTCGATCACGCGGACGACCTTCGACTGGGGGGTCGAGATGCCCGGCGACCCCGACCACGTGCTGTACGTCTGGGTCGACGCGCTGACGAACTACCTGACGGGGATCGGCGGTTGGGACCGATTTCGCGACGACGGGGAGGGCGCGCCGACCGGGTTCTCGAGTACCTTCGACCGATTCTGGCCCTGCGACATCCACCTGATCGGCAAGGACATCCTCCGACACCACGCCGTCTACTGGCCCGCGTTTCTGATGAGCGCGGGCATCGAACTCCCCGAGCAGGTCTTCGCCCACGGCTGGTGGACCGTCGAGGGCGAGAAGATGTCCAAATCCAAGGGCAACTGGGTCGACGCCTTCGACCTGGCCGACGAGTACGAACTCGACGTCCTCCGCTACTTTTTGCTCCGCGAGATTCCGCTCGGCAACGACGGCAACTACGCCAAGGAGCGGATCGTCGAGCGGAACAACACCGAGCTGGCCGACAACGTCGGGAACCTGGTCAATCGGACCACGGGCATGGTGCAGAACTTCCTCGACGGGGAGATCGAAGCCCGCGATCCGGAGCCCGACACCCCGGACGAGGACCTGGTCGAGCGGGCGGAGCAGATCCGAGGCCTCGTCGAGGAGTCGATGGATCGCCGCGAGACCGATCGGGCGCTGAACGCCGTCTTCGTCCTCTCGTCGGAGCTGAACAACTATCTGCAGAAGACCAAGCCCTGGCGGCTGAGCGGCGACGACCCCGAACGACTCGAGCAGGTCCTGTACCAGACGCTCGAGGGCATCCGCTGGGTGGCAGTCATGGCGCACGCCTTCATCCCGGATGCGGCCTCGACCGTCCTCGAGGCGCTGGGCACCGATCCCGGACCGGCCCCGAGTTACGATTCACTCGTGTGGGGGGAACTGTCGGGCGGTCCGATCGACCAACCGGACGTGCTCTTCGAGAAGCTCGACCCGCCCTCCGCGGAGGAAAACGCGGACACCGAGGGAGAGGCGGATGCAGACGACGACACCGACACTTCGGAGACCGACACCGACGACGAGGAGGAGGACGTGAGCGACGACCTGATGAGCTTCGGCGATTTCCAGGACTTCGAATTCCGTGCGGGCCGGATCGACGCCGCCGAGCCGATCGAGGGCGCGGACAAACTGCTGAAGTTGACCGTCGATCTGGGCGAAGAGGAGCCACGCACGGTCGTGGCGGGCGTCGCCCAGTCGTTCGAGCCCTCGGAACTGGAGGGACTGGTCTGTCCCTTCGTGGCAAACCTCGAACCGACGTCGCTGTTCGGCATCGAGAGCCAGGCGATGCTCATGGCCGCCGAGGTCGCGGACGGGCAGTTCGAGCTGCCGACCTTCGACGACGACGTCGAACCCGGAACAGCTGTCGAATGACCGATCGGACCGACCCCGCCGACATCGCCAATCCGCGGGCACGGCTCGAGGAACTCGAGTACCGCACCCGCCACGGTGAAGGGCCCGACCTCTGGACGACGCTCCTGGCGCGTCTCGAGGACCCGTACGGCCCGGTTCGGAGCTTCGCGACCGGTGCACTGGCCGAGCGGGCCGCCGACGAGCTGGCCGCGCTGGCACGGGCACTCGTCGAGCAGGACACCGAGGGGGTGGCAGAAGCGACCGCCGACCTCGGCATCGCCGCCGACGCCGTCCCCGCCCCCGCGACCGGCGTCCGCCAGTCGGCCTGCCGCATCCTGGCGCACTCGAACGCTTCCTACGTCGAGACGGTGCTGGTGACGGCCGCCGCTGACGAGGAACCCGACCTCCGCTACGCCGCGCTCGTCGCCCTGCACGACTCGGGCGCCGACGGGCCCGACGTCCGCGTCGCGGTCGAGGAGCGGCTCGGGGACGACGACCCGGAAGTCACCGTCGTCGCCGCGCAGTTCGCGGCGGAGCGCGGCTGGCTCGACCTCGCGGCCGATGTCGAAGCGGCGTGGCACCGGGTGTCGGGTTCCAACCGACTGCAGATCGGACTCGCACTGGCGGAACTGGCCGGCGGGGAGGCACTCGCTCGAGAGACCGCCGACGAGCTGACCGACGAACTCGTCGCCGCGCTCGACGACGAGGAGACCGTCGCGGCCGCCTGCCGCGGCCTCGTGGCACTCGGCGCCGATCGGGCCCGCGAACCGCTGAGGAGACTGCTCGACCGCTGGTTCATCCACCCGCTGCTCCGCTGCGAGGCCGCCGCTGCGCTGGTGGAACTCGGCGACTCGCGAGGAAACGACTACCTCGCCGACGCCCTCGACCACCGACGGAAGGACGTCCGGGGCTACGCGGTGCGTATCGTGGGACGACTCCGCCTCGAGGAGTTCGCCGACCACCTCGACGCGCTGGCCCGCTCGACCGACTACCACGCCGACACGGCGTTGTTGGCGCTGGGCGAATGGGCGGGCGAGGCGGCCCGCGAGACGCTGGCGAAGGTGCACGACCACCACGACGACCCGGATCTGAGCCGACTCGCCGAGCGGATCCTCGCCCACCTCGACGCGACCGGGTCCTTCGACGCCGACACCTTCGAACTCTTCGGAGCCGTAGTCTGACCGGCGCTCACTCCTCGTCGGGGGGCTGCTCCGCGGCGCGGCGCAACGCTGCCCGTGTCGTCTGGAGTGCCGGTGATGCTGGACGCGACTCGCCATCCTCACCACCGACTCGCGCGACCCGAGAGACGAACCGGGCCGGCTCGTCCGCCGGTACGATCCTCCCATCTTCGAGGGCGAGGCTCCAACTGATCCCCAACTCGTCGTCGCAGTGGTACTCGACGCGGTAGTCCGCCCAGGACGTGTGTTCGTGGCTCTCCGGCAACCGGCTCGAGACCCGCCAGGCGCAGGCTCCCCGACTGCGGAGCGTCCGTACCACCTCGACGTCACCCGCCAGCCCGCCGACGAACCACCGGAGTGACTCGACGAGCCGCTCCCGGCCGAGAAACATCTCGGTGGCCCGGCAGTCCCGCTGAAAGACGGGAGTGCGACAGACCTTGCGATTCTTCCCGTCCCATTTCGGTTCGCCCTCCCGCGCGCCGGGTTTGAAGGTCGTCGGCAGCACGGGAGCTCGGTCGGCGGTCTCGAGGCGTTGCGACGCCCCATAGAGCCGCCGCGCGGGCGCCGAGAGCGGTTTGACGCGACCGCTCGACGGTCGGAAGCGAAAGACGGCGCGTCGCCTGCGCCCCTCGTCCCCGACGTCGTTGGACTCGACCCAGCTCAGCTTGAAAACCGGGGCGTCGGCCGGCGTGCTTTCGTCGAACTTCCACGAGCCGATCTCGACCCGACTCTCGGCCACCCGCTCCGCGAGGCCGTGGAGTATTCCGTTGCGGAGTGAGACACTCGGGAGTCGGTGGTCCAGAAATTCGTCGATCGATGGTGGGAGTTCGCCGGTCCATTTGCGGCCCCCGCGCCCGGAGTCGTCGCCGCCGGAGGAGGGGTGCTCGCACCCGACGATCCCAAGTCCGCTGCCGAGGACGGCGACGAGGAGCAGCCCCGAGACCCGGTTGGGAATCAGTCCGTGCATCGCGAGCGCGGTTCGCGGCCGGCGGAGGGAGAGGCGACAGTTCGATGGTGTTGATGTGACGAGCCGCCGTCAATGTGCACGGGAGTGACGCGCGCGAATATCGCCAGCGCAAGATGCGCTGGCAACGTCGGCCGCGCTCCCAGCGCGGTGGGGCGTAGACCGAGCTTCCAGCTCGTGTCGGGCCGGCGGTCGCCGTACTCGCCAGAGAAGGGATGCTCTGGCTACGCGCCGATGAACCCATCCGCTGGATTTCCCCGCGCGGCCGTTTACATTCGGACTCGGAACAGATGTCCACCCAATCGACGCGTCCCATACCCGACGAAGGAGCTGCCATGAAGATTGCCATCGCGACCGACCTGTCGAAGGGAGCCGTCACCGCCGCCGTCTGGGGCTTCGGCCACGCTCGCCGCCTGCGCGAAGCGGGCGAAGACGTCGAGCTGACACTGTTGCATTCGATTCATTCGAGATATCCGCAGATCGTCGACACCGCCGCACGGCTCGACGATCCCGGGACGCGCAATCAACTCGACGAGGAAGTGCGCAAATGGGTCGGCACGAACATCGGCGCGAACGACCTCGACTACGAGGTCCACAGCCTGCAGGGGCCAGCCCGGGATCAGATTCCGGGATACGTCCGCCAGAACGATGTCGACTGGCTGGCCATCGGTGCGACGGGCCGCGGGTCGCTCGAGAAGCTCGTCGTGGGGTCGACCTCCGAGGCGATCGCGCACGATCCCCCCTGTCGAATGTCGATCTGTCATCCGGGCCATTCGGACTGGTCCGACGACCCGTCGATTCAGGTCGCGATCGATTTCAGCGACCCGTCGGAACGCGCACTGGACACGGCCATCTCACTGGCCCGGACCTACGGCGCAGAACTGGACGTCTTCCACGTCGTGCAGCCCCCCACTCACGGCGGGTTTCCCCACGACGTCTACGAGGGGACGGAGCTGGAGGGCGTGCAGGATCTGATCGAGATGGCCCGCGAGGAACTCGACTCGACGCTGGAGGCGCGCAGCGGGGAACTCGAGTCCATCGACTGGTCTCGGGAGGTCGTCTCCGGCTATCCGACCCGCGAGATCGTCGATCGCGCCGAATCCGAGGATCACGACGGCGTCGTCCTCGGCAGCGTCGGACGCTCGGCCTTCGGCGACTTCCTGATCGGGAGTGTCGCCCGGGGCGTGGTCAAACACCTCCCGACCTCGGTGATCTTGGCACCCGAGGAGTGAGAAGTCGACCGCGACCTCGAGCCCCTCACAGCTCGATCTGCGTGCCGACTTCGACGACCCGATCGGAGGGCAGCTGGAAGTATCGAGACGCCTTCCGCGCATTGCGGGACATCCGGGCGAAGAGCTTTTCGCGCCAGATCGCCATGCCCGGTCGCTCGGTCGCCAGCAGGGTCTCGCGTCCCAGGAAGAACGTCGTCTCGTCGAGAGTGAAGCCCTCGCCGCCGACCTCGCGGCCGGAGAGAAGTCGAGGAATGTGCGGGTCCTCCGCGAATCCGAAGTGAGCGATCAGCCGGTAGACGTTTTTGCCCTCGTCCACGATTTCGACCCGTTCCTCGGGGGAGACGTAGGGGTGATCCGCGGTCTGAATGGTCAAGATGACCGTACGCTCGTGCAGCACGTGATTGTGCTCGAAGTTGTGCTCCATCGCGTGGGGCGTGCCCGACGTATTCGAGCTCATGTACACTGCCGTTCCCGGTACGCGCTCCGGCTCTCGGTCCTCGACGTCGGCGAAGAACTCGTCGAGCGGGCGGATCGTCTCCTCGAGGCGCTCGGCGAGAATGTTCCGACCGCGCTTCCAGGTGGTCATCACCAAGAAAAAGAGCCCGGCGACGACCAGCGGAAACCAGCCCCCCTCGGGAATTTTGGTGATCATCGCCCCCCAGAACCCGAAATCGATGATGAACAAACCGAGGCCCAAAAGCGACAATATCACCAGATTCCAACCCCAGAGAACTCGGGCGACGACGAGGAAAAGCAGTGTGGTGAAGACGAAGTCGGTGGTCACCGCGACCCCGTAGGCGGCAGCCAGATTACTCGAGGTTTTTCCCGCTGGAAGACTGAACCCGATGACGAGCCCGATACAGGCAATCATCAGCGTCCAGTTGACCGCCGGCATGTAGATCTGCCCCTCCTTTTCCTCGGAGGTGTGGTCGACGTGCAGGCGCGGGAGATACCCCATCTGGACGGCCTGGCGAGTCAGCGAGAACGCCCCGGAGATGACCGCCTGCGAGGCGATGATGGTCGCTGCGGTGGCCATCGCGACCTGCACGTAGAGCATCCAGTGGGGCAACGACTCGGGTAGCATGTGAAAGAACGGCTGCTCGATCAGTTCGTGATTCCCGAGGTTGTTCAGTATCAGCGCTCCCTGTCCGAAGTAGTTCAACAGCAGACAGGGGAGCACCAGACCGAACCAGGTCAACCGGATGGGAAAGGTCCCGAAATGACCGATGTCGGCGTACAGCGCCTCGCCGCCGGTGACGACCAGAAACACGGACCCCAGCACCAGAAAGCCCTGCCACCCGTTCTGGGCGAAGAATTCGACCGCGTACGTGGGGGAGAGCGCCCGGAAGACCGCCGGATTGTCGACGAGGTTCAACACGCCGAGCGTTCCGAGCAACAAAAACCAGACGAGGGTAATGGGCCCGAAGACCTTTCCGACTCCAGCCGTCCCTCGGGACTGGAAGAGGAAAAGACCGATCAGAATGCCGATCGTGATCGGAATGACGTAGGGGTCGAAGATCGGCGTGGCGACCTTCAGCCCTTCGATCGCACTGACCACGGAGATCGCCGGGGTGATCATACTGTCGCCCCAGAGCAGCGCGGCGCCGAATAGCCCCAGCAACAGGAAGATCCACCGGCTACTCCACCGTTCGGGCTCTTCGCGAGGGGAGCTGATCAGCGCAGTCAGTGCAATGATCCCCCCCTCGCCGTCGTTGTCGGCCTGCATCACCAGACCGATGTATTTGAACGAGATGACGAGGATCAGCGACCAGAAGATCAACGACAGGATGCCCAGCACCGAGGTCGCCGTCGCCTGGATTCCGGCGTACTCGTTGATCGACTCCCGGATCGCGTAGAGGGGACTCGTCCCGATATCACCGTAGACGATCCCGATCGCCGCCAGTGCGAGCGTCCCGAGCGATTCCTCGTGTCCGTGACCGGACTCGCCAGCGTCAGCACTCGATGTCGACATGGAACTCCCAGCCAGTCACAGTCAGGTGGCCAGACAGCAATGCAGGGCGCGGAGACATTAGGCCCGCGGGGGGGGGGCGTCAACGGTATTCCCTCTACTTCCCGTCGGGATCGACGATGACGGCGTCGGTCGACGCCGAGGCCGAACCGTCGCCGATCAACTTCAACTCGACCTCCACGCGGACCTCGCGGCCGACGACCTCGTCGGGCGAGTCGATGTCGAAGATCACCGGCAACATCTTGTGGACGTAGCCCTCGCCGACCGGCTTCCAGGCGTAGTGGCGGACGGTGTACTTCGTCTCCTTGGTCAGCTCCTCGCCGCTCGACCGGTCGAAGATCACCGCCTCGAGTCGGGTTTTGATCTGCTCTTTCTCCCAGGGGACGCCGGTCAGTCGGATGTGCGGCCAGACGTGCCAGCCTCCCTGGCTGCCGTGAACCAGATCGAGCTCGGGTTCGTCGCCGTAGGGACGGAAATTCGTCTTGTCCCTGTCCGCGCGACCAAGTGTGATCTCCGGGTCGGCAGGCGGCCGACCGCTGTCCAACTCCCCCCCATCGCCCGAGTCGAGGGTGCTGCCGGTCCCCCGCCCGTCAGGCTCGGGGGTGACCGATGCATGTCTCGACGAGCAGCCCCATCCCGGGCCGAGCGACGACAGCACTGCGACCACGACGGCGGCGCCGAGCGATGTAGAGTACCGGCCTCTCTGCATGTCAGAGCCGAATCGGTTCAGAGGACGCGCCCGCAGGACGTACGCTACTCGGACGACGGCATCTTCAGGGGTGCGTCGATCCGGGCCCGTGCAACCCCGTACGTGCCCAGATCGACGCTCGCGACCACGCGGAGGTAGGCTCCATCGATTTTGTTCGGGTCGTTCGTATCGAGCTGCTGAGCGGGCAACTGGTAGAGGGCGCCGTCGTTCCCCTCGCTCCACTTCTCGTGCGGGACGGTCCGCTCGACCCGACCGCCCTGCAGAACCGCACCGCGAAACGAGACCGACACCTCCGCGTCCAGCTCTTCCTCCGACCACGGCACCGCCGCGCGCGGACGCAGTCGGAGGTGCGGACGCAGGTACATCTCGCCCTCGTCGTCGCGCCGAACCGGAACCGTGCGAGTCTCCTCGAACGACCGGAACGATCCGGATTCGGACTCCATCCGACCGACGTCGACCTGCGGATCGACGATGACCGCAGGCGTGGTCGCCTCTGCCCGTCCGCCCCCGATCAGATCGAGCTGCACGCGAATCTGCACCTCGCGTCCATCGACCTCGTCGGGGGAGGCGAGCCGGCGGGTGGCCTCGTAGAACTCCCGGGGG
>JBDGRG010000248.1:9666-16356 GCA_042218355.1 Bradymonadaceae bacterium
CTCGTCGGGGGAGGCGATGCTGAAGATCACCGGGCTCATCTTGTGGACGTAGCCGTCGTCGACGGCGTTCCAGCCGAAGTGGCTCAGCGGCGGCGGATCGGCTTTCGCCAGTTCCTCGCCGCTCGACCGGTCGGTGACCGTGGCGCGGAGGTCGGTCTCGATCTGCTCTTTCGGCATCGAGACGCCGGTCATGGAGACGTGCGGCCAGACGTGCCACCCGCCCTGGCGGCCGTGTACGAGGTCGACCAGCGGCTCGTCGCCGTACGGCTCGAAGGTCGTCGCACGGTGGTTCCCCCGACCGAGTTCGATCTCGACGCTCCCCGACGACCCGCCGTTCCCACCGCCACCCGAGCCCCCGTTCCCGGAGCAAGCGCCGCATCCGAGGGCCGCACAGGCGGCGAGGAGGACGATCCAGCACGCCTCACCTCTGGACTGTCCAGACTCGTCGAGACTCATATCGTCACAGCTCTCGCGACGGATGACCGCGGTGTTCGGACGGCTGGACCGTGTCGAACTCACGCAACGTAGCCCAATCGCCCACTAGCCCACTCGCCCAATTGCCAGCAATTAAAGCGACTTCAGGAACGTCATCAACTGCTCCCGCTCGCCGTCCGACAGCGCCCGATACCGGTCGGCGGCCTTCTTCGCCTCATCCGCGTGCCGGCGAATGGCATCGTCGATCGTACCCGACAGCCCGTCGTGCATGTAGGGACCCGTCCGAGAGATCCCCCACAGAGGCGGCGTCCGGAACTCCCCGACCTTCGCGTCCTTCCCCTCGACGCCGCGGTAATCGGAGGACATCACATCGTGCAGCAGAAGGTCGCTGTAGAGGTGGACGTCTTTGCCGTCGGCGGTCTGCAGCGTCGGCGTGTGACAGTCCGCGCACCCGACCTCCTCGAACAGCATCCGCCCCGCCTCGAGCTTCGGACCCGACGTCCGGCGGCGCGGCGGCGGAGCCAGCATCTTGCAGTAGAACACCAGCGACTCGAGCCGTGCCGTCCCGATCTCCGGATCGTCGGCATCGTCCGAATCCGAGGACCGTCCGGCGACGAATTGATCGCTGTCGGGCACGGTCATCCCCATCTCGTTGGTGGCCGCGTCGCGGATGAAGTCCTCGAGCGTCGGGAAATCGCCCTTCCAGCCGAACTTGCCGACCCGGTCCTCGAACGGTTCGGCGACCCGCCCGCTGACACCGTCGCCATTCATGTCCATCGGATCGACGTTGGCCCGGAGCTCCGACTCGGGAATCTCGTCGACCAGGCCGAGCCCGTACAGCGGCGGCGGGTTCCGTAGCTCGTAGACGTTCGTCTGCGACCACGCCTCGGGTCGCGACGCCGTGTCGGTCGAAAATTTGTGGAGCATCGTCCCGTCGGGCGGGGCCTCGAACTCGTCCTCGGCGTCGGCGTCGAAGTGGCCCTGGCGAGTGACCGAGACGCCGGCGGGTCCGGCGCCACCCGGCGTCGGCGAGAAGTGACAGGCCCGGCACGAATCGCCGTTGAAGTTCGGGCCGAGGCCCTCGTCGAGGTGGATGTTGCGGTCGAAGACCCGTCTCCCCGCGCGGAATTTCGCACGCTCGGAGTCCGACAGCTCCCGTTTCGGTCCTTCGAGCTCGCCCGCCTCGGGTGGCTTTTGATCGGGCGGAATCAGCCCATCCGTCGCCTTGTCGGCCCCGCCGAGCGACTTCAGGAAGGCGACCAGCGCCGAGCGGTCCTTCTCGCTGAGCGCGACGTACTTCTCCTTGGACGCCTTCGCCTCGCCGCCGTGCCAGCGGATGGCGCCGTCGATCGTGTCGGCGCGCCCATCGTGCAGGTACGGACCCGTCGCCGCCACCCCCCACAACGGCTGGGTGCGGAATTCCGACCCCGTGGCGCTTCCCATGAACTTCTTGAACCCGTCGGCGAGCTTCGGGCCCATGTCGTGCAACAGTAGATCGGTGTACGCCGGCACCTTGCCGCGGGGGCCCTTCAGCGAGGGGACGTGACAGCCGTCGCAGCCGATGTCTTTGAACACCCGCTTTCCGCGACGGGTCTTCTCGGTGGGCTCCTCGGGCCGCGGAGCGGCGAGCAGTTGAACGAAGGAGAGCAACTGGAACAGTTCCTTCTCGGTCATCTCGGGATCGGGAACGCCGTCGTCGTCCTTCAGCGGCTCGTCGGGCGGCCCGACCTGACAGCCAGGACAGACACCGTGCCCGGTCAGCGGTCCCTTGGCGTTCGACACCGTCGGAGGCTGCTCGTCCGGTGTCTCCGTCTGGGGGATGTCCGCGGGCAGTTTGTCGCGCATCTCCGGGGAGAGGGGATCCGACGTGATCCCCTGGTGGTTGTTCGCGGGCGCTCGAATGAAGCCCTCGAGCGAAGCAACCTGCGCCTTGACGCCGAAGCGTCCGACGACGTCCACGCCCTGAGCAGCCTCTCGATTGGCTCGCCCGCTGATCCCGTCGTCATCGGCGTCCTCGGGATCGGCCCGTTTGACGATCTCCTCGGTCCGGATCTCGACGGTCGCCCCGACACCGAAGAAGGGAATCGCATTGCGCGTCGCGACGACGTCCGCCTCCTTCGGCGTGTCACGCCGGTAGGGCGGCTTCACACTGTACTGCCGCTGGACCCCCTTTTTGGCGAGTGCGTTCTGCGACCCATTCGACTGGTTCTTCGCCATCAACCAGAAGTTCCGGTATCGCGGGCTCCCCCCGCCGATGACGGGTGCTTCGTGGCATTCCCCGCATGCCTGGATGTTGAAGCCCGGCCCCAGCCCCTCCTCGCGCGTGAAGCGGTGAAGAGCGACCTCTTTGCCCTTGCGAAACAGCTCGCGCTGTTCGGGCGTTGCGCGCGCCATCGGTCCGCCCATCTCGCCGAAGATGCCCTCGGCGATCCCGGGGCCGGACGACCCTCCACCGTTGTCGGTGTTGCCGCACCCGACCGACGCGAGTAGCAGGGGCACGACGATCGCTGCTGCAGCCCCCCACCTCGCCGGGGTCGAGCGCATGTCAGCCTCCTAGGTCGACATCACGACGTGCGCCTCGCGTGGCGCATCACTCGAGGGAACGTGTGATGGCGATACCGGTCGGATTCTCCGTACGACTCAGACTACCTCCCACGGAGTATAACTGGCGGCCGGAGAAACCGAAAATCGCATGGAAGTCCAGGCGCGTCCGGTAAGGAGCCCGCCGCACCGACAGCCCGTCCTTCTGAATGCGCACGCGCGCAAGCCGACCGGCGTTTCCCGCCACCCAGGCGACCCCCTCGCGCGGCATCCAGATGCCGTTCGCCCCCGGCAGCCCCGGGACGTCGTGTGCGGTCCATTCCGATCCGTCCCAGTGCGCGAGCACCGCCCCGGCACGCCCCCCGATGATCGAGACGTCGTCCGGACCGCTGCCCCAGACCGAGATCATGTCCTTGCTCGAACCGACGAACTGCTCGGTCAACTCCTGCCCGTCCCAGTGGAGCACCGCCCCCCGCTGGCCGACGATGTAGACGTCGTCCGGCCCCATCCCCCAGACCTTGAAGAACGCGAAGACGTTGGGCCGCTCGAGTTCGGGCACGTCGACCTTCTTCCATCCGTCGCCGCGGTTTCTGACGACGACGGCCTCGCCCTCCTCGGTGCCACTGCCGCCCACGGACCAAATGTCGTTCGTCGACGCGCCCCAGACGCCCCAGAGATCCTGGTCCGTCGGAGGATCCTGGACCTGCCAATCCCCGCCGCGCCGGCGCAAGATCGTGCCGTTGTTGCCGGCGAAGATCGGAGTCCCGTCGTCGAAGACGTGGACCCAGTTGATCAGCGGAACGCCATCGGGGACCGACATCTCCGACCACGATTCGCCGTCCCAGTGCATGATCCGGCCGTCCGCGGGCGTTCCCCCGACGGCGTAGACGTCGTCGGGCGAATGACCCGCGACGCTGAGCAGCCAGCCGAACTCGCGGGCGTCGAAGGGCTCGCGCCACTGGCCGGGCAGCCCGCCACCGCCGTCGACACACGCGTCACCGGTGCAGCCGGCATCCGACGCCCCGGAACCGGCGTCGGGACTACACGAGACAGCAGCGATGGAGACCGCCACGAGTACGGACGTGATCCAATGTCGGACGCGAACGATGGTCATCGTGGGTTGCGAGTCGATGTGCTCGGCGAGAATTCGAACGGTAGTGTCGACCGCCGTTCGTGGCGGTCGACTCTTCATTCGTCGGAGCGGCGGCCATCTCGGCCACCAGCGCCAGCGGTGGGCCGGAAGCCCACCGCACCAACACCTGACGCGAGCTGGCGGTCGCTCCCACCGCGCTAGAAGCGCGGTCAACGCTCCTCTCGGCCGGCGGCGAAGATTCCCACGGTTTCCGATCAAACCCCATCGACCCGGCCAACGGGCACGACTACGACGCCTCCTGTTCGATCAACTTCTGCAGCGGCGTCGGCGACTCCTCGGGCGGCTCGTGGTCGAAGGAGACGACGTGAAAGAAGTTTTTCGCCAGCAACGACTCGAACCGCTTCCAGTTCTCGATCTCGCCGACCACGGCGGTGCCGCTCTCGATATCCAACCCTCTTCCCTCCGCCGGCGTCCAGGCTGCCCGCAGCACCAGCGGCTCGTCGTTCAGATCAGCGGCTTGTCGCAGAAAGTCCGCCAGCTCCTCGGCGATCCGCTCCCGCGCCGGTTTCGGGAGGTCGGCCTTGGGCATCCGTTCGAGCGCCTCGAGCAGACGACCGATCGCAGCGTCGAGGTCCCCCTCGAACCAGAGTGAATCGGCCAGCTGATACGGCGCGTGGACCTCGGTTTCGTCGACCTCGCACGCGGTCCGCCAGGCCGATCGAGCATCGTCCTCCCGACCGAACCGGTCGCAGAAGTTTCCGAGCCGCCGCCACAGCGTCGAGTCGTCCTCCGCGGCTTCAGCGCGGTGGCGCAGCGTCTCGATGCCCTCCGCGGGTCGCTCGATGTCGGTTCCGTCTCCGAGCCGGAGCTTGGCGGGGACCAACGGCGATTCCCCCCAGTCGGGGTCCTCCTCCATCAGTATCGGAAGAATCGTCGACGTCAGACGGCTGCGATTCCGTTCGGTCAATTCGTAGCGATCGAGCGCGCCGCAATTTTTGCACTCGACGATCCTCGAGACGATCGCATTCCGAAAGTAGTCCTCGACCCCGGACTCGTCGTCCAGCGCCTCCGGATCGATGTAGAGTTGCTCGACCTCGTAGTTGTACCGGCGATCGCATTCGAGGCAGCGAAGCTCGACCTGGAGTTCCTCCTCCCCCCATTCGTCGTAAAGAGCCTCGACGGCGTCCTCTCCGGTCGACCAGTCGGCGCCGCTGTGGCGACGGGTGGCCGCCTCGGCGGCGTCGTCGACCAGCGCTTCGGGCAGCGACTCCCGCCGCTCGTCCAGCGAGGCGAGAAACACGGCGACCTCCGCGACATGATGCTCCCCCTCCCGCCACGCCTCGACGGTCGGGTTCAGCGCCCGGGGATCGCCCAGCTCGCGCAGGCAACTCCAGACCCCGGACGACCGCTCGACCAACAGCTCGTCGAACGCGTCGAGCACCGCCCCGCTCGCCCACCGCTCGGTCCGGTCTCGCAGCGCCTCGAGCGCAGCCGCGCGCACGGCACGACCACGCCCCGTCAGCAGATCTGAAGCGTCGGCTCGGAGCCGCGCCGGCTCGGCTCCCAGCTCCTCCGCGACGGCCTCGGCCAGCTGGGTATTGCCGAGATCGGGGCGCTCCTCGAGCACGTCGAGTCCCAGCTCCAGCAGCGAGAGCCCCTCGAGCTGCGCGACCGAATCGAGGACGCCACCGGGGACGGACTCCTCGGCGCAGTCGACGATCCAGTCACGTACCGCCCCCCGCGCTGTCGACTCGTCCTCCTGTTGAAGTTCGCGCTGCCAGACCGACTGCAGACGGCTCTCGAACGGGGCTGTCGGGAGGACGAACCGCCGTCGCAGATCGAGGACCTCCTCGATCGTCCGTGCGCCCGTCAGCGCCTCGAGCAATGCGAATTCCCCCAGGGCGGTCAGCGCGAGGTCCAGCGCCAGCCCCGCCTCCCAGCGCGCCGGTCCCTCCCCGCGCCCGGCCGGCCGTACCGCGTCGACCAGTGCGCTCAGTGCTTCGCCGGACGGGTAGGCCAACTCGACGTCCGCACGTTCGCGCATCGCATCGACGATCTCGACCGCTCGCGCGCTGGCGTCGGCCCAGTCCCCGTCGGCGACGGCCCCCCCGAGCTCCTCGGACCAGTCTCGGCACGTCTCCGGGTCCAACCAGCCGAGGTCGGCGCCGGTATCCGCCAGCCGATCGTAGACCTCGGCGAGCACGTCGCCGGGAGCCCCCTCCGGTTCGAGCTGCGCAAAGAAACGAAGTCCGCGAACCCGACTCTCGAGCGCGACGAGCACGCGTTCGCGGGCCGAATCGTCGAGTTCGACCGACCGCAGCACGTCGAGCAACTCCGCGATGTCGTCGGCCGGCGCCACGCGTGCCCAGGCCTCGAGCAGCCGGTCCGAGGGGGGCTGTTCGAGCTGCTCGCTGAACGTGCGGCGCCAGTCGAGAAACGACTCGGGATCCCGCCGTGCCCAGGTCACCCAGTATCCCATGGGCGCCGCGTCGGCCCGTGCCATTCGCCGCCGATCGTCGTCCGTCCCGTGGACGGCGAGCAAGACCGCGGCGTCGCGCTCGAGAATCGACTCCCCCGCCCGCGAATGCAAAAACCGGCGCAGTGCGTCGAGTGTCTCCTCC
>JBDGRG010000248.1:16366-27108 GCA_042218355.1 Bradymonadaceae bacterium
ACGCGACCGCCTCGACGCGATCGTCCTCCACCTGCAGAGCAGCACGACGCAGCGCCCACGCACGAACCTCCGGGTCGTCCCGATCGATCATCGACAGCAGGTCGTCGGCGCTCCAGATCGGGTCGTCTCCCTCGAGGGCACCGTCGGCGTTCGAACGTCCGGACTGATTCGGGGGCTGGGAGGTCGGCATCGTCTCGATCCATCGCAGAGCTATCGGTCCCGCACGAGTGTCGCCAACACGAGGCGCACGGCAAGCCCGCCCGGTGTCTTCAACCCCGCACCTCGCGCAGTCTCGGGCTCGTCCTGTGCGCTCCCCCTGCACCCGTCCGCGCTCAATCCCGCTTCGCCGACGGGAACGTCAACCCCCAGCGGGTGATCGCATAACCGCGCCACTTCGAGGAGGAGAGGTCCGCGTACGAGAAATCGTCGAACGCGACGCGGTCGCCCTCGATGGCGAAGATCAGGATGTGTCCCTCGTCCGCCGAGAAGGGGTCGGGGCGTCGATCTCGGGGCAGATAGGAGAAATCCGGGAAGGACGGGAGCTGGATCGTGTTACTGTCGCCCGACATCAAATACCGCCAGAACGGCCGTCCCTTCTGATCCAGCAGGTAGATCGAATACATGTCGGGCTCGGGCGGCGTCGCCGCCTGAAACCGAATTCGCCGTCCCTCGACCTCGCCCCCCGCTCGGGGAGAGGCGGGCTCGGGCACGTCGAGCAGCGGGGGCATCACGACCGGCGTGTCGTAGTCGGTCACACCGGAGACGTGCATCTGAGTCGACGGCGAGCGCTCCCCCGTGAAGCTCCCGGCGACGACGGTCAGTTCGACCCCCGACAGATTGCCCGTCAGTGGCGGCTGGTCCGACACCTTCAGCAGCTTGCCCTGACCCGTTGCGTCCGTCGGACTCGGGAACACGCCCGAAAAACCGAAGTCCCAGTACACTTCGGCCCGATTGATGTTCGGACCGCCGGGTGCGTAGACCGGGTTCCGTAGTTTGACGTCGAGCGTCCGATCGAGCGGACGATCGCAGACGATGTCGGCGCGGTAGGTCTTTCCGTCGGCGACACTGAGATAGCGCTTCACCCCGATGTACTCCGGCTGAAACTGCTCGTCCTTTGGGCTGTACATGCCGCAGAGCGCGACGACGGCGACGTCCCCGATCCGGGACCGAAGTTCGTAGTCCCCTCCCGCCCGGATCACCTAATTCGGCCCCGGTTCGATCCGACGACCGCCGATCGACTCCATCGTGGTACGGACCACGGCCATCTCCCAGCTGACCTTGTCGTCGGGATTGCCGAACTTCACCGGCGCGCGGACCGTCCCCTCGATCGTGGCCATCGGTGGGTCGCCCCCGCCGCCCCCACCTCCGCCGTTGCTGGGTGACTTGCTGCGGAGAAAGAGCGTCAGATTCTCGGAATCGATGTCACGAACCGTCGTCGAGGTGAACCCCTTGGCCGTGGCCGTGACGGTCTGCGCCCCCTGTACCCCCGGACCCGACAGCGTGACCTGACCGTTCGCATCCGTCGTCCCGGAGTGGGGGGTGTCGCGCCGAGTCGAGAGCATCACGAACGCCCCTTCGATCGGTCCGCCTCCCTGCGCCAGGACCGTCACGTTGACGGCGCCGCGAACCGGTCCCCCCGACGCGCCCCCCTTACGGCTGGCGGGATTGAAGTACCGGAAGGGGTAGGGTCCCTTCGCCTTGCCCACCTCGCTCTGAACCGTCAGCTCCGCCGTCCCGGTCGGGTGCGATGGGGTGTAGAAGAACAGATTGTTGCGATCGATCCGCCGGATCCCGTTCACCGACGAGCCGTCCAACTCGGCCGACACGCGACCGATGAAGCCCTTGCCCCTCACCTCGACATAGGTCCCGCCGGCGATCGCCCCGCGCACCGGCGAGAACCCCCAGATCTCGACGTCGGTCCGATAGGTGAACGCATCGCGGTGTCGTGCCGTCGTCTCCCCTCGGTGGAGGACCACGTCGACCTTCCCCGCCGCATGCGCCGGGGTGGTCGCCCGGAGTTTGGAGTTCGATCGGACGTCGAAGGAGGCGGGCAATCCGCCGAACGTCACTTCGTCGACCCCTTGAAATCCGGTCCCCCTGATCGTCACGTCCGTCCCGCCCGCGGCCGGCCCCGCATCCGGCGAGACCGAATCGACGAAGAGATCCTCGACGTACCGAAACCCGTCCGTCAGTTCACCGATCTTCGATCCGGCGGCGCGGACGACGACGTCGACCGTCCCGGGCGACGCGGCGGGCGTTTCGACTCGCAGGAACGTCGGCTTCTTCTCGACCACGGAGGCGGACTTCCCCCCGAACGCAACCTGCAGATTTTTCCGATCGAAACCGCGGCCGACGATCCGCACTTTCGTGCCACCGGACGCGGGGCCGCTCCCCGGTGACAGGGAGGCCACCGTGGGCTGGGACGAGGATTGATAGACGAACGCGTCGGCCGCCAGAACGGCGTCCCCCCCCGACTGCACACCGATGTCGACCGTACCGGCCGGATGGGCGGGGGTGCGAACGACGAGTTTCTTGCCCCCCTTCTCCCGCTGCAGCACTGTTGCTCGTTCACCGCCGAAGGTCACGCGCGCCCTGGGCCCGAAGCCGCCCCCCTCGACCACCACGCGATCGCCGCCCGCAGTCGAGCCGGCGGCGGGGGCGAGGCCGTCGATCGACAGCGGCGCGACGTACTCGAGCGCGTCCTCGACGACGGCCGACTCGTGTCGCGTGGTCAGTCGAAGATCGGCCGGGCCGGCCGACCCGGGCGGCGCGACGAATCGGAGGAGACCGCTGTCGATCCGATCGACTCGCCAGGCAGACTGCCGGTCGACACTGACACCGACCGAGGGACCGAAACCCTGCCCGCGAACCTCGACCTGCACGCCGCCGTCGGTCGGGATGCGCGTGGGAGTGACGCGCTCGACCCGGATCGCCGAGACGTACTCGTAACCGTCCTTCAGCGAACGGCGCCGGCCGTCGGGTCCGACCACCTTGACCGTTGCACGATGGGGAGACTCGGCCGCGGGGACTCGCGCGACGAGTTCGCCGCCCGACCGCGTGACGTCCGCGCGCCGACCGCCGATGAAGAGGTCGACCTGTGCAGTCAGCCCCTGCCCGACCACCCGAACGCGGTTTCCACCGTCGACGGGACCCGACGGCGGGACGATCGCGTCGAGCTCGAAGGGGGCCGTCCCGTCCGAGGAGTCGACGGTCCCGAAGTCCCAGCCCGTACCGACATCGGAGGGGCCGGATCGGCCGTCGCGCTCGTCGCGGGCATCGAGGTGGCCAGCATCCGGGCCCGCTCGCCCGTCGGCCGCCCCGTCCATCCCCGCATCGAAGTCTCCACTGCCGTCAGATCCGCCCGGCGCTCCAGCATCGGGGGTCCCACCCCCCACCTGACACCCGGCCAGCACGAACGCGACTGCCAGCCACCCTGCCAGAACAACCGTGTGCGTCCGACGGGGCGACTCGGCGCGGGAACGGGCGACGTCACGCATACTGGATGGGTCCGGCGGCTGTCGGCACTCCGATATCGGCGCCGGGGCGGAGGTTTCCCCCGGCCCCGCGGCACACGACTACCGGAACTGAATCCGATGGACTCCGACCGAGTAGGCCTTCCACTTGTCGATCGACAGGTCGGAGTAACTGAAGTTGCGGTAGCTCGTCCCGGTGTTGTGGATACCGATGATCTGCAGTCCGTACCGACCGCTCGGATACGGATTCGGCCGTTTCTTCTTGGGAAGATTCGAGAAGTCCGGGAAATTCGGCAGCCGAATCCTCCGGGCCGTTCCGGGGACGAACGCCTCCCAGATCGTCTTGCGCATCGGTGTGACCACTCGCGCGTAGAAGAAATCGGGCTTCGCACCGTTGGAGACGTCGAACTCGACCAGCCCACCCTTGGGCTGGCCGCCCGGCCGCGGCGAGGTGACGTCGGCGATGCTCAGCAGCTTGGGCATCTGGATCACGCCCGACGTGCTCTTGATGGAGCGTTTGATCGCGACGCTCTGGGGAGCCCCGGTCGAGCCGCGAACTTTCGAATACGTCCCGCCGATCGCCAGGTACTCGACGTCCGACAGCTCACCCGCCAGCGCCGGCATGTCGGAGGTGGAGACGATGTCAGACGTCCCCTTCGCGATGCTGACCTGACCGAAGACGCCCTCGAATCCGAAATCCAGCCACGGTGTCACCTTGTTGACCGTCGGTCCGTCCTTGTACCGGGGCGGATTCTTCAACTTGAACCGCATGGTCTTGTCGAGCGGGATGTCCAGATGGATGTCGCGGTTGTAGGTCTTGCCCTCGGCGGCGAACTGGAACCGCTTGACCCCCATCATCAGCGGGTCGAACTCCCCCGTATTCGTGTTGAGGAGGCCACCGACGGCCACCAGCGCCAGGTCGCCGATCCGCGAGGTCAACTCGTAGGGGCCGTTGGTGCGGACGGTATTGTTCTTCCCCGGATCCGGATTGCGCGACCAGGGATCTTCCTTGGTGGTGTAGACCGAGGCGATCGTATAGGTGTTCGGTCCCGGATTCTTCACGATCTTGTCCAGGCCCGTGATCTTTCCCTTGAAGGTCGCGGTCGGCGGGCCCGGCGGGGGCTGGCCGTTCGAGGAGGGAGGCTTCAGAAAGATCGTGATGTTCTCGGCGTTGACGTGCTGGACCGTCGTGCTCGAGTACTTCGGCGCCACCGCGCTGACGGTCTGTTCGCCGTAGACGTCCGGCCCGGAGAGAGTGACTCGACCGTTGCGGTTCGTCTTGCCCTGATAGGTCGTCTTCGGATTCGTCGAGAGCATCACGAATGCCCCGGGGATCGGGCGTCCGCCCTGGGAGAAGACCGAGACGTTGACCGCGCCCTGGATCGGACCGCCCCAGGCACCGCCGTTGCGCGCCCCGGGATTGAAGAAGGTGAACTGCTGGGGAGCGGTGACGCTCTTCCCGGCGCGAGTGACGTTGACGTCGACCGCCGTCGGTTTGTGCTGGGGCGTGCGGACCGCCAGCGTGCGGGGGTCGAGTTTCTTCAGCGAGGCGGCCTTCTTGCTGCCGAAGGAGACCTCGAGTTTGTTCCCCGTGAAGCCCCGTCCCCGGATGGTGACGTACGTGTTGCCGGCGATCGATCCGCGCACCGGCGAGAATCCGAAGACCTGGAGTTTCTCGGTGTACGTGAAGCCATCCTTCAGCCGCGCGTCGAGGTGCTTGCGCTCGACGACGACGTCGACCGTCCGGACCCCGTTCTGCGGGGTGGTCGCCTCGATCTTCGTGTCGGACGTAACCGTGAACGTCGCCGCCTGCCCGCCGAACAGGACGCGCCGGACGCCGTTGCTGAAGCCCTTGCCCCGAATCACGACCTTGGTCCCCCCGGACGCCGGCCCCTCCGCAGGCGTGACTTTGTCGATCCAGAGGTCCGTCAGATAGGTGAACCCGTCGGTCAACGTCGCCGAATCGGCCCCGTCGGAGACCGTCACGTCGACCGTACCCGGCGCGTGCGAGGGGACCTCGACGCGGGCCCATCCCGTACCGGTCGATTTGACGGTCGCCGACTTGCCCCCGACCGTCACCGACAGATTCGACGTATCGAGCCCCGTCCCCAGCAGCGTCACCTCGATTTTGCCGCTCGCCGGCGCGCGTGCCGGGCGAACTCCCGACAACGACAAGCCCGCATTCGGCGCCGCATAGACGAAGCCGTCCTCGAGCGTCGTCGAGCCCGCCCCCGAGCTGGCGACCATCACGTCGACGACGCCGGCGCTGTGGGCCGGAATGGTGACCGTCGCTTTCGACCCGCCCCCGCTGACCGTGTCGACGGTCGCCGACTGGCCGCCGAACCGGACGACCATCGACTTGGTGAACCCCGCGCCGTGCAGCGTGACTTGCGTGCCGCCCGAGACCGAGCCCATCGCGGGACGGATCCGGTCGATCGTCAGCGGTGCGAAGTAGGTGATGGCATCGCGCGCGACGGCCGAGGTCGACTTGTTCGTCAGACGGACGTCGACCTTGCCCGCCGCGTGGGGAGGCGCAACCGCCCGCATCGTCCGTCCGTCGACGACCGTCTGTCGAAGCGCCGACTCGCCCCCGAAACTGACGCGAGTCTCCTTGTTGAAGCCGCGCCCCTTCAGCGTCACCTCGACGCCGCCGTCGGTCGGAACCCGCGTCGGCGAGGCCGAGTCGACCTTCAGCGAGGTGGTGTACCGAAACCCGTTCGGGAGCACGTCCTTGCCGGTCTGCGGATCGAGCGCCTTGACCGCGACCGTCCCCTCGCTGGCCCCCTTGGGCGTCTGTCCGACGAGTTTGCCGTTGACCAGGTTGACCTTCGCCTCGCGACTTCCGAAGAAGACCGCCGTCTTCTGCGTGAAGCCCTTCCCGTCGAGAACGAACTGCGTGCCCCCGCCGACCGGGCCCCGCGGCGGCGCGATGCTCGTCAGCGCCAGATCCGGCAGACCGGTATCCTTCGTCCCGCCATCCCGACCCCCGCTGTCCGAGGTGACCGTGTCCGAACCGGCGTCGGGCGTCTCGACATCGGGATCCGGATCCGACGCATCCTCCCGATCGCGAGTGTCGTGGTCGCCCGCGTCGCGGACGTCGGATTCGGAGACGTCCCCGGCGTCGGGGGAGACGGCGTCCGAACCGGAGGGACCGGGGCCGCCGGGTCCACCGTCGGAGCCACATCCGCTCGCGGCGAGGAGCACGGCGATTGCAGCCGCGAGCGCTGACTGGAGACCTCGTCTGGCGATCATCTCGAACTCCATCGGACGGATACGAAGTCGACACCGCGGAGACGCCCGCCTCGATGACGACGGACGCGGCGCGGCATGCGTCGGTTTCCGATCGACTGAACGGAGGCCGGCGGCGGCATCGAACCCGGACGGCCGGCGAATTGAACACGCGTGTGCGGGCGTTTGGTCACGATGCGGGAGTATAGCCACAGGTGCCCCACCGTTCAAATCCGGCCCGTCCAGCGAGCGCGAGATATCGGGACCGAGACACGAGAGGCGAGAGGCGCAGTTCGTGGTCTCGGGCGGTTGTGCGGAGTCGCGCGAGACGTCGAGGGCGAGAGGCGAGATGCGCCGTGGGGTGTGCGAGGCGATTCGTGAGTTCGTGCAGTCGTGCCGTGTCGAGCGAGCCGCCCGGAACGATCTCCCCCGTCAGCGATGTCGCAGGAAGTACTCGATCAGCGTCTCCAGGTACGTCGACAGATGGGGGCACTCGATGCCCGTGCCCTCCAGCGCCCGCTCGGTGTGGCTGGTGTCCCAGCTCGCCGGATGGTCGAAGTAGGCGAGAGCCTCGCGCGGCATGTCGACCCGATCGGAGATCGCACCCCGACTCATCGCCCAGTCGACGACCCCCGACGGGACGGACCCGACCGGCCCGGTTTTGTCCATCAACTCGACCGCCATGGCGAACAATTCCCGGGCCTCCATCGGCCGCGGATCGGCCAGCTGGTAGACGCTCCCCTCCGTCCCGCGGGCACACCCCAGATGAGCCATCGCCTCGGTGGCGTAGTCGACCGGGACCAGGTTCACGGGGGCGTCCCCGGCGCCGAGATTCGGGATCGGGACCCAGTCGGGGATGCGCGCGAGGAGGTCGAAGAGATAGTACGGACCGTCGAACTTGTTCGTCTCGCCGGTCTCCGAGTCACCGACGACGATCGACGGACGCATGATCACGGTCGGCAGCGACTCCCATCGACGCTGGACTTCCACCTCCGCCCAGAATTTCGTCGACTCGTAGTGGTTCTTGTGGCCCTGTCCCTCGTCGAGTTCGTCCTCGCGGATCCACCCGGTTCGCTCGCCCGAGACGTAGCACGTCGAGACGTAGTTCAGCCGCTCGAACGCCTGACACGCCTCGCAAAAGTCCAGGACGTGCACCGTCCCACGGACGTTCACCCGGTAGGCGGGCGCCTCGTCGACCGCCAGATCGTACAGGGCCGCCAGGTGCCAGACGACACCGACCTCGTCGGTGAGCCGTTCGTACGCCGCCGCGTCGAGCCCCAGCTGCTCGTCGGTGATATCCCCCTCGTGGATGGTCCATCCCCCTTCGAACTCGCCGTGCTCGCGCTCGAGCCGATCCATCTGTCGCTCGGCCCGGTCTCGGAACCGGGGTTCGACGAGCAGATGCAGACGACCGGTCGGCTCCCGGTCGCGCAGTTCTCCCAGCAGGCGGCCGGCGAGGAACCCCGGGAAGCCGGTCATCAGCACGTCGGCCCCGGCGACCTGCGGATCGATCTCCTCGGCGTCATCCGTCTCTCGCGCATCCTGGTCGGTCACGGTGTGCCTCCGGTTCGTACGCGTCGTCCACCGGCCGTTCCGGAAGGATCCCGGTCGGCCTCGTCGACTCGATACCGCACTCGTTGGTGGGCGCACGAGCTCGGCGCGTCAAGCCGCGGCGGAGCCGTCGTTCGCACGCGCGAAGCGGTCCGGACACCGCGTTCGCAATCAGGAGGGCGCGTGCAGACGCGACCACGGAGGCGCCGCGAGCGTTTAACTTCGGCCGGTTGTACAGTACACGAGTCAGAGCGTGGAGACGCCGACCGCGCCGACTCGTCGGAGCGGTACGGAGCCACACTGGGCCCGTCCGGTCGACCATCCGTCCGGAGGGCGACGATTCGTGCGCCCGAGCATTCGGTCCGGCCAACCCCGTCGATCCCGATGGTTCCGCTGTCCTACACGGTCCGCGTCCCGGAGCCCGACGAGCGCGTGCTCCGAGTGGAGGTCGAGGTTCCGGAGGTCGACGCCGACGCCCTGGACATGCAGCTCCCCGTCTGGACCCCGGGCAGCTACCTGATTCGCGAGTATCCCCGACACGTCCAGGATCTCGAGGCGCATTCGGGCGGCGGGCGCGCGCTGGACGTCGAGAAATCCGACAAGGCGACGTGGGTGATCGACTGTCCGGACGCCGAGCGCGTCGTCGTCGAGTACGCCGTCTACGCCCACGACCTCAACGTCCGCGAGAAACACGTCGACGACGCCCACGCGTTCTTCAATCCGACCGCGGTCTATCTCCGTCCGGCGGACCGCCGCGACAGTCCCGCGGAACTGTCGGTCGAGGAGGTCCCAGAGGACTGGAACGTCCACTGTCCTCTGCCCGCGTCGGCCGACACCGCCGGGGAGTGGCACGCCGAGGACCTCGACCACCTGTACGACGCCACCGTGGAGATGGGCGACCACGAGGAGCTGACCTTCGAGGCCGCCGGCACGACCCATCGGATGGTCTTCCGCGGAGAGGGGAACTGGGACCGCGAGCGGCTCGAACGGGACCTTCCACACGTCGTCGAGGCCAACGCCGAGCTGTTCGGCGGCGACGTCCCCTACGACGACTACCTCTTCGTCACACTCCTCAGCGGCGGTGACTACGGCGGACTGGAGCACCGAAACTCGACGGCCCTGATCTACCCGCGCGATCAATTCGGAACCCCGGCCGGGAACGACGAACCTCCGATCGACGACGACGACTACCTGAACTTCCTCTCGCTGGTCGCTCACGAACAGTTCCACGTCTGGAACGTCAAACGGCTGTTCCCCGAACCGCTCGAACGGCCCGATTACCAGCGCGAGGAGTACGTCCGGCAACTCTGGACCATCGAAGGGGTCACCAGCTACTACGACCGGCTCGCCCTGCTCCGCGGTGATCGGATCGACGTCGAGACCTTCCTCGAGATGATCGGCGACCGCATGGCGCGGTACGACCGGACGCCGGGTCGGCGGCGCGACTCGATCGAGGAGGCGGGATTCGACGCCTGGATCAAACACTACCGCCGCGACGAACACACCGACAATCTGACGGTCTCCTACTATCTCAAGGGCGCGCTCGTCGCGATGCTGCTCGACCTTCGCATCCGGGGCGAGTCCCGGGGCGAACACTCGCTCGACGATCTCGTCCGGCACCTCTGGTCGACGTTCGGCCCCCCCGACCCCGAGGGGTTCCCGGAGGGGACGTATCGGCGACTGGCGGCGGAGTTCGCCGGGGTCGATCTCGATCCGTTCTTCGACGACCTGGTCGCCGGATCCGGCGACATCGACTGGAACCGGCGCCTCGACCCGGTCGGGTTGAAGCTCGAGACCGAGCTCGGGGACGAACCCGAGGCGCGACTCGGCGTGCGCGCCGACTGGACGGGAGACGATCTACGGATCGAGACGGTATTGGAGGGGACGCCCGCTCACCAGGCGGGGCTGCATCCCGGAGACCGACTCGTCGCAATCGACGGTCGCGAACTCGATCGGGACCGCGACCTCGACGACCGACTGGAACGAACCGAACCCGGAGAATCGGTGCCGATTCACTTCTTCCGCCGTGACAAACTCAGCTCGCGCGACGTCCGTCTCGACCGACGCCCGCCGACCGAGTACAACCTGGTCCGCGCGGACGGCGCCAGCGGTGAACAGCTCGCGCGCCTGGACGAATGGCTCGGGACCTCCGATGTCGACTGAGGGTCTGATCGAAAACCGTGGGAATCTTCGCCGCCGGCCGAGAGCAGCGTCGACGGCGATTCCAGCGCGGTGGGGGCGACCATCCGCTCGGAGCTACAAGCTCTGGCGACGCTTCTTTCCCCGTGCTCGGGAGCGTTCATCCCACGGAGTTGAATCATACCCGCCGACCGACGACGCTCGACCGATCGGCGACGGTCGTCCGAGCGTGGGACTGGTCAGACCACCCGTCTCCGACGTCCGAGTGCCGATCGACCCTCGAAATCGTCTCTTCTCTCGTCCCGACTTTCTGCCCCTCGACGGACTCGACTGACTCGATTGCCGACTGGA
>JBDGRG010000248.1:27118-29270 GCA_042218355.1 Bradymonadaceae bacterium
CGCGCCTCTCTCGACGGAGCGTCGATGGCTGATTCCCCTCTCCAGACGTACGCCGCTGCACTGATCGCGGCCGTCGTGTCTCTCTGGGCGATCCCGATTAGCGCGGGCGACACGGGGCCGACCGCCGACGCAGCGGGGGCGGCGCCCACCGCCGGCCGGGCCGAGCGGACGCCGGGAGAGGTCTCCAACGTCGTTCAGGACCTCAGCCGGCAGATCTTCAGCCCGTTCTGCCCGGGCAAGACGATCGCGATGTGCCCCTCGTCGGGCGCCGCCGAGGTGCGTCGAAAGATCCAGCAGATGGCCCGTGAGGGAAAATCCCGACGGGCGATCAAACGGGAGATCATCGAGCGCTACGGTGAGAAATACCGGATCGAAGAGCCCCCGCCGACGGATCACATCCCGCTGGTGGTGCTCATCGTGGCCGGCCTCCTGATCTGCGCCGGCGCCATCGCGTACTTCTCCCGTGGATCGGACGACACCGAGGGCGACACCGGCGGCCCGCCCCAGGACCTCGACCCCGAGGAGCGCGCACTCCTCGACGAGATGCGCGAGGAGTACGAGGAGCCGCGCTGACGATGTCCGATCCGCCACGACAACCTCCGACGCTGGGCGGCATCCTGGCGCGGCCCCGGGGGCTGGACCTCCTCTGGTTGCTCCTCCCGCCCGTGCTCGCCGCGATCGGGTTCGGTCTGCTGCCACTCCGCTCGTGGGACTACTGGTGGCATCTGGCGATCGGCCGCCTGGTCGACCACTGGGGAGCCGTTCCAGCCGCCAACCACTTCCTCTACACCTTGCCCGCCGACACCCCCTCGTACGTCCAACCCTGGCTGGCCCAGCTCCTGCTGTACGGCCTGCACGAACTGTGGAACGTCCACGCGGGCCTGCTGGCCCGAAACGTCGCCGCAGCGACCGCCTTCGCGGGACTGACCTGGGCGGCGGTGAGGCGATCGAGATCCGTGCCCGCCGGTAGCCTCTGTGCGCTCGCCGGTCTGGTGTTCGCGCTGCGACTGATGGAGGTCCGGCCTCGGCTGTTCGCCTGGCCCATCTTCCTGGGTCTGCTCGGGATCGGGTACGGAGTACGCTCCCGCGGATGGCACCCGGGATGGACCCTCGCGTTCCCCGCCGGCACCGCACTGTGGGCGAACCTGCACGGCTCGTTCCTCCTCGGACCCGCCGCCGGCGGCGCGTTCGTCGCCGCCTCCGTCGTCGACTCCCATCGGGGGGAGGGCGATGGACGGTGGCCGTGGTGGGGCGGCGCGTTCGCCGCCTCCCTGGCCGCCCCGCTGGCGAACCCGCGCGGCCCCGAACTGTACGGCTACGTCTACTCGCTGGCGACCGACGACTACGTCCGCACGACGGTCACCGAGTGGCTGCCGACCATGCCGACCCGTCCCCCCGTCGTCGGCCCGCTCTTCTACGCGACAGTCCTCGCCGCCGCCGCCCTGCTCTGGCGCCGGCGCACCGACGCCGACCCGGCCGACGTCTTCCTCCTGACCGGCACCGCGCTGCTCGCGGCCCTGCAGGTCCGGGGATTGCTCTGGTGGGGACTGACGCTCCCCGTCGCCGTCTCCCCCTACGCTCGCGGCCTGCTCGAGGCCGGGGACGACGAACCCGGACCACTCGCCCGGCGACTGCACACCGCCGCAGCAGGGGGGTTGCTGCTGTTCGGTCTGGCGGTCCAGCCGATGTTCCAGTGGCGCGTCGACTGGACGGCGTCGTCGCCGCTGTTCGAGGTCCGCCGGCGGCAGCCTCTCCGCGGCGTCGTCCCCGACGAAACCCCCTTCGAGGCGGTCGAACTCCTGGCGCGATACGCCGATCCCCCGCGGGTCTTCCACGACCAGCGGTACGCCGGCTTCATCCTCTTTCACCTGACTGGCGTCCGGCCCGCGCGGACGGTCTTCGTCGACCAACGCATCGAACTCCCGCCCCCGCGCATCTGGAAACTCTACGAACAGGTCGTCCGACAGCCCGATGTCTGGCGCGGCGTCTTCCAGCAGTACGACGTCGGGGCCGCCATCCTCAGTCGACATCAGCAGCCCGAACTGATCGACCGCATGGCCGGGTCCGAGGGCTGGTCGATGTCACGAAGCACCTCGGACTGGGTGCTCCTGGTCCGAAACTGAGCCTGCGTCCGACTTGATCTTCGACTGCA
>JBDGRG010000249.1:0-1252 GCA_042218355.1 Bradymonadaceae bacterium
TCTCGCGCTGGCGCGTCGCGGACCCCAGCGCACTGGAAGCGCGGTCGACGCTGCTCTGGGCCGGCGGCGTAGATTCCCACGGTTTCCGATCAGACCCGGGAGGGTCGTGCCAGTGCGTATGTGGCAGCCCCGGTTGACACGCCCGATCCCGATCTGTAGACACTCTCGCGCCTCGGATTTTGCGGAGACCGGGGCGACCGACCCGACACACATCCGTGTGCATGTCGCTTTACGAACTCGAAATCGACGAATTCGACGGGACACCGGTCACCCGTAGCCTGGAACCGACCGGCGATGATCTCGAGGCGATCTTTGCGCCGCTCGAGGAGGATTTTCGAGCGCTCGCGGATCCGCCGTTCGCCATCGAACTGACCGCCCGCCTGAATGGGACCACCGTCCATCTGTCCGGTTCGGTCGCCGGGACGTTCGCCTACCAGTGTGGTCGGTGCCTGACCGAACGGACGGTCGAGGTCGAGGCGGAGATGGAGTTCGAGGTGCTCGAGCGCGGGGAATGGAACGCAGTCTACGAGGGGGAAGAAGAGATCGCACTGGAGGCCGACGACCTCGACGTCGCCTTCTACGAGGGCGAATCGGTCGACTTGACGCGGTTCATCCGCGAAGCCGTCTGGATGGCGCTGCCGGCCTGGCCGCAGTGTCCCGACGAGCTTCGGGCCGAGTGCGACGAGCAATACCAGGAACACGTCGGCGACGAGACGCTGGATCGACTCGAGAAGCACGAGGTCGACCTGCGCTGGTGGCCGTTGCGCGACATCGAGCTGGACGAAGAGAGCGAGTAAGACGAGACGGTTCGACACAGGAGGACGACGATGGCTGTCCCCAAGCACAACGAATCGAAGGCGAAGACGCGGACGCGCCGCTCGAAGCACGATACGCTCGAGCCGCCGACCTACGACGTCTGCGAGGAGTGCTTCGCGCCCAAGCGGCCCCACCGCGTGTGTCCCGAGTGCGGGCACTACCAGACCCAGAGCATGGACGAGAGCCAGCAGATCATCGAGGTCTGGGAATACTGACCCGCTCCGTCGGGCTGCTCTCCGAGGGGGCGCGACCATTCCTCCCCGTGGCAGGCCCCCGATGCAGTGTCCGTTCTGCGAACATCCCGAGAGCCGGGTCGTCGATACGCGCGTCTCCGGCGACGGGTCGAAGGTGCGCCGGCGCCGCGAATGCGGTCGCTGCGACCGGCGCTTCACGACGTACGAACGGCCCGAGGAATCCTTCCCGACCGTGGTCAAAT
>JBDGRG010000249.1:1262-4375 GCA_042218355.1 Bradymonadaceae bacterium
GGACGGGCGGCGCGAGGAATACGACCGAGACAAGGTTCGGCGGGGGATCGAGCTGGCCTGCACCAAGCGGCCGATATCGGTCGACGCGATCGACCGCGTCGTCGACGACGTCGAGGACGAACTGCTCGACCACGGGGAGCGCGAGGTCTCCAGCGACTGGATCGGGACGACGGTCACCGAGGCGCTTCGCGACCTCGACCCGGTCGCCTACATCCGGTTCGCCAGCGTCTACCGCGAGTTCAGCGAGATTCAGGAATTCCTCGCCGAGTTGAAGGAGTTCGACGACTAGGGGCCCGCCGCCCGTCGTCCGCCGTCCCCCGGGTGCCCGTTCCTTCCGTCTCCGCTCGTTGCCATCATGACTGACGCCGACGGCTCCGCCAGCCCCGAGCACTTCATGGCGGTCGCGCTGGACGAGGCGCGCCGGGCCCGCGGCGATACGAGTCCCAACCCCCTGGTCGGCTGTACGATCGTCGAGGACGGTCGGATCCTCTCGACCGGCTATCACCCCCGGGCCGGCGCCCCCCACGCCGAGATCGAGGCGCTCCGCGACCTCGAGGAGGAGGAGGCGACGGGAGCGACCATGTTCGTCACGCTCGAGCCCTGCTGCCACCGCGGTCGCACCGCTCCGTGCACCGAGGCCATCGTCGACGCGGGGATCGACCGGGTGGTCGTCGCCATGCTCGATCCGGATCCCCGCGTCGACGGGCAGGGCGTCGAATCACTTCGCCGCGCGGGCGTCGACGTCGAGGTGGGCTTGCTGCGCGAGCGGGCGCTGGCGCTGAATCGACCGTACGTGACGTACATGAACGAGGGTCGCCCCTGGGTGACCGCCAAGTACGCGATGTCGCTCGACGGGAAGATCGCGACGCGGAGCGGTCAGTCGGCCTGGATCACCGGCGAAGAGGCGCGCCGCCGAGTCCACGAGATGCGAGACCGCTCGGACGCGATCATGGTCGGCACCGGCACGCTACTCTCCGACGACCCGCGACTGACGTGTCGAATCGACGGCGGCGAGGACCCGCTGCGCGTCGCCCTGGACGCACGACTCGAGTCCGATCCCGACTCGAACATCTTCGACACCGAACGGGCCCGCACCCTGCTGGCGGTCGCCCCCGAGACGGCCGACCGCGAGCCGTTCCTCGCGCGGGGGGTCGAGGTCGTCGAGGTCCCGGTCGATGAACGCGGCCGGTTCGAACTGCCGGAGTTGCTCGGCGAGTTGGCCGACCGGGAGATCGTGCGCCTGTTTGTCGAGGGCGGTGGACGACTGCTGGGGGATCTCTTCGATCGCTCGCTGGTCGATCGCGTCGAAGCCTTCCTCGCGCCGCGCGTACTGGGCGGTTCCGATGCTCCGTCGCCGGTCGAGGGCCGGGGGGTCGAACTCGTCGAGGAGGGCGTCGAACTCGACGAACCGTCCGTCGAACGGGTCGGGCGGGACCTCCTCGTCAGCGGCACTGTGGTCGACTCTCCCCACGACGACTGATCCCCGCCGACACGCGGAGGCACGCGATGTTCACCGGTCTGGTCGAAGGGCTCGGCACCGTCGAGGAGACGTCTGCGCACGACGATCGCGGCTTCGCGCTGTGGGTCGAGGCCGGCGAGGACCTCGGCTCCTTCGAAGTCGGAGAGAGCATCGCGGTCGACGGCGTCTGTCTGACGGCCGAGGGGGTCGACGGCGACCGGTTCCGTGCCGACGTCAGCCGGGAGACGGCCGACAAGACCACGCTCGGCGCACTGGAGAGCGGGGACCGGGTGCACCTCGAACGGGCCCTGCGAGCGGGCGACCGGTTGGGCGGACATTTCGTCCAGGGTCACGTCGACGGAGTCGGTCGGATCGTCGACCGTCAGCCCGACGACGAGGCCTTCGTGCTGACCACCGAGGCCCCCGACGCGGTCGCGTCGTACCTCGCCCCCAAGGGGTCGATCGCCCTCGACGGGGTGAGCCTGACGGTCAACGAGGTCGACGGTGCCCGATTCACGGTGACCATCGTGCCACACACCGGCGAGGTGACGCGCCTGGACGCGTATCGAGCGGACGAACGCGTCAATCTCGAGGCGGACATCCTGGCGAAGTACGCGGACACCCTCCTGCCGTGAGAACGGCGGCCGGGGGAGACCGTTGAACCCTCCGCCGCCGCGCGCTACACAACGAAGCTGAAGTTCAGCGATCGTCGACCGACACGGAGAGTACCGTGCAGAGCGCAGCACGACGCGAACCGGCGATGCCCGAGTCGATCGAACGCGTCGAGTCGGCCATCGAAGCGATGCACAACGGGGAGATGGTCGTGATCCTCGACGCACAGGATCGCGAGAACGAGGGGGACCTCTGCGTCGCAGCCGAGACGGTCGACGCCGACGACGTCAACTTCATGGCCAAGCACGGTCGGGGGCTGATCTGTCTGGCGATGACGGGCGACCGCCTCGACGCGCTGGACATCCCGATGATGGTCGACGAGCAGGAGAATACCAGCTCGTTCGGGACGGCGTTCACCGTCAGCATCGAGGCCGACGAGGGCGTCACCACGGGCATCTCGGCCGCCGATCGCGCGCAGACGATCCAGGTGGCCGTCGAGGACGACGCCGGGCCCGACGACATCGTCACTCCGGGGCACGTCTTTCCCCTCCGCGCTCGCGACGGCGGTGTGCTGGTCCGGACCGGTCAGACCGAAGCCAGCGTCGACCTCGCCCGGATGGCCGGACTGAAACCGGCGGCCGTCATCTGCGAGGTCATGAATCCGGACGGAACGATGGCCCGCCGCCCGGATCTCGAGGAGTTCTCCGAGGAACACGACGTCCAGATGTTGTCGGTCTCGGACATCGTCCAGTACCGGCTGCGGACCGAGAGCCTCGTCGAACGCATCGATCGGACCGAGCTGCCCACCGATCATCCCGGCGACTGGTCGGTCGAGGTCTACCGAAACCAGATCGACGAGGTGCAGCATCTGGCGTTCGTCTGCGGGTCGCCCGATCCGGACGAACCGGTGCCGGTCCGCGTCCAGCATCGATGTGACACGTTCGACGTCTTCATGCGGCAGACGCCGGAGACCTCGACCGGTCAGCTGGGCCGGGTGATGGAGGCGATCGGCCGCGAGGGGACCGGCGTCGTCGTCTACCTG
>JBDGRG010000249.1:4385-6748 GCA_042218355.1 Bradymonadaceae bacterium
ATGGGAGATGCGGGAAAGGGAGTAGTCGTCTACCTGGATCACGAACAGAAGACGGCCGCCGAGTTGGTCGACTACTACGTCCGCCGCGGAGAGACTCGCCCGTACCGACCCGAGCGGACGAACGCGAACGAGCCCCGAGAGTCGCTGAAGGTTCTGGGGGTCGGCGCGCAGATTCTCTCCGAGGTCGGGGTGGGCGAGATGCGGCTGCTGACCAATCGTCCGAAGAAACTGTTCGGCCTGGACGGATACGGGCTCGAGATCGTCGAGCAGTCTCCGATCCCGGACGATCCGAGTGGAGGTCTCGAATGACCGACGTGATCGAAGGTGACGTGCAGGGCGGAGACGCCGAGTTCGCGATCGTCGCCGCACGGTGGCACGAACGGTTCGGCCGCGACCTGATCGAGGGGGCTGTCGGCGAGCTGACTCGCCACGGGGTCGCCGAGGCGCAGATCACGGTCGTCCGTTGCCCGGGGAGTTTCGAATTGCCGCAGACGGCGTCGACCGTCGTCGACGAACTCGACGTCGATGCCGTCGTCTGCCTGGGCGTGCTGATCCGCGGCGAAACACCGCATTTCGACTACATCGCCGACGAGGCGACCCGCGGGATCGGAGCGGTCGCACGGGAGGCCGACATTCCGGTGGTCTACGGCGTGCTCACCTGCGACACCATGGAACAGGCGATGGCCCGGAGCGGGTCGAAAGCGGGCAACAAGGGAACCGAGGCCGCCCGTGCCGCACTCGAAATGTCGGGCCTCTACGACCGACTCGAGCGTCGGTGACGGCGACGTCCGTCCCCGAGCCGACCGACTTTATCGACGGGAGCGTACATCTTGGACGAGGAACACAGACGACGGCGGTCCCGCGAGGGAGCGCTGTGGGTGGCCTACGGACTCGATCTGACCGATGCGGATCCGTTGGAGGGGCTCGAACGGTCCCACGATCTGATCGCCGAGCTCGACACGGAGATCGAACTCGCCTGGGACCTGGTCCGCACCCGCATCCTGGCGATGTACGACCGGTGGGAATCGGTCAACGAGGCGATCCAGGGCGTCAGCAGCAACTGGCGGATCGAACGCATGCACGTGGTCGACCGGAACCTTCTGCGCGTCGGGGTCTGGGAGCTGTTCGAGGCCTCGATTCCACCGGCCGTGACGATCGACGCCTGTGTCGAACTGGGAAAGACGTACGGCTCGGAGTCGACGCCGGACTTCGTCAACGGACTGCTCGATCAACTCTGTACCGACCGCGACATCCCCTTCGACTGACCCGCGCCCCGCGATCGACGACGAGGCCCCGGGTCCGGGCGACCGACGGCCCCCACTTTAAATGTCGGTTTCGGTGCACAAGTTTGGGGGTCGAGGCGATGGATCTCGCGGCCGATTCGGTACGGTCGCAACACTCCGAACGACTCCGAACGCCAGGAGACAGGAGTATGGCTTCCGAGGACTATTATTCGATTCTCGGCGTCGACCGCGACGCCTCTCAGGAGGAAATCGAGAAGGCGTACAAGCGACTCGCCAAGAAGTATCACCCGGACGTCAACGACGAACCGGGCGCCGAGGACGAGTTCAAGAAGGTCAACGAGGCCTACCAGGTCTTGAAGGATCCCGAGAAACGCGAACAGTACGACCGGTTCGGGGACGACTGGAAACGCGCTCGGCAGGCCCAGGGCCAGGGCGCCGGTCCCGGATGGGAGAACGTCGAGGTCAACGTCGGCGGAGCCGGTGACTTCGAAGACATCTTCGGCGGGGCCGGGGGACCCGGTGGCGGAGGCGCGGGCGGAGCCGGCGGATTCGGCGACTTCTTCGAGACCATCTTCGGCGGCCAGGGGCCCGGCGGCGGCGGGCGCGGCCCTACCGGTGGGCGGTCTCAGCCGGGCGGTGGACGCCGCCAAGGCGCGCGAGCGCGCAGTCCCGGCGGTCCCGCGCAGGGTCAGTCCAGAGAGGCGAAGGTCACCGTCAGTCTGGAGGACGTCTACTACGGCCGCGAGCGGACCGTCACGCTGGCGATGCCGGGTCGCCACGGGGGGCGGGAACGCAAGACCTACACGGTCGAGATCCCGCCGGGGACGACCGACGGATCGAAGATCCGCCTGGCCGGCGAGGGCGAGGAGGGCCGCGGCGGTGGACCCGCGGGCGACCTCCTGCTGGAGATCGAGATCGCCGAGCATCCCGTCTTCGAGGTCGACGAGTACGATCTGCATACCGAGGTCGCGATTTCCCCCTGGGAGGCCGCCCTCGGCGGGGAGATCGAGGTTCCGACCGTCGAGAGCCGGGCGACCGTCAAGGTGCCGGCCGGCTCGCAGTCCGGCCGGAAGCTTCGGCTGCGAGGCAAGGGGCTTCCGGACGACGACGGAGGCCGCG
>JBDGRG010000249.1:6778-7599 GCA_042218355.1 Bradymonadaceae bacterium
TCTGTACGCCGAACTTCAGATCCGCGTCCCCGAGGACTTGACCGACGAGGAACGCGAGTTGTTCGAGCGGCTCGCATCGGTCTCCGATTTCGAACCGCGCTGAGAACCACGTCGCGCTCCCGCCACTCACCGATTTCGGGACGTTGAGGCTCCGATTCTTCGCGCATGCCGCCGTCGCCGTCGGGGCCCGCGGCGACTGGCTGATCGTCGACCCGTACGAATCGGGCAGTTTCGACGGGCGGATCGCCTACGCTCCGATCCCCCTGGCCGCGGACTACGTCCTGTCGACGCACGACCACGCCGATCACGCCGCGTTCGACGCGCTGCCCGGTGACCCGGCGGTCGTCGAGGACGGCGCCGCGGGGCCCTTCGAGATCCAGCGCTTCGCGTTCGATCACGACGAATTCGACGGGCGAGTGCGCGGCGGATCGGTCGATGCGGTCCGGATCACCGACGGCGAGACGGTGGTCGTCCATCTGTCCGACGTCGGCCAGTCTCCCGAGGGCCCGCTCCCCGACGCCCTGGTCCCTGTCGGCGGCCACTACACCGCCGGGGCCGCTCAGGGTCGCGAATGGGCCCGGCGCCTCGCCCCCCGGACCGTGGTTCCGGTCCACCACGACGCCCCGGGCTGCGGGCTGCCCCTCCAGTCGGTCGACCCCTTCCTCGCTCACTTCCGGTCCGTCGACCGACGCGACGATTCACGAGTCGATCTGGCGGGCGTCGATGCGCCGGCCGACGTGACCGTACTTCTCCCCGAGTGCGCCCGGGTGTGATCCAACCCCGTGAGATCGACATCGGAGAGGTCCTTCGATGGGAGACTC
>JBDGRG010000025.1:0-2797 GCA_042218355.1 Bradymonadaceae bacterium
GCGAAGTCCATCACCCGTGTTGCAGTGTGACGGTTCGGCCCTGTTCGGCCGATTCGTGGAACGCCAGGGCGAGGACCGCGAGCTGGTGGGCCTCCGAGGGCCCGAGCAGCGGGTCCGCGTGTCCGAGACACGCGTCGATGAAGTTGCCCGCCGAGCTGTCGATACTCTCCTCGAACGCCCCCTTTGCCCGGTCGTAGACGATCGTCTGTCCGCGTCGTTCCAACTCGACGGCTCCATCCGTGCCGTCGGCGTCGGAAGTTCGGGCGATGGCGATGTCTCCCTTCGGCCCCGAGATCTCGAGGTCGATGGCGACCGGCGCGAACGGGGTCTCGAGTGTCTGGTGTTTCGCGCGTCGGATCGACAGGGTCCCGTAGCAGTCTCGCTGGTGGTGCTTCCACATCGCTCGGGTCGGCGCGTCCAGTCGCAGTCCGTCCCCCACGCGCGTCGTCGAGCGCCACACCTGGAGCTTCTCGAAGCTTCCCACCAGGAACTGTGCGATGCCGAAGATCCGATGACTGGTCGACAGCAGCAGGGGAGAGACGCCGTCGTCGGCGCGAAAGCGCCAGTCGTCCGGGCTCAGTCGCGAGAAATCCCACGCCGGATCCGACGACGAACAGATCTCGACCTGCACGTCGACGTCCGTCGGTCGGCCGACCTCGCCGGAGTCGATCAGATTCCGGGCGTCGAGCAGTGGACGGTGGAAGAGGGTGGGCTCGTCGACCTGGAGGACACCGCGCGACTGGCGGCCCGCATCGGCCACCCGCTGAGCGGTCTCCATGTCGACGGCGACCGGTGCGGCGACACGGACGTGGAGACCCTCGTCGAGCGCCCGGAGCACTCGATTCGCGCGGGCCGACTGGATGCCGCGGATGTCGACGGCGTCGAGGTCCGCCTCGGCGAGCATCTGCTGGTAATCGGTGAAGTAGGCGTCCCCCTCCAGATCGAGCGAACGTCGCAGCGCCCGCTCCTCGTCTCGGTCGCAGACTGCCGTCAGCCGGGTGCGGTCGTCGTTCCGGTACGGTTCGAGCTGCCGATCCGGGGTCGACTCCCCCGCCACGATGCCCACGCGAAGTCGAGACATCTGCGTCACTCCCTGTCTGAACGAACTCGAAGGCTCCGTCGACGGGACTCCAGCTCGCGGCCGACTGCGCCTCCGGCTCTGCGGAGGCGGGGGCTTCGGGAGCGGGAAACCACCGACGGCGGGCGCGCGGGGGGCGACCCTGGCGCGACCGCCCCCCACTTGTAACGACGGGGGGCGAAAATTGTCAAAGTTCGCGTGGCGTCGGGCTTTCCGTCGGGGTCCTTTCCGATTTCGTCACGACGAAGCTGGGGATGTCGAGTGAGAGCAGGCCTCCTCCAGCGAGCGGCCCCGGGCCGCTGTTGTTGCGGAACGGGATGGTTGTGGTCGCGTTGGATGGGAAGATCTATGGCGTTCAGACGAAGATCCCCGGGCTGGCCAAGGGGCCTTACCCGATGTGGCCTCAGCGCACGCCAAGTGGTCGAGACTATCAGGCCGTTCCGTGAGGTACGTTGGGTCGCGGAGCGCCGTTAGCTCGGCCGGTGGTGGTTCCCGGCGCCCGTGGTCGTGTGCCGGGCCGGGCGTTGTTTTGTGAGGTTGAGGGCCTAATTGACCAATTGCCGAGGCCGAGAGGAGCGAGGCTGAACTCGCCCAATTGCCCGGTTACCCGAGCAGCCACCAGGCGAGCAGAAAGGGGAGGCTGGCCAGCAGCAGGGAGGCGAGGGTGACGGCGATCCCGAGCCCGATGGCGACGGCCCGCGAGGGACCGGCGTCGGGGTCGAGTTCGATCTCGTCGCGGGCGTCGGGTGAGGCCGGCAGGTCGAGGTGATCGCGCAGCAGGGCGACGTTCTTCCGGTTGGCCTTGAAGACGGCGTCGAAGGCGTCGCCGGCGAGCGGGACGGTGCCGGCCAGGAGGTCGACCAGGAGGTTCCACGCCATGCGAAACAGCAGGGGCCGCGGGGCGTCCAGCCGGATCGCCTCCCAGAAGATGTAGATCGAGGCGGTCCAGGCGACCCAGTCCCCGCCCACGGGGAGCAGTCCGAGCAGTGGATCGAGCCCGATGCGATACTTGACGATCGGGATCTCGAGACTGTCGTCCATCAGGTCCGCCAGTCCCTCCAGCCGGCGGATCGAACGGATCGCCCGGTCGGAGCGTTCGGCGAGTTCTGCGCCGGAATCACCAGCCACGAGAGGTCGGAGGGTGGGAGTCGCTCGAGAGAGTGCGGAGCGTGGGCCGACGGTGTGCGGGGACCGACCCGACTGGGAGGTCAGAAATCCATGCCCTCGAGCTTTTTGTTGGCCCGGTCGACGTCTTCCGAGGTGACCTCCTTGGATTTGCCGGCGTCGGAGTTCTCGACCTTTTCGAGTTGTTCGCAGGCGGTCTTACTGCCGGTGACCTTCCGACACTGGGCGACAAGCGACTCGACATCGGCCTGGACGCCGCGGGCCCGGAGCGTCGTCAACAGGCTCTTGTAACCCTCGGCGCTGAGGGACGAGCCCAGCGAGTGGTGTTTTTCGAGGAGTTTGGTGACCGACCCGGGCGTATCAGCGAGTCGGCCCAGCGCCCGACCGATCAGATCGCCGTCGATCGATTGGCCGTCGCCGGTGCTGCGGAGCTGTCGTGCCAGGCGGTAGGCCCACTCGAGGTTCGCTTCGCGCTGGGCCCCCGACAGCGGTTTCGCCTCCTTCGAGACGTCGTATTTTCCACCGGTCCGGATCTGCGTCTCGGCCAGTTTGCGCAGCGCGCTGGTATCGACCTGGCCGGCGAGTGTCTCGGGG
>JBDGRG010000025.1:2807-4209 GCA_042218355.1 Bradymonadaceae bacterium
GCTCCTCGACTAGCCGCCGGATGCGGCTTCGGGGGCCGTCACCGCCGGAGTCCGCCGACGAGTTCTCCTCGGCGGAGACTTCGCCCGTGGCACCGGCCTCGAGACTCTCGGGGGTCTTCTCGTGATGTTCGATGTTCAGGTCCGTGCTCGTCGACTTGCTGCTGCCGGACGCCTCCGGATTGGAGGCTTCGTCGCCGGAGCGTCCGGCTGAATCGTCCGATCCGTCGGTCGAGTCTTTCTCTTTCGTGCCGCCCTCGACGACCTTCAGCCCCTCGTCGCTCTGGGCGTTGTCGATGCCGTAGGTGACGTCGTCCGGCGTGTCGGAGTCGCCCTGGTCCTGGGCCGTGGCGCCGGCGGGGACGGATACGAGGAGCAGGCAAGCGGAGAGTGCGGCCGGTCGAGTCGGCAGACACATGGCGGTCGCAGGGTGGCGAGTCGCGATGTCGAAGGATACGTCGACTACGGTCAGGTTACGGGAATCTGCAGCCGATTTCTATCGTCGATTCGAGCACGGGTGCGCATGCGGCGTCGGTCAGTTCGCGCGTTCCCGGTCCGACTCGCCGGCCAGCTCGCGAAGTTCGGAGATCGTCCCCTCGTACGAGAAGGCGTCGAACCCCGATTTGCGCATCTTCTCGGCGATCAGGGCACTCTTGAGGCCGACGTCGCAGTAGAAGACGTACGTCGGGTCGGGGGGGAGCAGTGCGTGCTGTTCCAGTGCCGTATCGAAGGGGACGTGGAGTGCGTCGGGGTAGTGCCAGCGGTCGTGGGCCTCCTCGCGGCGGAGGTCGACGACCGCTGCGTCCTCGGGAATCCGATCGGTCTGCACCTGCGGGAGAGGGGGCTCGTCCTCGAGTGAGCGGAGGTCGAGGACATCGCGGTCGTCGACCAGCGGTTTCACGAGCTCGACATCGATCGCAGACTCGTGTCGATCGAGTTTGTCGGGGTTGGTTCGGGTGACCGGCCGCGGCCCCTCGAGCGCGCAGAATTCCGGGATGTGTTCCGTGACGTCGTGCAGGCCGGCGTCTCGGGCGATCTCCAGGATTTCCTCCTTGTTGTAGCCGCAGAGAGGTCGGAGGACGAGCCGATCGGCGACATCGTCGATCGCGGCGAGGTTGTGCAGCGTCTGTGACGAGACCTGTCCGATCGCTTCGCCCGATACCAGCGCGGGATGACCCTCGTCGTCGGCCACTCGGTCGGCCGCCCGAAACATCAGTCGTTTGAGGACGACTTGCCAGTAGCTGCCGTCGACCTCGGTCTTCAGTTCAGCCAGCAGGGGACGGAAGTCGACGACGTGAAGCTGCGGTTCGGAGCCGTGAGCCCAGCGCTTGGCCACTTCGCCAGCCACCTGGCGGACGCCCCGCTCGTGGGGGCCGCGGATGACCCGCCCGAGCGCCTGCCGGGC
>JBDGRG010000025.1:4219-21101 GCA_042218355.1 Bradymonadaceae bacterium
GAGGTTGAAGAACACGAAATCCAGAGCCACGCCGCGCTTCAACATCTGTCGGGCCGCGACGGCGGAGTCGAACCCCCCGGAGATCATCGCCAGCGCCCGGCCCTCGACACCGACGGGCAGTCCGCCGGGGCCGGGGATGTCGCGTTCGTAGACGAACGCCTCTTCGATATGGAGCTCGAGCCGGACCTCGACCTCCGGGGCGTCGAGGTCGACCTCTCCTCCGGCCTCGACCAGGGCCCGACCGAGTTCGCGCTTGACGTCGTCGGACCGGAACGGGAACGGGTCGCGGTGGCCCACTCGGCGCGCTCGGACGGCGAAGGTCCGGTCCTCGACCCGGTCGGCGAACAGTTTCCGGCCCGCCTCGACGATGTCGGCGAGCGTGTCCCACTCCCTGCGGACGGCCGGGCGGATGCTCTGGACACCGGCGACCCGAGTCAGTTGCCGGACGGCCTCGTCGCTGTCGGTCCGGACGAAGATCCGGTTCCAGCGGCGTTCCACGGAGAAGTCGTCGCCGCTCTGCTCGAGGGCGTCGCGGATATTGTCCTCGAGCGTTCGCTGGAAGGCCTTGCGCGTCTGGGACGACTTCGTGCTGATGGTGCCAGACAGGCGGACGAGATAGAGCTGGGACGGGGATTCGGGCATTGCGAGTGAGGCTTGGGTCGATGATTGGATCCCACGGTCGCGGCGGACCGATGGACTCGCGGACGGTGTCTTGTTACTCAGAGGGTTTCGTCGAGCGCAAGTGCGGCATCTCGCCCCGGCATCACGTCTGCGGCGGTCGTCGTATTCCGCAGGCACCCGGTTCGGAGGAGGTCGAGCGAGACGCTCGAGCTCCCTCGCTCGGGTGGCCGAGCGGCGGCGGGTTCGGTGGTGAGCAGCATCGAAGCTGGATGGATCGGCGACCGGAGGTGAGCGAGTCGAACCGATCGACCCCCCCCCCGGTCGAACTGCAGACACACGGCTCCACATACCCCCCAGGGAAGCCCGAGGCTCCGCGCCCGACCGATGCCTTCCGGAACGGGCCCCGACGAGTTCGGCCGTCGTCACCGAGCCCGCCGGCCGGATATTGCCCGCCACAACCCCTGGCGCTCACCGGAGTGACCCGTCCGTGTCTATGATCGACGATTCGCGTCGTTTTGTTGCGTCCGATTTGTCGTGACCGCCGTGTCTTCCCCTCGTGCTGTCGGAAACGACCAGCGTTCCCGTGGTGCGCGATCCTTCCGGCCGCGAACGAATCCGCATCGTTTGACCGAGCACCCACCGTGGGGAGCTTCAGGTCGTCTCGGCGCTTGGCCTGCGTTGTCGATTTCGCTAAAGGTTCGGGCCCGTTTTTCGCGAGGTGGGCTCGCTGCGGGCCTCGCCGCAGACGACGACGGGGCGAGACACTGGCGGAGGTGCGCTCCGCGCGGGAGTTCTGTCGACCCTTGGGACAGGAGACCGATGGAGACGCGACCGGATGCGACGACGAGCGCGACGGGGACCGAGGCGGCCAGCGGAGCGCGCTGCTGCGAGCTCTTCGTCGATCCGAATTATACCGTGGGTGAACTCGACTGGAGCCGTCTGCTCGGGTCCGGAGGCATCGGTCGCCGGCTTTTGGGCGAGATGGAACGACTCAGCTCGACGGCGTTCGACTTCGGCGGGGGAAGGCGCGTGCCCGTCGGCGGCGGCGAACGGTTCGAGTTCGAGATCGAGGGCCGGAGCCACTCGATCGAGTTCAACTACGACGCTCCGATGACCCACTCCCTCAGGTGGGCGCTGCGGCGATTCTTCGGTGCGGTCAATGCCGCACTGCATCGGTCGGGGCTCGAGTGGCGATACCTGCTGACCCGGGAACTGGGGCACGGCGGACGGTTCGAGTACCACGTCCGGCTGCTCCCACGTTCGGTCGCGGTCGAACAGAGCGGCGAGGAGTTCGAGGTCGTCGCCGGTGTCGACATGCGCGACATCGAGTTGAGCGTCTGATCGGCAGACGTCCTAGGCCTCCTCGAGCAACGCTTCGAACCCCTCCTCGTCGAGGATCTCGACGCCCTCCTCCTCGGCGTCGCCCAGTTTCGTGCTCCCCGGGTTCTCTCCGGCGACGAGATAATCAGTCACGCCGCTGACACTCGAGGTCGACCGGGCCCCCAGCGCCTCGACGGCCTCCTGTGCTTCCGCGCGGGTGTGCCCGTCGAGCGCACCGGTGAAGACGAATCTCAATCCCTCCAGCGGCTGCTGTTGCTCGTCCGGGTCGGGCATCGGTTCGACCTCGACGCCGACCTCGAGCAGACGGTCGACGACTCGGGCGTTCTGTTCGTCGTCGAAGAACTCGCTGACGCTGCGTGCGATCTCCGGGCCGATCCCGTCGATCTCCTCGAGGTCCGCGACCGAGGCCTCGCGGACCGCGGCGAGTTCCAGGAAGTGCTCGGCGATCAGTTCGGCGACGTGATCGCCGACATGGCGGATCCCCAGAGCGAAGAGAAACGTGTCGAGCCGAGGGGACGTCGCCTCCTGGATGGCCTCGCAGAGGTTGTTCGCCGACTTCTCGGCGAACAATTCGAGCTCCATCAGGTCTTCGGGTGACAGTTCGTAGAGATCGGGAAGTGCCTCGACCAGCTGTGTGTGGACGAGTTGCGCGACGGTCTTTTCGCCCAGCCCTTCGATGTCCATCGCGCCGCGCGACCCGTAGTGGACCAGATGGCCCTCGAGTTGCGCCCGGCAGGCCAGCCCGGCGGGGCAATAGTGGAGCGGGCCCTCGCGGACGACCTCCGTGTCGCAGACCGGACACCGGTCGGGCATCTCGAAGGGATCGTCCCGCTCGCCGTCGGTCTCGACGCGCTCGACGACCTCGGGGATGACGTCGCCGGCGCGCTGGATGCGAACGGTGTCGCCCGGCCGGACGTCCTTGTCGTGTAGTTCCTCGATGTTGTGGAGCGACGCGCGGCTGACGGTCACCCCGTCGACATCGACCGGGTCGAGCAGTGCCACCGGGGTCAGCTTGCCGGTCCGGCCGACCTGGATCGCGATGTCCGACAGCGTGGTGACCTCCTTCTGGGCGGGGAACTTCCAGGCGATCGCCCAGCGTGGGCTTCGCGAGCGGACCCCGAGTCGCTCGCGGAGGTCGAAGTCGTCGACCTTCACGACGACGCCGTCGAGTTCGTAGTCGAGGTCTTCGCGCTGGTCGTGAATCTCGTCCCAGAAGTCGGCGACCTCCTCGACCGTCTCGCAGTGCGCGGCGTGCGGGTCGAGCCGCAGACCGAACTCGTCGAAGGCCTCGCGGACCTCGGTCTGCGAGGCGAACGGCGAGTGCGAGGCGTCGAGGAGGTCGTAGAAGAAGACGTCCAGCGGGCGGCGGTCGACGACGCGCGGATCGAGCTGCCGGATGGTGCCCGCCGCGGCATTGCGCGGGTTTGCGAAGGCGTCGTCGCCCCGTTCGATCCGCCGTTTGTTCAACTCCTGGAAGCCCGAGCGGGACATGTAGATTTCGCCGCGCACCGCGAGCAGGTCGGGAGCTCGGTCGGCGTCGTCGAGATGCATCGGCACCGAGCGGATCGTCTTGACGTTCTCCGTGACGTCCTCGCCGGCGTAGCCGTCGCCGCGAGTGGCGGCCCTCGAGAACTCACCGTTCTCGTAGACCACCTCGATCGAGAGGCCGTCGAACTTCGGTTCGGCGAAGTACTCGATCTCGTGCACCCCCTCGAGCTGGCGGCGGAGGTAGTCGTCGAACTCCGCGATTTCCTCGCGGTCGAAGGCCGCATCGAGGCTGAGCATCGGGGAGGTGTGCTCGACCTCCTCGAGTTCGTCGACCGGTTCGGCGCCGACGCGTCGGGTCGGGGAGGTTTCGGAGTCGAACTGTGGCCACTCGTCCTCCAGCGTCTCGAGACGCCGGAACAGCGTGTCGTACGCGCGGTCCGAGACGACCGGGTCGTTGTCGACGTAGTAGCGTCGGTCGTGGAACTCGATCGCCTCTCGGAGCTGTTCGATCTGCCGGCGGGCCTGATCCTCGCTCAGTGCGTCGGCGGGCTCGAAGTCGGTGTCGGGATCGCGTCGGAAGGGGTTGGACATGGTGGCCTCGCTTCGCACGGCTGCGGCAATCGGGCCTCACTGTGTTCGGCCCGGCAATTGGGCGATTTCGGCCTCGTGTGCACTCGGCCTCGGCGATGGGGCCTCCCGGTGGTCGGCCCGGCCATTGGGCCATTCCGGCCTCGTTTACACTCGGCCTCGGCAATGGGGCCTCCCGGTGGTCGGCCCCGGCAATTGGGCAATTTCGGCCTCGTTTACACTCGGCCTCGGCGATTGGGCTATTGGGCCTACAATCGCACGGTCGCACGACCGCACAACCGGAGGACGGTCCGGCGCCTCGAATATGCCGACCCGCTCCGCGAGGCAATGGTCGTGCGGTTGTAGCTCAACAGCTCAACAGCTCAACGGCTCAACGGCCCGACAGCGGGCCCGCGCCCCGACACGAGCTGGAAGCTGGGTCTACGCTCGAACCCCGAACGCTTCGGAACTGCCGTTCCGCTCCGCACGGCAATGGTCGTGCGACTGTAACTTAGCATCTCAGCATCCGAGCATCTCAGCGACTACTGCGTTCCGCACGGCAATGGTCGTGGGAATGTAACTCAGCATCTCAGCATCTGAGCATCTCAGCAACTTCCACGTTCCACACGGCCATGGTCGTGCGGTCGTAGCTCAACGGCCCAACGGCTCAACGGCCCAACGGCTCTATGCGTTCAGCGGGTCGCCGGTGACGTCGAGCGCGGCCTCCTTCACGACCTCCGACAGCGTCGGGTGGGCGTGCGACGAACGGGCGATGTCCTCTGAACTGCCGTGGAACTCCATGCCGACGGCCAGTTCGGCGATCAGGTCGCCGGCCTGCGGGCCGATGATCTGAGCCCCGAGGATCTGGTCGGTCTCGGCGTGAGCCAGCACCTTCGCAAAGCCGTCGGTGTCCGCGAGTGCGCGAGCGCGGCCGTTCGCCTGGAAATCGAATCGACCTTTGTTGTAGTCGACGCCGCTCTCCTCGAGTTCGTCCTCCGAGCGGCCGACCGCGGCCAGCTCGGGGTGTGTGTAGACCACGCCGGGGATCGCGTCGTAATTGATGTGCGAGGCGATCCCGTTCATCCGCTCGACGCAGACCACGCCCTCGTCCTCGGCCTTGTGAGCGAGCATCGGGCCGGGCACGACGTCTCCGATGGCGTGGATACCGTCGACGTTCGTCTCGTAGTCCTCGTCGACGGGGATGAAGCCTCGGTCGTCGGTTTCGACGCCGACCTCCTCGAGGCCGAGTCCTTCGGTGTACGGGTGTCGGCCGATTGCGACGAGCACGCGGTCCGCGACGATGCTCTGCTCGCTGCCATCCTCGGCGGTGCGGTCGCTGTAGGTGACCGTCACTTCACCCGCGCCGCCGTCGACTTCCGCTCCGGTGACCTCGGATTCGAGTTCGAAGTCCAATCCCTGTTTGTCGAACAGCGTCCGGGCCTTCTTGGCGATGTCGGCGTCCATCATCCCCGACAGGATGCGGGGCAGGAATTCCAACACGGTGACGTCCGACCCGAGTCGGTTCCAGACCGAGCCCATCTCGAGGCCGATGTATCCGCCGCCGACGACCACCAGCCGGTCGGGGACCTCGTCGAACGCCAGCGCACCGGTCGAGTCGACGATGTACTCGTCGTCGTACTCGACGCCGGGGAGCGCGTCGGGCTTGGAGCCGGTGGCGACGACGATCCGCTCGGTCTCGAGCGTCCGCGTACCGTCCTCGCCGTCGACCTCGACGGTGTTCGGATCCCGGATCGTCGCGTGGCCGTGGATGCCGTCGACGCCGTTCTTCTCGAACAGAAAGCCGACTCCCTTGACCAGGCTGTCGACGACCTCCGACTTGTGGCCCATCATCGCGTCGAGATCCAGATCGAGGCCCTCGAACTGGATCCCGTGCTCGGAGAAGTCGGACTGCGCCTCCTCGAACTTGTGGCTCGACTCGAGCAGTGCCTTGCTGGGGATACAGCCGACGTTCAGGCAGGTCCCGCCGAAGGTCGAGTACTTCTCGACACAGGCGACGTCCATGCCGAGTTGGGCGGCGCGAATCGCCGCGATGTAGCCGCCGGGGCCGCTTCCGATTACCACCAGGTCATACATCGGAGTCTCCAGTCGTCAGTCGTAAGTCGTCAGTCGTAAGTCTTCAGTCGTAAGTCTTCAGTCGTAAGTCGTCAGTCGTCAGTCGTAAGCCTGCAGTCATAAGTCTGCAGTTGTTAGTCACGGAGGGCCTGAATCAGCCCGACCAGTACCCGCAGAGTTTCGTCGCAGTGGTCTTCAAACTCTCTGTACTCGTCGTCGCCTATGTAACCGAGGCGATGTGCGAGGGAAACTTGGTACTGAAGTTCCTTGGCAGAACCGTAAGCAATTTCAAGATGCCGGATGAATTCTGGCTCGGAACTCCGCGCGCATCCCTCGACGATATTCGACGGTACCGAGACGGCAGATTTTCGAATTTGAGCCGCGAGTCCGAAGGTCTCTCGCTGCGGAAAGTTCTCTGTGATTCGGTACGTCAATGCTGTGAGGTCGTCGGCGAGTGTGAACGCCTTCAAGTCTTCGTGGTTGCGCACGTCACTCACCGTCGAGCTGAAAACGGTCGTTTATGCCGACGGGTCAGTGCGAGCCGACGTTCGTCGCCCCTTCGATTTGAGGGAGCGATCTGCCCCGGGTCAGACGTGACACCCGCCGCTGCGCATGCCCCAGCCTGTGACCTGAAGACTGTCGACTGACGACTTCACACCTCCAAGAGCATCCGCTCGGGCTCCTCGATGCAGGTCTTGATGCGTTTGAGGAACGAGACTGCCTCTTTGCCGTCGATCACGCGGTGGTCGTAGCTGAGCGCGAGGTACATGATCGGTCGGATCTCGACCTCGCCGTCGACGGCGACGGGCCGGTCGACGATGTTGTGCATCCCGAGGATGGCGCTCTGGGGCGGGTTGAGGATCGGCGTCGAGAGCATCGACCCGTAGATCCCGCCGTTGCTGATCGTGAACGTACCGCCCTGCAGGTCGTCGAGACTCAGACTGCCGTCGTAGACCTTGTCGACCTTCTGCTGGATGGCGAGTTCGGTGTCGGCGAAGCTCAGCTGATCGGCGTCGCGGATGACGGGGACGACCAGCCCCTCGGGCCCGCCGACGGCCACGCCGATGTGGTAGTAGTTCTTGTAGACGATCTCGTCGCCGTCGATCTCGGCGTTGACGTCCGGGTAGCGCTTCAGCGCGTCGATCACCGCTTTGACGAAGAACGACATGAAGCCGAGCTTCGTGTCGTACTCGTCCTGGAAGCGCTCTCGATGGCGTTCGCGCAAGTCGATGACCCTCGACATGTCGACCTCGTTGAAGGTCGTCAGCATCGCGGTCTCGTTTTTCACGTCGAGCAGACGGTCCGCGATGGTCTGTCGAAGCGAGCTCATCTGGACCCGCTCCTCGAGCTGATCGGGGGCGGTGTCGCGGGTCTGTCGGTCGACCAGCGTCTCGGGCGGTTCGGCCGACGACGGGGCGGACTCGGGAGCGGAGGATTCGGCGTCGACCTCGCCGCCCTCCTGCTCGAGGTGGTCGAGGACGTCTCCCTTCTTGATCCGGCCGCCGGGGCCCGTCCCCTCGATGTCGGCGGGATCGAGGTCGTGCTGGTCGACCAGCCGCCGGACGGCGGGAGAGAGGTCGGCTCCGGTGGTCTCGGCCGAGCCGGTCTCGCCCGCTTCGACCTCCTCAGTCTGGTCCGACCCGGTCGATTTCTCGGAGGCTGCTTCGTCGGTCGTCTCGGCGTCGGCCGGGGCCTCGGCGTCGGTGTCGATCTCGGCGAGCACTTCGCCCACGGCGACCTCGTCGTCGACCTGGTACTTGATCGAGGTGAGGACGCCCGATTCGGGCGCCGGCACGTCGACGCTGATCTTGTCGGTATCGAGCTCGGCGATCAGCTCGTCCCGTTCGACGTAATCGCCCTCGTTCTTTTCCCAGCTGGCGATGATCGCTTCGGTGACGGACTCGCCCAGTTCGGGCACTTCGACGGAGACAGTCATCGGTACGTCGGTGGCGAGAGTCGGAGAACAAACATCGGTCGTCGGAGACGTGCGCCCCGGGGCGTCGATCACGGGTTCGATCGCGACGTAAACCAGCGGGTCGGGTTCGCTGTCAAGCGATCGAGCGGTTGCGCCGTTCGAGCCGTCGAGCGGTCTCGTAGCAGTCCGACCGAGTCGTCGATTCGCGACGGTGCGAGCGGCTCGAGCCCGTTCAATCGGGATCGGCCGGTCGCGACAGTCCGAAGTGGTCGCCGGTGATGACGGCTTCGAAGGCCCGCTCGAGCAGTTTCTTCTGCTCGATCTTGTGGCTGTCCTTCGAGCCCGTCGCGGGGCTGGCGCTCGGGACGCGCCCGGCGTACAGCGGCTCCTCGTCGAACAGCCCGCGCAACTCCGGGTACATGTAGAACCACGGCCCCATGTTGCGGGGCTCCTCCTGCACCCAGACCAGATCCTCTCGGGCGTCGAAGGGTTCGACCGCGGCTTTCAGCGCCTCCTGATCGAGGGGGTAGAGCTGTTCGACGCGGACGATGGCGACATCGTCGATCTCGTGTTCGCGGGCATGGTCGAGCAGATCGTAGTAGACCTTGCCCGAGCAGAGCAGCACACGGCGGACCTGGTTCGGGTCGATGGACTCGCGCTGTTCCGGGATGATCCGACGGAACTCGCCGTCGGCCAGTTCGTCCAGCGTCGACGTGGCGTCCTCGTGGCGGAGGAGGCTCTTGGGCGTCATGATGACCAGCGGTTTGCGGACATCGGCGTGCAGCTGGCGGCGGAGGACGTGGAAGTACTGGGCCGGTTCGGTGAGGTTGCAGACGAACATGTTGTGTTCGGCGCACAGCTGGAGATAGCGCTCGAGCCGGGCGCTCGAATGATCCGGCCCCTGTCCCTCGTAGGCATGGGGCAGCAGCATGACGAGCCCGCTCAGCCGGTCCCATTTGTCCTCGGCCGAACTGATGAACTGGTCGACGATGACCTGACCGCCGTTGGCGAAGTCGCCGAACTGAGCCTCCCAGAGGGTGAGGCCGTCGGGATAGTCCATGCTGAAGCCGTACTCGAACCCGAGTACGCCCGCCTCGGTCAGCGGACTGTTGTAGACCTCGTACGGCGCCGATGCGTCGGAGAGGTTCCGCGCAGGCCAGTACGGTTCGCCCGTCTCGTTGTCGAACAGCGCCGCGTGTCGGTGGCTGAACGTTCCGCGGATCGAGTCCTGCCCCGACAGGCGGAAGGGGTGCCCCTCGGTGATCACGCTGGCACTGGCCAGCGCTTCGGCGAAAGGCCAGTTGATGGGACGTTCGCCGGCCGCCATCTCCTCGCGCTGGTCGAGCAGGCGGCTCAGCGTGCGGTGGGGGGTGAAGTCGTCGGGAACCTCCGCCAGTTCGCGGCCGAGGGTTTCGAGTCGCTCGCGGTCGACGGTGGTGTCGATGTCGCCGATGCCGTCGACGACCCCGCCTTCGTAGGGTTGCCAGAGCCCGTCGAGCGAGTCGATCTCGGGGATGCGCGGCGACTCGTGGATCTCGTCGTAGATGTCGTTGAATGCCTCCCACTGTTCGTCCCACCGCTGCTGGACCTCGTCTTCGTCGACGATCCCCTCCTCGACGAGCTGGGCGGCGTAGGATTCGTACAGTGGGGGTTTGTCGTCGATCCGGTCGTACATTTCGGGCTGGGTGAAGCGGGGTTCGTCCCCCTCGTTGTGGCCGTGTTTGCGGTAGCAGACGAAGTCGATGATGACGTCTTCCTGGAACCGCTGTCGGTAGCGGGCGGCCAGCTTGACGACGCGGATGCAGGCCTCGGGATCCCAGGCATTGACGTGGAAGATCGGCACCTCGAGCATCTGGGCGACGTCGGTGGCGTAGGTCGTCGAGCGGCCGTCGTCGGGTTCGGTGGTGAAGCCGAGCTGGTTGTTGATGACGACGTGGATGGTGCCGCCGACGGTGAAGCCGTCCAGCCGGGCGAGGTTGAGGGTCTCCTGGACGATTCCCTCGCCGGCGAAGGCGGCGTCGCCGTGGAGCAGCAGCGGGACCGTCGACCGACGGGCCTCCGGCAGTCCCTTTCGGGTCTGTTTGGCCCGGGCGCGGCCCAGGGCGACGGGATTGACGAATTCCAGGTGACTGGGGTTGAAGCACAGCGACAGATGGAGTTCGTCACCGCTGGCGGTCTGATAGTCGCTGGAGTACCCCATGTGGTACTTGACGTCGCTGCTGCCGAAGAAGACCTCCGGCTCGGGGTCGTTCTCGAACTCCGAGAACATCAGTTCGGCCGGTTTCTCCATGATGTTGTGGAGGACGTTCAACCGACCCCGGTGAGCCATGCCGATGACGACTTCCTCGGCCTCCCGGCGGCCCAGCTCGTCGAAGAGGACGTCGAGCATGGGGATCAGCGTGTCGCCCCCGGTGATGCCGAATCGCTTGGCGCCGATGTACTTCTGGTGGAGAAATTGCTCGAACCCCTCGGTCTCGATCAGCTGGCGAAGGATCGAGCGCTTCTGCTCGGCGCCGTCGATCGGGGCGTAGTTCGCCTCCTCGATCTGTTCGCGAAGCCAGTCGCGCCGCCGGGTGACGGGGATGTTCTGATACTCGACGCCGACTGGCCCGCAGTACAGGTCGGACATCCGATCGACGACCTCGCGCAGCGTCGCCTCTCGAGACTCGGGAAACAGCCCCTCGCAATAGACGCGGGCGTCGAGGTCGTCCTCGGAGATGCCGTGGGCGGCCGGATCGAGTTCGGGATCCATCCGACCGTCTTCGCTCAGCCGCGGCTGCTCGTGGCTCCGCGGTCGGTCCCGTCCCAGCGGGTCGATGTCGGCGACCAGATGGCCGTGCAGTCGATAGGCGTGGATGAGGGATTGCACGCGCGAGGCGAAGGCCTGCGAGCGGTCCAGCGGTTCGACGAACCCCCCCTCGATCTCGTCCTCGGGGACGGGTTCGGGGCCGGTCGACCGCGCGGGGGCGGTGGTCGGTGCGGGGGCGCCGTCGGACTCGAAGATGCTGCGCCGCTCGAACGCGGGCGCCCGGCTGGCGGGCCGGTCGGTGTCGAGGTAGCGATCGAAGAAGGCCTTCCAGCTCGAGTCGACCGCGTCGGGGTCCTGTTTGTATCTCTCGAAGAGTGTCTCGATGTAAGCGCGATTCCAGCCCGACAGTTCGGTGCGCGGGCGGTCGGACGAGTCGTCGGGGTCGGGTGTCTTGGTCACGGCGGTCGTCTCCGTGGCGTTCGGCGATGGGAGCGAGAAGTCGCGAGGTCCGTCCCGAGCGAAAGGAAGAGGGACCACTCGCGGGGATCGGAGTCGGGAGCCTCCGCGGACGACGGGGATGTGCCGCGGTCGGGCGAACCGGACTGCAGCACCGGTCCGGACTCCGCACGTTCCGTACAATAGCGGTCCCTCATCCACGGTCAAGCGGGCGCGTCCGTCGGGGAACGTCGTCCGCTGGAGGACCGATATCGCAGCGGACTTTCTCGCCCAAGCCGCCACCGGCGTTGACGGCCGCCCGTCGTGGGATCTACCGATGGTGCGGTTCAGAGACGTCGCGGCGCCGGTCCGTTTGCGGTGTAAGGGAGCTTTCGGTACGTGGTTTGCATGGAACAGATCGGTGCCGACACGCATCGACGTGACCGCACGGTAACCAACGACGCTTTGCGCTCCCGAATCGGGACGTACGACTGACATCGTCCGTCACGGCCGCTCGGTCGCTGATTCCGGCCGGTTTCGGAGAGTGCCTGCGAAACAATCGCTCGACTCTCGACGAGGACCAACGATGACACGCTCACTCTTTGCGCGGTTCGCCTCCGTCCTCGGGCTGGTCGGTCTGCTCCTGGCGGCCGGATGTGCGCAGGACGTCGGAGATATCGACCGCACCCAGCCGGACAAGATCAAGAAGTCCGTCTTCAAGGACAGCGGGGAGTGGTATTTCCAGCAGACCGTCGTCGACACGACGCCGGGGGGGGAGTCGGGTGTGAAAGGGGTGGTGACGGGGCGGCCGTATCGCGGCCAGCGGCCGGTCTTCACGGCGCTGCAGAACCGGAAGATGAAGCGGATCAAATGGGAGATCCACAAGGACGTCCTCTACGCCCGGGCGACGGTCGAGCCGGTCGAGGGGTTGACCGAGCAGGTCGACGGCGAGGACCACAAGGATCTGGGCATCGTCGCTGCGTTCCCGATCAAGAGTCACTTCGACGTCCAGCGAAAGTACAATCCGAAGACGGGCGAGCCGACCAACGTCATCCGCGAGAACAAGTCGGACCGTCCCTGGTACAAGCGCGAGTACATGCGCGTGGATTGGTCGACGAATCTGGTCAGCTCGCTGATGTCGTGGGGCGACGGGCTCGGGGCGATGTCGCCGAAGGCGGCGGCGAACAAGAAGCGGGCGACCCCGCAGACCAATGGCCGGCGGAACCCTTACCGGACGCGGATTTCCAAGGATTACGTCGAGACGGTCACCGAGTACGTCTTCGATCCGGATGCTTACTCCTGTCTGACGAATTTCAGCGGGGATAGCCTGTGGCACTGTGAGTCGACGGTCGCGAAGGTCCGCAGTGCGTTCATGAAGGTGCCGGAGAAGCAGGATTACGAGCCGATGGTCTACCGCGACGACGTTCCGATCCCCACGAAGAAGGGTGGAAACAAGATCATGCGGTCGACCAGCACGGACAGTCAGGACGCCGGCAACGACAACTTCGTGTCGACGCAGTGTACCGGTCCGGTCAAGTCGTGGGTTCGCCGGGACAACAAGCGGGAGCCGCGCGAGTCCTGCTCCGAGGCGTCGTTCGACGTCTTCGAGCGGTTCGGGTACTTCCGGACGAAGGCCGCGACGTGGAGCGAGGCCCGTCACACCTACGAGAGCGGGCGGAAACAGTACGTCAACCGGTGGAACATCTGGGAGACGGCCTACGACGACCAGGGCAACCGCATCCCTTACAGTGCGCGCACGCCCGAGCCGGTCGTCTACCACCTGAACGTCGGCTATCCGAAGGATCTGTTTCAGGTCGCCGAGTGGGTCGAGCAGGCCTGGGACGGGGCGCTGGTCGAGGCGGCCGCGCTGGGCAAATACGGCGAGGCCTCGAAGGGGGCCAGACAGAAGATTCGAGAGGACCTCAAGCAGTCGGGCCACGACCACGGCCAGATGTACGTCATCAAGAAGAACAGCTGTCATCCGAGCAAGCTGGTCGAGTGGAAGAAGAACCACGGCGGGAAACGGGGGGCGGACCGCCGTTCGCCGTCGGCGATCTTCTCGGAATTCGCCGGACAGAGCGGCTCGGGCCAGCAGATGGTGTCGGCTCTGTGGGATCTTCCGATCAAGGAGCGGAAGGAGCTTTGCTCGGAGCTCGAATGGGCAACTGCCAATCGAGGCAACGAGGAGGCTCGATTCACCTGGCAGCGACTCGGGGACATCCGGCACAGCTATTTCACGTACATCCGCGATTTCAACATCGGCTGGCTCGGGTACGGGCCGGCGTCGACGGACCCCAAGACGGGGGAGATCGTCTCGGCGGCGGCGAACTTTGCGGGCCGCCTGCTCGGGTCGTATTCCAACTACGGGGCCGATCTGATTCAGTACATGAACGGCGAGATCAGCCGGAAGGAGATCCAGCGAGGGAGCCACGTCCATCAGCGGATGGCCAAAAAGGGGAAGACGACCGGCGACGACTTCCGTGCGGACCGGAATCGGGGGAATGGGAGTACGGGGAGTACCCAGCAGGGTCTGACACCGACCTCGCTCGACCGTGCGCCGATCGACCGCATCGAGATCGGCGAGCAATTCGAGTCGGCTCCGACGGGTCAGACGTCGGTCCCGAAGCAGTTCCACACGATCTACGATCGACTGGGCATGTCCCCCTCCGAGCTGAAGAACGTGATGGATCGGTCGGTCGCCGCCTCGGCGAAGGCGGATACGCCGAACACCGACGCGATCAAGTTTCTCGAGCAGCCGAAGATCAAAGAGCGCCGAATGTCGAATCCGATGTTCCGGCGGGCGGTGAAGTCGCTGGCGGCCGAGCGCAAGAACATCGGCAAGCTCACGTCCTCCTCGGGGAAGAAGTCCGACGGGCGGAGTGCGACCGACGTGATCGGCAGTGAGGCGATGCACCAGGCCTACCTGGCGCTGAATGCCCCGCAGCTGATGGAGCAGCGGATGGAGCGGCAGCAGGATCTGCTCCAGCGCCACAGCGTCTTCTCCGCGCAGAGTGGCCAGAAGATGGTCCAGAACCTGGCGCTCTACACCGGCGTCGCCAAACACTTCCGCGGGAAGGATCGACAGAAAATCGTCGACTTCCTGAAGAAGAACATCATGTTCGGCACCCAGATCCACGAGGTCGGGCACACGCTGGGTCTGCGGCACAACTTCTCGGCCAGCCTCGACGCGCTGAACTACCACGACGAGTTCTGGGAGATTCAGAAGGCCAAGCTGGACTGCAAGAAAAACGCGCCCGAGTGCCAGGACGGCGAGCTGTCGGCCGAGGAGGCGCGTTCGGCGGGACCGGAACTGGCCGAGGCGATCCGGGATCGGAAGAACATCGACTACGTCAACCAGGCGGAGTTCCGGCTGGCGAGCGTGATGGACTACACGGCTGACTTCACCGGACGGTTCGCCGGGCTCGGGAAGTGGGACAAGGCGGCGATCAACTTTGCTTACGGCCGTCACATCCAGATGTGGAAGAAGGACGTACCGTTCAATCCCGACGTCGCCAATGACTTGAGCCGGGGCTTCGTGCACTACACGGAGCTGCCGCGGCTGTTCGGCGACAAAGACGTCGGTCCGTTCGGCGAGCCGTGCAAGAAGAACGGCGAGCTGCAAGAGGAGTGCGTCAAGCGAGGCATCGATCGGATTCTCAACGGTCGAAAGTGGGTGAGCATCAGCGAGGCGATCAAGCACCGCCGACAGGTACTCAAGCAGAACGCGAAGACGATCGAGAAGGACGTCGACAACGGCGTGACGAACAAGCCGTCGGACAAGCTGAAGACGATCCGGACGATCGACTACCGCTTCTGCTCGGACGAGTACGAGGGGCGGCGGCTCGGCTGTGACACGTTCGATTGGGGCTCGAACCAGGTCGAAGTGCTGAAATACGCCTTCGAGAAGTTCGAGTTCCTCCAGCCGTTCCAGCGCTACCGCGGCTACGAGATCGGAGCCTCGCGGTACAACTCCGTCATCAGCTCGTACGCCCAGGACCTGATCGGGACGATCTCGCGAGCGGACACACCGTTCCGTTACTTCTCGTTCTTTGATGCGCTGTTTGCGAAGTACGGGACGAGCCTGAAGGAGCTGTCGGTCGGCCAGCTGCCCTCCAAGTACGCCAATCTCAAGCGCGCGGCAAAGCTGGGGTTGAACTTCTACGCCAAGCTGATGACCCAGCCGAAACCGGGTCGGTACTGCAAGTACGAAGGGAAGCTGCCGCCGACGTTCTCGGTCCAGGGTCAGTCGATGGACGCCGACGGCGTCTACCTGCCCGACGATGCCTTCCAGGCGGCGGGCGTGCCGAAAGCCAACCCGGAGACGTGCAAGGAAGACAGCATCTTCCTGCCCCAGGGTGAGGCGCAGTTCTTCGGCTACGACTACACCGACGAGTACACGTTCCGGATCAACCGTGCCGGGACGTACATCGACAAGCTGCTCGCCTCGAGTCGGATGTTCGAGATGGGCGCGCAGTTCTACCTGGCGCGGTTCCTGACGGACATGCGGGCGTTCAACATCAGCTACTGGACCGTCTGGCCGGACAAGCTCTACGGGTTCCTCAAGGGAACCATCCTGGGCGATTACTCGCAGTTCGGCGGCGGGGCGAAGCTGACGAGCAGCCCGCAGGATGCCGACAAGGCGAAGTTCTACCCCTGGCAGGTCGTCGATTTGAAGGAGTCGGAGTTTCTGGACAACACGCAGCAGCAGAAGCGACCGGACAACCTCAAGAAAGTCCAGAACTCGATCAGCTTCGACCAGCGGCTGAACATGATGATCTACAGCCTCTACCAGTACTCGACCTGGGAGGACAACGAGGTGGACATGAGCGACTACCTCGCCGTGTGGACCACGGAAAAGGGCAAGCGAGCACTGCCCGAGGATCTGAAGCCCGAGGCAAAGGCGACCTTCGTCCACCCCGCAAGCAACCGAAAGTACGTGGCGATCAAGGCCAACAACGGTCGGTCGATCACGTACGAACTGGTTCAGTGGGCGAAGGAGCTGAACTGCAAGCGGAAGCTCGCAGCCGGCGAGGCGAAACCCAGCGAGGTGAGTTGCTCGCTGGCCGAGCGGTTCCGGGACTCCGACCAGGCGGCGCGCGCCATGCGGAAGGACATGGAGACGATCGCCGCCAAGTTGGACCTGATCCGTGACGCGTACGATGCCGGCACGACCGTCGACGAGGGTGGGCTGTAAACGCGTCGCTCACCGGCCCCGAGAGGGGTTGACCGAAGTGCAGGTCCGCCTGTCCGGGCCTGCACTTTTTTTTGTGGGTGAAGTCCGATTCCGGAGTGGCTCACGAATACGCCCGTCGTCGATTCGTCGCCGGGGCCAGAGAATGGCTCGGATCCGTAGTGTCTTGAAGCCCGGTCGAATTGGCGCGTGCTCGATCGAAAATGGCTCTTTCGGCCGCGAGGTTCCCTTTGAAAAATGGAATACGATCTGAAACATTGACCGTCGTGTTCGGATTTTTGAAACGCATCTGCGCTGCCAGCAGGTGACCGGTTCGACGAGGGACGTCGAGCCCTGGTCTTCGAACGGTTGTCAACGCGACGGTCAGCGACGAGGAATACGATGTCTGGGTGTTTCGGCCGGCGGTCGTCTTCGATCTTCGCGTTGCTCGTCGTTGTCGGAGCGGTGGCCGCCTGCAACTCGAGTCCGTCGACCACGCGGGTCAAGCGGGACGCCGTCTCGA
>JBDGRG010000250.1:0-2379 GCA_042218355.1 Bradymonadaceae bacterium
CGGGGTTCTCGATGGTCGAACGGCGAGACGCGTTTCAAACTCGATCGAGCTCGACCGTCGGCCGGCAGCCCGCGCCGATCAGACGTCCAATCCGTCGATCGACGGAAACGCCGTCCGCTCGAGCAGCTCCTCCCACCGATCCTCGCCCCACCCTTCGCGACCCAGTTGGTCGACTGCCCGCCGCAGTGTCTCGACATACTCGGGGTCGACCGGCTGGAAGCCGTGTGCCAGCAGCGAGTGGTTGCGCTGGTACATCGCCGTACGGAAGGCCTCGCGTTCGTCGAGCTCCCTCCAGAGTTCGCCGAGTGGCTCGCCCTCCTCGGCGAGGAACTCCCAGGCATCGCGCAGTCCGATGCTGACGAACTCCTCCTCCGTATCTGCCCGGTCCGGCAACAGCTCCGCCGGAAACTCCGAGGTCGACAGTTCGTACTCGCGCCAAAGCTGGACTTGCCCGAGGTACTCGATCGCTCGGTACAGCCGCGCGATCGCGTCGTCATGAGCACCTCGCTCGGCCGCTCGGTCGGCATTGTTGGCGAGGTCCGCGGCCAGTCCCACGTACGAAGGATCGTCGTCGGACTGCTGCTCTCGCGCCCGATGGAGATGGCGCTGAATGCCGTTCCGCCGGTGTTTGGTCACGAAACGCTCGCCGACGAATTGCGCGCCGACGACCTGGTCGTCGCCGAGCCGCTGGAATTGGTCGAGCGCCTCGTCGAACCGAAAGCGACTCCAGGCGTCGAGGGCGCGACCCGCCACCGACAACAGCGCCCGGGCGTCCCCCGCGTACGGGAGCAACATGTCGGGGCACGCCGACGTCGACTCTGCCCGCCGGTACGCCGCACGATAGTCGCCGCTGCGAAACAGTCGATGCGCCTCGCGGAGGGTATCGCGCACCGACAGCCGCCGGGCTCGCACCTGATGGGTCCGCTCCGTCCCGCCGACGACTTCTCCCTCGTCGTCGCGTTCCCCGGTCACGTAGTTCAGCAGCGGCACGTCCGCCGAGTACGCGGCGGCGTACAGGGCTGCGCTCATCGGTTTCGTGCCGCCGGTGAAGTCCGCGACCGCGTGCTCGGCCCGGACCGTGTCCGGTGCTAGCTCGTCGCGGATGATCTCGCGGTAGGCGATCTGCAGTGCCTCGGCGTCGTCGGTCCGATCCAGCTCGTCGCCACCGGGGAAGGAAATCGACAGTCCGGCATAGGTTCCGGATTCGACATCGATCTGCGCGTCGGCCAGCTCGAGCCCTTCATCGCTCTCGCCGTCGTCGGGTCCGGTCAGCGCCTCGACGACCGCACGGCCTCGGTCCTCGCGCGAGGCACTCGAGGCGAGCAAGACGAGTCGATCCGGGTTGAGTTCCTCGACTGCGAAGACGATCGAACGGACGACCCCCGAGTCGCGCCCGAGGGTCGCAAACATCACGCGCTGCACGACGCCAAACTCCTCTCTGGTCGAGATTGCCCACCGCGTTCGGGGATGGTTCGACAACGACGCGCGAGTTGCAATCCCGTCGCCGCGCCGTCCCTGAAGCCAGAGCATCCCCGCTCCAACGACTCCGATGACCGTCGCTGTCCGTCTCCCTCGTGTGCAACCGGCCGACCGTCCCCGGTTGTGGCGCGTGCAGCCGGTCTGATACCGTTCGCGCACATTCACCACCAATCGGGCAACCGAGAGGCTCGACACGATGTCCGACCGTGCGCTGCACGTACCGATCGTCCCCTTCGTCCTCGTCGGCGGGGTGGCACTGACCACGACTGTCGCCTGCAACTCCGAGCCGACCTCGCGGCCCGGATTCGACGCCGGGCCAGACGTGGAGTGCACATCGAACGCCGATTGTGACTCCGGGATGTGCTCCGGCGGGACGTGTGCGGCTCCGTCGTGTGACGACGGAGTGAAAAACGGTTCGGAGACCGACGTCGATTGCGGTGGGCCCGACTGTGCCGGATGCCGCGAGGGTCGCAACTGCTCCGAGCACACTGATTGCGCCACCGGTTCGTGTCGTGAAGGAACGTGTCGAACACCCACTTGCAGCGACGAGATCCAGAACGGCGAGGAGACCGCCGTCGACTGCGGAGGACCGGAATGCGAGGGATGTGCGGCCGGTGGATCGTGCCGCGAGAACGACGACTGCGCGTCGGGCGTCTGCGAGAGCGGTACGTGCGCACCGCCCGACTGCGAGGACTCGGTTGCGAACGGCGACGAAACCGACGTCGACTGTGGGGGGCCGGACTGCGAACCGTGCGAGACCGGCGGCGCGTGTACGCGCAGCTCGGATTGCCGCACGAAGATCTGTGAGGAAGAAAGCTGCATCCCGGCGAGCTGCACCGATGACCAGACCAACGGGGAGGAGACGGACACCGATTGCGGCGGCCCCGACTGTACCGGTTG
>JBDGRG010000251.1:0-12945 GCA_042218355.1 Bradymonadaceae bacterium
AGATGAGGACTGTTCGACGCGGACCTCGCCCGTGCCGACCGACAGCTCCTCGCCGTCGATCCAGACGACCTCCCCCTCGCGGCGAACCTCGATCGGCGAGGGCCGCAGCAGCGCGAACAGCGCCAGCCCCACGGCCAGCCAGACCGCCCCGCCGGCCGCGACGACCATCGGCCCGGAGACTCCGACCGTCGCGAACGCCAGAACGACGATCAACATCACCGCCGCACCGCCGCCGACCCCTGCGATGTAGGCACTGGCGTACTTCGACCCGTCAGCCGGATGTTCGAAGGTCTGCGACTCGTCAGCCATTCTTCCTGTCTCATTCGAAGTCTCGTCACGCCCCACCGACGGGGGGACGGGCGAAGACGGAGTGCCCCGCCCGTCCCGCCTCCAGTTCCGATTCACACGGTCCCCCTGAATGTCGGACACGCGTGGAGACCCGTCAAACAGTCCGGTCCGGCGTCAAGCGACTCGACACTCGTCGCCGTCACTCAGCTCCCGGACCAGCCGCTCGAGCTGCTCGTCGGGCCCGAACTCGCCGACCTCCACCTCGTCGAATGCCCCCTCGAAGACGCAAAACGTCCCGTCCTCGAATCGACGGCCGGCCCCCGCGGGCACCAGCAAGGAATCGATCAGATCGTCGGTTGCGAAATCGAGCACGCGCCAGGTCGACGTTCCGACATCGGCGTCGACGTCTCCGACGAAGACCTCCAAGCCCCCACTCCCCTCGGCCTTCCCGTCCTCCGCCCCGGCACGGATCGACCGACAGACGGCATCGACGAAGTCCGCCAGCCCGTCGACCGCGTAGACGCGATTCGCATCGAGCTCGCGGAGGGTCGCGACGATGCAGGCGATCGCGCCGAAGACCGTCCCCTCGGCCACCCGACGCGAACGCTCCGGAAACAACCGTCCCCGTTCCGACCCGGACGACCCCGGCGGATCGAGGTCCGGCGCCCTCTCCCCTCCGTGGGCGCGATGGGCCAGGTGCACACCCCACGCCGGGTGCAGGCGGAGCAAGATGAACAGCCCCGCGGCGGTCGTCGGTGGCACCAACCGGCAGGTGAAGGCCTCGATCATCTCCCGCTCGACGGACCGCTCCGGTCGATCGGTCAACTCCTCGACGGCGACGTCCGGCTCGAAGGCCTCGCGTTTCGCGCGCAACGCTCCGGTGCCGGCCGCAAGCGCCGCCAACCGGCGCCACCCGCCGGGCGGAGAGTACCCCGTCCGTTCCTCCAGTTCGCGGGCCGCACCGGCGTCGAGCCGCCACGCTCCCTCCAGCTCGAGCGGACCGTCCCGGTGCGCGACCCGAACGAGATCGACCACCGACTGGCGGACCGACGGCACCGATGGCTCGGCGTCCAGCCCCTGCCCGCTCTCGACCAGATCGACGTACGACTGCATGACGTCCAGCTGCATGATAGACTCCCTGCGATCCGAGATGGTTCCCGACGACGACTGCTGATGCGCTCCCCGGGTCGCGCCGCCGATCGCCGGCGTCCGGGCGACGGGACGCACGTCCGGGGGTCCCCATGTCAGTGATCGACGATCGAGGTGAATTCGTTGCGTCGAATTTCGGATCGCCCCCCGCTCGCGTTGCTGACGATTTCGAGCCCCCGCTGGAATGTGAACGCGAAATGCGTACGTTTCGACTGTCAGTCCCCCCCGGATGCAGCGACGCTCCAGTATTTCCTCCAGAACTTCGAGGACCCCAGATGTTTCGCGGCCGCACCGACTCCAACAGCTGGCACCTCTTCGACTTCCGGGGGCACCGGATCGAGATGGAGCCGTGGTTTCTGGCCCTGGTCGCTTTTTTCTCCTTCATCGGCATCAACGCCCAGGCACACGGACTCTCTGCGGTACTGGCGAGCCTGGTGATCTGGGCCCCGACCCTCTTCGTCGGCGTGCTGTTCCACGAGTTCGGCCATGCCGCAGCCATGAAGCACTTCGGATACGGGGGAAGCCGAATCGTCCTCCAGGGGTTCGGGGGGGTCACGATCAACGACCGACGACAGCGCTCTCCGCCGGGGAAGTCGATCCTCATCAGCCTGGCCGGCCCCTTTGCGAGCCTCCTACTGTCGAGCCTCTCGTTCGGCGCGCTCGCCATCTACAAGGGAGCAGCCGGTTTCGAGTTCACCTCGCTCGGCGGCTCACTGGGTCTGCTCGCGCGCTTTATGTTCACGATGGGGTTGATCAACACCGTCTGGGCGCTGTTCAATCTCATCCCGATCAATCCCCTCGACGGCGGCCACGTCGTCCTCCACGCACTGCGAGCGAAGTACGGCGATCGGCGCAAGGCGATGAGACACACGGCCATCGCCTCGCTGGTCGTCCTGGGCGGACTGGTCGTCGTTTCGGTGGTGGTGCCGATCTTCGATCCGATTCTCTTCTTCCTGCTCGCCTTCATGTTCGGCATCCAGAACTACCAGATCCTGAAGGCGACCGGCTCCGAAGGACCGCCGGGTGGCTATTATCAGCCACGATGACCGACGCTGGAGGCGTCCCGAACCATCGGACGTTCGAGCGTCGACACAGTCGCTTCTCCCCAGCAACCCGATGCAGACACCATGGATCTCTGGTGGCGCGTACCGATCGACGAGACGCAGCTCGTCCCCGGCCACGAGGAGGCCGGTCGTATCCCGGAAACCTGCGGGCGCAGCGACCACCTTCCCGAGGCGTGCGACTTCTCCGACGAGCACCACTGGGTGAACATCCAGGGCCAATTTCCGGAATGGACCTCGATCGAGCGGGAGGAGGACGGCGAGGTCTTCTACGAATGGCATCACCGCATCGAGTTCAAGTGCCTGCGGTGCGGCGAAACCTGCGTACGAGGACTCGTCAAACGCGTGTATCGATGACCACGGATTTCAGCGACTTCTTCAATGATCTCGAGGGATTCGACGACTTCAGCCATGCCAGCGACCCCGCACGATACCGCCGGCTCCCCAGCTCGTGGAGCATCGCCGTGACCGATGTCGTCGACTCGACCGCCGCGATCGAGGCCGGACGATACCGCGCGGTCAATTCGGTCGGCGCCTGCAGCATCGTCGCCGCCCTCGACGCCGTCGACCACCCCACGCTGCCCTACGTCTTCGGCGGCGACGGTGCGGCCGTGGTCCATCCGCCCGACTGCCGGGACGACGTCCGAGAGGCCCTGGCCGACGTCAGAACGATGGCCGACTCCGCGTTCGACCTCTCGCTCCGCGCGGGCCACGTCCCCGTCGAAGCCGTCGAGGATCGCGGGTGCGCGGTCCGCATCGCGCAGTACGAACTCTCGTCGAATCTCTCGCTGGCGATGTTTTCGGGCCGAGGCCTCCAGCGAGCCGAAGAGCTCCTCAAACACGGGGCCGACGCCCTCGACGAGATCGGACCGGCCGACCGCCACTCGGACGTCTTCGACGACCGATTCGACGCCTTCAGCTGCCGGTGGGAGCCGCTCGAGAGTCGACGCGGGCAGATCGTCGCGCTGTTGGTCGAGTCGCGCGCGTCGGACTGGCGCGAGCGCCTGGAGACCTACGGGCGGGTGCTCGAATTTCTGTCGAAAAAGGTCGGTGATACCGACGAGCTCGCGCCGGTCTCGGGCGAGCAACTGGAACTGACGACCGACACCGACCGGCTGGCCCTCGAGGCCCGGATCAACGCCGGGCCGGGCGGCCTCTCCGAGTCGCTCGAGCAACTCAAACTGGCCGCGATCAGCCGCGTCGGACGGACGATGCGCTCGCTCGAGGCGGGCCTATTCGACCCCGACGGGACGAACTACGAGAGCCAGGTCATCGAGCACTCCGATTTTCAAAAGATGGACGGGTCGCTGCAGATGCTGATCGACACGTCCGGGCAGGAGCGCGAGGAGTTGGAGTCGTTCCTCCGAGATCAGCGCGCTCGAGACCGACTCGACTACGGCCTGCACGCCTCCGATGCAGCGGTGATGACCTGTCTGGTCTACGACCGCGACGGCGACCACGTGCATTTTCTCGACGGCGCCGACGGCGGCTACGCCGAGGCGGCCAGACAGCTCAAACGCCAGCTCTCGGCATGACTGCTTCTCGTCCCGGCGCGCGTCGGGGAACCATTCATTCGTTCCCGTCGGAGAGCTCCCCCCAGACGTCGTCCGGATCGAGGTCGCTCCAGTGTTTCTCGATAAAGGCATCCCGCCCCGACCCGTTCCGGTAGGATTTGTAGCGGCCCGGACTCTTTTTGTAGAAATCCTGGTGGTAATTCTCCGCCCGCCAGAATGCCGACGCCTCCTGAATCGGCGTGACGATCTGCTCATCGAAGGGGCCGTTTTTCGCCAGCTCCTCCTTCGACTCTTCGGCCAGTTTCTTCTGCCGTTCCGAGTGATAGAAGATCGCCGTCCGATACTGGGAACCGACGTCGACGAACTGGCGCCCCTCCGCAGTCGGATCGATGTTCTGCCAGAACACCCGAAGCAGCTTTTCGTAGGAGACGACTTCGGGGTCATAGTGGATGCGAACCGCCTCGGCGTGGTCGGTGTTTCCCGAGGAGACCTGTTTGTACGTCGGATGCTTCGCCTCTCCCCCGGTGTAGCCGGAGACGACGGCCTTTACCCCGTCGAGTTTCTCGAACGGCGGCTCCATGCACCAGAAACACCCGCCGGCGAAGGTCGCCCGTTTCAGGCCCTCGGGCGCTTCGTCCATCCGACGAACCCCGGTGTTCTTCGCCGACTCGTCGACCTCGTCGGTCGAACTCTCGTCGTCGGTCTCCGCTGCGGACTCGTCGCCATTCGACCCTCGGGCACCTTCGGCCGACTCGCAGGCAGCCGCCGTCAGCATCAGCGCCGCGCCCGTCAGAATCGCCGCGACGAGGCGTCCCGCCGACGACGAACGCTCGCCCGAACTCCCGTCCCCGGATGCTCGCCCTCTGTGTGTGAACATCTCCGTCACCGTTTGGTGGCGTCGAGACTGACCACGGTCTGATCGCCGACGACCTCGGCGGTGTGCAAGGCGCTTTCTGGCACGACGACCCAGTCGCCGCGCTCGAGAATCGCCTCGTCCCCCCCCATCGTCATGCGAAATCGGCCCTCGAGCACCGCATCGATCTTCTCGACGCCGTGCGTGTGCGCTGGAAAGGTCGTCCCGGGCGAATACTCGAAACGCGAAACGACGTATCCCATCTCCTCGAATTTTTCGCGCATCGCTTCCTCGGAGACGGGGCCGTCCTCCTGCTCGTTCCAGTTGTGGACTTCCATGGCTTCGACCGACCGGTACGAGACGACTCGCGGGCGACTGCACGCACACCAAGTCATCGTCAACCCGCCCGCCGAGTCAAGGAACGTCGCCCCGACGACCATGCACTGCGGAAGACGCTCGATCCGTATCCGCCCCTCCCATCGCTGCAGGTCCCCCTTCTGGTGTCGGCGTTTACATTGCCTCGTGACCAAATCGAACGCAACGCTCGAGACTCGATCGACGATCATAGACACGGACGGGGCACTCCGGTGAGCAACAGGGGTTGTGGCGGGCAATACCCGGCCGGCCCGGTCGGCGACCAGTCCGACCGGGTCGGGGTCCCGTCTGGAAGGCACTGGTCGGGCGCGGGGCCGCGCGGGCTCCCGTTGGAGGGACATGTGGACTCGTATGTCTGACCCCGGTTCTGGAAGAGCGTGGCCGTACCCGACGACCCGTCGAACACCCGGCAGTCCCGTCTCCCCCGGACGCTTGGATGGCCTCACCCGGCGACCCGACTCGTCACCGCAACCCCGATCGCGACGGTTCGCGCTGTACGAACGAACCGGGCGATCACGAACGCGAGATTCCCGCGTCTTGCGACGATGCCTCGACGACGACCACGCAAGAAATGTCACCGCCCTGTCATCGATGTCAGGGTTTCCTCCCGGTCGTGACCGGCAATTTCCGAACACGGGCCTGTCCAGACGGTGTGCTGGTTCAAAGCTGCCGCCCCGGCCCCATCCTGCAGGCTATGCGATTGACTTCGCTACGATCCCATGCCCGATACACGCGCAAAAAAAGTTGTTGCATCGAATACCAAGCCCCTGAAAATGAACAATGCGCAACGGACGGCGCGCTCTTTGCATCCTTGAGTGTGCGCAACCGGGGAAGTCTCCGATCAGTTGCGCACCGACTGAGGAGGACGCCATGAAGGTCGTCAACTCCTGGGAAGTCGACTCGAAAGAAATCGAACTTCTACACGAGAGCGGTCAACCCTCCGACGAGGGTCGGTGGGAGTACCGCGTGAACGGGGAACTCAAAATGTACGGCCGGGACACGCCGCGAGGCGCACGAGAGGCCGTCTCGACGCGCCGTAAACTCCGCTACTGATCCAGCCCGGTCCAAACCGGGGAATTCGCGGCCGAATTCAGACACGTCCCGTCCGCGCGAGCTGCTCGATCGGGGGTGCCGGGGCGCGTGCGCCCGGCCACCTGCTCCTTCGGGGCTGTGAGTCCGTTCCGCCCCGAGCCATCGGGGCCGACCGGGGCCACGACGGCGGGGTCGCGCAAAGCAACTTGCTGCTGACGGCCTCCCGTCGCGCGAAGCCATCCACGTCGACGCATGCCGACGGACGGCTACTCGCAGGTCTCGGGCAGCCAGTCGTCGCCCTACAGACTGATTCTCTCGGGCCACCCGCGCGGCGGGCTCGGCTCGTGGATCGAATCTGCAACGTGACGCCCTCCGGGCGTTTTGCCGACGGACGACCGCTCGCTGTCTGAAACGGAGATTCCTGTATGAGCTGGTCTGGGTACGAGGCCCGTGACTACGTCGATTTCGACGAGGTCGAATCGTTTTGTCGCGAGCTGGCGGAGGAACACCCCGAGTGGGTCGTCCTGGAGATCGTCGGTCACTCGCGTCACGACCGTCCCCTGCTGCTGTTGACAGTCGGGGCTCGCAACGGCCCCTCCGACGCCCCCGAACGCGGCCGTCGTCCGGCGCTTTGGCTCGACGCCGGGACCCACGCCGCCGAATGGACGGGCGTCAGCGCCGTTCTCTTCGCCGTATCGCGATGGATCGACCGGCTGACCGGGGGCGACGAGGATCTGCGGGCGTGGTTTCGCCGCCACGACGCCCTCGTCATGCCGTGCATCTCCCCAGACGGATATCAGGCGATGCACGACGGCGCGCCGTACCTGCGTTCGACGCTGCGGCCGCCGGGGGAGGGAACCGTCCGCAGCGGGCTCGATCCCAAGGACATGGACGGCGACGGTCGGGTCCGGACGATGCGCTGGAAACATCCCGCCGGGTCGACGACGACCCGGAGGACGCCTACTTCGTCTGCGACGAGGGCAAATTCATCAACTGGGACGGCGTCGAATGGACCAGTGCCGACGCCGAGTACGGACTCGACCTCAATCGGAACTTCCCGGGTCAGTGGGAGCCCTTCGAAATGTTCGGAATGGATGCCGGCAGCTATCCCCTCAGCGAGCCGGAATCCCGATCGGTCGTCGATGCCTTCGCCGAGCATCCGCACATCGCGTGCGGCCTGACGATGCACACCTACTCGGGGGCCGTCCTCACCCAGCCCTACCGCGAGGACTCGTCGCTCGACGAGCCGGATATCGAGCTGATGGAATTGCTGGCGGAGCAGCTCGCCGAGGGTACTGGCTGGGACGTCTACCGCTCCTACCCCGACTTCGCTTACGACGAGGATCAGCCGATCGTCGGCGTCTGGGCCGACACGATGACGACCGTCTTCGGCGTCCCGGGCTATACCATCGAACTGTGGGATCCATTCGAGTACTGGGACGTCGACGTCGACGATGCGCTGGACTTCAGCTTCGACCCCGACCTCGACAAGGTCCGGGAGATGCTAGACAAGCTGGCCGAAGACGACCGGGTGGCCGACTGGACGTCGGTCGATCATCCGCAGCTGGGCGACGTCGAGATCGGGGGACTGGAGTACCTTCGCACCATCCGGAACCCACCCGCCGAGGCACTCGCGGAGGAGTGCGAACGGGCGTGGACGGCCGTCGAGCGAACGCGCCGCTCGTTGCCATCGGTCGAGACTCGGCTCGAGGTCGAGCCGGCCGGGGACCGGCGCTACGAGCTCCAGCTCATCCTGGAAAACACCGGGTTCCTGCCGACCAGTGGCATCTCACGGGGCAAGGCGCTCGAACCGACTCCCGAGATCGCGGCGAGCGCGAGCCTCGAGGGCGACGGCGAGGTGCTCGACCGGACCGACCGCGAGTTCGACCACCTCGCCGGCTGGGGTCAACTGCGCACGGGTCCCGGACGCCATCCGATCTACGCCCGCCTGCCCAAGACGTCACAGCGCGACCACGCCACCTGGACCGTCGAAGGTGAAGGTACCGTCGACATCGACTGGATCGCCGGCCGCGCCGGCCGTGGCACCGTCACCGTGGACCTCGACGACGAATGACGCGGTCGGCACCGATCCCTCCACATTCCGAACGCTTCCAGCCGTTCTCGAATGAGTTGCCACGTGACTACCGAACAAATGTCGTCACCTCGAACCCCCGACCGATAACGACGCTCTACGCTCTGACTCGCTGAGCTGCAGGCATACGCGCCCACGTGGTACCCTCCGGCGCGCCCGTGTGCGCGCCGCCCGGCCGGTGCCGGCCAAGGGGGTCCGCGCAGTCGATTTCACCCGACTGCGGGTGGCGACGCCCCCCGCCCCTGATGGGAAGTGCCGCTTCAACCGCGAACGGCCGGACGCCGAGGCAACCCCCTCCATGTCTATGATCGCGTTTTCGGCGCCGAGCGTTGCGTCGAATTCGATTCGACCTACACTTTTTCTCTGCAGACACTCTCCCTCACGGACTCGCCATGGCGCAGTCGGACCCCGACGACATCGAGGAGGATCTCGAGGAAGTGCTCCGGGCCACCCGCGCGGACCGGCGAATGGACGCGCTGAAACTGCTGGGGGGCGGGCTGGGTGGAATCGCGATCTGGGCGGGCGTGATCTGGGGAATCGACCCGACCGGCTACGAGGGCATCGACCGGACCTTCCTCTACGTCGCGGGATTCGGCGCGCTCGGCATCGGCGTGCTGCTCACCCTCTTCGCAGTGGCGCTGTTCGCCCATTCCTTCGTCCTCAAGGGCAATCCAGCCGAGGATTGAACGCGCTCGCCGGCCGGGAACCAAGCGATCAGCCATCCGACTCGGGCTCGGGCAGCCCCTCCTGTAGCAAACTGCGCACTTTCTGCGGGTCGCCCTGACCGTCGGTCGCACGCATCACCTGCCCCATGAAGAAGCCGAAGAGGTTCTGGTTCCCCGCGGCGTACTCCTCGACCTGGTCGGGATTCTCCTCGATCGCCGATTCGACCAGCTCGCCCAGACGATCCTCGTCCGTGATCGCCTCGAGGCCCTTGCGCTCGACAATCGCCTCCGGGTCACGCCCCGAAACGACCATCTCGTCGAGCACCTCGTCGGCCGCTTCGTCGGTAATCCGTCCCTCCTCGACCAAATCGACTAGCTCGGCGAGCTGTTCGGAACCGACGTCCGAGAGCAGCCCCTCGAGCTCGTCCTCGAACTCGTCGGTCCCGACACCCGCATCCACGCGCGGCAGCAGATCGTTTCGCAGCCAACCTGCGACCCGGTCGGCCGACGCCTGCGCGGTATCGAGTACGCCCTCGAAGAGGCCCGACAGCGCCACCGACCCGGTCAACAGGTCGATGTCGTCGAGCGCCAGACCCAGCTCCTCGTCGTACCGGCGCGCCCGTTCTGAAAGCAACGGCGTCGCGCGTCGAGCCTCGTCCCGCGGACCCGCGTTGTAGTGCTCGACTTCCTCCGGGTCGGCCTCGCCCAGAACGACCCGGCGGCGCGCCTCGCGCGCCCGTTCGGCCTCCTCCTTCTTGCGCTCCTTGCGTCGCTCCTTCTCGCGGGCGCGCTCCTCCGCCTGCTGCTTGCGGCGTTCGGCCTCCTCGTCGGCCCACGTGTCGCGCAGCGTGACGATCCGGTTGAACGCCAGCTCGCCCGTCTCGGGCTCCTCGTCCGCGACGAGGTAGTACCCCTTCCGCTCGAACTGGTAGCGCGTGCCGGTCTCGCGCTCGGTCGCGCTCGGCTCAATCCACCCGTCGGTGACGACCAGCGACTCGTCGTTGACGAACTCCGTGTACTCCTCGTCGTGCCCGGTCGGGTCCTGGACCTCGAACAGCCGGTCGTACAGACGCAGCTCACACGGAACCGCGTGCTCGGCCGACACCCAGTGGATCGTCCCCTTCGGCGAACGGCCGTCCGGCGCCGCCCCGCCCCGCGTGTCGGGGTCGTACGAACACCGCAGCTCGACGACCTCGCCCTCGTCGTCCCGCACGACCTCCTCGCAGGTCACGAAATAGCCGTACTTCAACCGCACCTCCCGTCCGGGCGCCAGCCGCCAGAAATCCTCGGGCGGATCCTCGCGAAAATCGTCGCGGTCGATGTAGAGCTCGCGGGTGAACGGCAGCTGGCGCGTCTCGTCCCCGGGGACGTTCTCCGGGTAGTGGGGCGCCTCGATCCAGTCGGTCTCGTCCTCGGGAAAGCCCTCCACGACGACCTTCAGCGGGTCGTCGACGCAGAGCACGCGCGGCGCCTTCTCCTCGAGATCGTCACGGATCGCGTGTTCGAGTTGGGCGATCTCGACGATGTTGTCGTTCTTCGCGATCCCGACCTCCCGACAGAAGCTCCGGATCGCCGAGGGAGGCACGCCGCGGCGGCGAAGCCCCGAGATCGTCGGCATGCGCGGGTCGTCCCACCCCTCGACGTATCCCTCGTCGACCAGCCGGCCGAGCTTGGTCTTGCTCATCACCGTGTAGCCGAGATTCAGCCGGGCGAACTCGATCTGGCGGGGCTGGTGGGGGACCTCCGTCTCCTCGACGACCCAGTTGTACAGCTCCCGGTTGTTCTCGAACTCGAGCGTGCAGAGCGAGTGGGTGATCTCCTCGAAGGCATCCTCCAGGCAGTGGGCGTAATCGTACATCGGGTAGATGCACCAGTCGCCCTCGGTCCGGTGGTGATCGGCGTGGATGACCCGGTACAGAACCGGATCGCGCATCAGCACGTTTTCGGCCGCCATGTCGATCTTCGCGCGCAGGACGTGCTCGCCCTCGTCGAACTCCCCCGCCCGCATCTTCCTGAAAAGCTCGAGGCTCTCCTCGGCGGGCCGGTCGCGGTAGGGGCTCTCCTTCCCCGGCTCGTCCCAGTCGCCGCGGTACTCCCGGATCTGCTCCGGGTCGAGGCTGTCGACGTACGCCTTGCCTTTTTTGATCAGCCGCTCGGCGAGCTCGTACATCCGCTCGAAGTACCCCGAGGCGAAGTACAGATGCTCACCCCAGTCCGCCCCCAGCCAGGCGACGTCGCGTTTGATCGACTCGACGTACTCCTCGTCCTCGGTCAGCGGATTCGTGTCGTCGAATCGCAGGTGGAACTCGCCGTCGTACCGCTGCTTGATGTCGTAGTTGAAGACGACCGACTTGGCGTGGCCGATGTGCAGATACCCGTTGGGCTCGGGCGGGAACCGCGTGACGATCTCGTCGTGCTTCCCCGACGCCAGATCCTCCTCGATGATGTCGATGATGAAGTTCGACCGCTCGCCGGCGGCCTCGAGGTCGGCCTCGGTGTACTCGCTCTCGGACAGGTCGATATCGACCACGACGTTACTCCACGCGTTCGCTGGAACTGTCAATTCGGAACCCCAAGGGGCGCGGCCAACATATTCGGGACCGCCCCGCGAGGCAATCGCGCGGATCGACGTCAGCCCGCAAGCCGTTCCTCGAGTCGAGCAGACAGGTTTCGACCGCGAGCGAATCCGCGCTCCACGATGCATTCGACCGCTCGCCGAGCGACCCGCTCCTCCTCGGCATCCAGGATCTCTCGCAGATTTGCGAGATCGGCCTCGTCCTGCGGTCGCTGTTCCTCGTCAGCTGCCAGAACTTTCAGCGCGAACAGATGGCCCGGACGGGCCACCGGAACGGTGAGATTGGGGACGATCGTAACCTTCCGGGATTCATCGACAATTTCTGGTTCGATCCCGGAAGAAGCAAACAGGAGGTCGACAACCACACCGTGCTCGTCCCCCGGACGGTGCGAACGCGCGGTCGCGAGTCGACCGACGGCGTCCTGTTCGACGACGGTCGGGACCGCGAAGCCCGCGCTTTGCCATTCTCGTACGAACCGTTCGGCCTCGTCGTCATCCGAGACAGAAATGGCAATAGCGATGTCCCGAGTGAATCGCGGCTCCACGTAGACAGAGATGGCGAGACCGCCGACGAGCACCCACTCGACGCCTCGTTCGTCGAGCAGCCCGGCGACCTCGTTCAGCGTGTCGAACAGTGGGGTATTCAAAGTTCCTCGCCCTCCGAGAGATGGATCGGCGTTCCCTCCGCATCCCCGTGCTCCGCGCCGGGCCGCGTCTGAATCCACTCCCGAAGCCGCACTTGGATCTCCTCCTCGCCCGCCTCCGGATATGTACGACGCAATTGCTGACGCCGAAGCTCGACCCCCGCTTCGAAGAGCTCGAGCGCTGTACGGAGCCGCTCCGCACAGGCCTCGTCGGAGAGATCGGCCATCGCGATACCTCGCATCGAGTCGGTGCACGCGCTAGGATACGGTGCGCATTTCCGCACCACAAACGAGGTCGCAACCGTGGAGACGCGGTCGACGCTCCGGCCCCAGTGGGCCCGCCGCATCGGGGAATCTGTAAGCTACGCACCGGGCAGCCCGCACACGGACGGCCCGGTGCCCTCGCGGCACCGGGAAAGACGATCTGTCAGCTACGCGGGCGGGTACTCGTATCGGTGCTCCCCGCCCCCTTCCCCTCACAGCGACCGCTCCCTCCGCCAGACGCCCACGGCGACCGCCGCGGCGGGTTCGTCTTCGTCGTGCAGATCCCGCGCGGCACCGACCGCGACGCCGCGATCCTCGCCCTGCGCGAGCACGGCATCCAGAGCAAGCCCTACCTGCCGGCCATCCACCTCATGACGTACTACCGCGAGCGCTTCGGCCACCGCGAGGGCGAGTTCCCCGTGTGCGAGGACGT
>JBDGRG010000251.1:12955-15146 GCA_042218355.1 Bradymonadaceae bacterium
CGACAACGACGATCCCCCACGGAACGGCCGGACCGCCCCCGCCGGTGCCCGCTGCGGAACACCCGCTCGACCCGCTCCGCTCCGGCGCGCCCCCGCCGCCGGAACCGACGTCGTCGTCGGACCCGCCGTCTGCGGCAGCGGCGTCCTGGCCACCGGCCGTGTCCACCCCGGGACCCGCATCGTCACCGCCGCCGGTATCGGACGAGCCCCCGATGTCCGAACCGACGTCCACAGCCGGACCGGCGTCGGCGACCGCATCCGGCGGTCCGACATCCGCAACGCCGGTGTCCGCTGCGCCGGCGTCCCCCGGCCCCGCATCGGCGGTCCCGGGATTGCACCGGACGGTCACCTGTTTCTTGGGACTCTCGTAGGTGACGTTCGCACCGGGCAGCGAGGCCTTCATGAACACCTCGTACGTCCCCGGCGTCAGCCCGCGCCCCGCCGGCGGACCGCCCCCGGACTGGCAGACCGTGTACAGCAGATCCTCTCCGCGTCCCTTCCAGCTCTCGCCCGGCGGCAAGACCTGGACCGCCGAATTTCTCGGCTCCCACTCCTTCGTCTTGCCGTTCGGTTTGACGATGAAGGTTCGATAGAGGAGCAGGTTCGACCATGGCTTCAGCGAGGCCGGCAGCGAGGCCGAGACCGACACCTGCGCGGCGCGCACGATCGACGCGGAACCCATCGCCTCGAAAGTCGTCTCCAGCGGCTTCTTCGTCCGCTGACAGAGCGAGGCCGTGCGAAACCGATAGGTCGCATTCGGATGCAGCGACGACTCGAGCTCGATCAGGTACGAGTTCGGCCACTTCTTCGACAGTTTTGTCAGCTTCACCGGGACATTCGCCGACGCCCCCTTCTGAAAGATCTCGACGTCCGAGACCTTCGGCTTCCGACTCTGCCCCCATGATCTCGGCTGCCAGACGAACGCGGGCGCATTGGCCGGCACCGTTCCCTTCGCCGGGACCAGGAATCCGCCCTGACAGGGGGCGGGTGAACAAGCCTCGGCCGACTGCATCGAGCCGAACGAGACGGCCGCAGCCGCAACCGCCGCGCAAAGGAAAACAGACATCCGGTGTCGCAAGACAACCTCCTGGAGATGAAGACGATGTGGGAAATTTCGACCATCGCGGGCCTACGCTATCTGGATATCCTGCGGGGACTCTAACGAGCCCGTCGTCGCAGTTCCAGCATGTCAGAACGAGAGCTGGCCCCGCCGATGCGAGGCCCGGTGTTCGTGGATAGTCCGGTCTCGCACGGCCGGCTTTCTTTCGAATGTCGGCCTCGAGGTCCTCGCCGCAACCGAGACGTCGAACGATACGCCCGTCTGGCCCGATGCTCTCCCTGGTCAACACCGGGCATGGTGGGTCAGTTCCTTGATACCGACGACGACGATCTTAAGTTCGCTCCGCACGATTCGACGCTTCAACATCCGCACGCACGGGAGATACACCATGTCGCTCGTACGCTACGGCACGAACGTCTTCGATCTCGACGAGGTCGACGGCCTGAACCTCTACGAGGCCGGCGACTCGCACCGCCTGGAGATCTTCCTGCACGGCGACGACTCGTTCGAGCTGTTCTTCGACACCGCCGCCGCGGCCGAACAGGCCTTCGACACGCTCTGCCAGGAACTCGACGTCCGCGACCTCACCCCCGGCGGAGGCGCCGAGGAGTCCGAGTCCGTCGCGGCACTTTGACTCGACGTCCGACCCGGCCAGGGGGACCGCAAACCGCCACCGAGCTGCGTTCCCTGGGCCCAGCCAATCGAGACGCTCGGTCGGGCTGCACGATGCGCGCCCCCCGGCCGGGCATCGATTTCACCGATCCCCGCAGAACACGGTGTCGACCGCGGGTTCGCACACCTATCGCCCCCCCCGAACTCGAACGACGAAGCGCTTCCCACTCGCAAGGGCACTCGTCCCTTTTGCTCGAGCCGGAGCGAACTCCCATCGAACAAACGAATCGCAGTGAACCGTCGGAGGCTTGGAGGGTCGAGTGAGTGACTCAACCGACGAGTCAGAGCCGACCCGGACCTGTTCGCTCACGCGCGTCTGTATCCTGCTCGTCGTCGGTGCGAACCTCCTGCTCGGCAGTCTGTACCTGACGGGGACCCTCCAACCCGGCGGAGGTCGCTCCCACCAGCTCGAGCCGCTCTGGAAGCAGCCCCCCGACAATGCGACGCGCGTCCTGTTCA
>JBDGRG010000252.1:0-4217 GCA_042218355.1 Bradymonadaceae bacterium
TGGTGGACGCGCGCCCCGCCGCGAGCTGGAAGCCCGGTGGACGCCGTCGCCGGAGCCTGCCTGCTCTGGTCGGTCGCCGGCGGACTCGGACCATCCGGCCTCCCGGCCCGATGCATCTTGCTCACCCGGTGCGACCAGCTCGTCGGCATCCTCGGGCGGATACGGTTTGCCGACGTTGGCCCCGTTGATTTCCACGCTGAAGTCCGACTCCTCCTGCTCTCGCGGATCCTCCGGGTCGCGATACCCCTTCCAGAAGGCGTCGAAGTCGAGGTCCACACCGGCGACCGCCAACTGGCCGACCGCGTTCCAGAGGGGCTCGACACCGTCGGCGTCGCGCCGGTCGACCGCGATGGCTCGGTGGGGTCGGTCGCCGAGGCACCGGTCGACGAGGTTCGTCAGAACGTCGCCCGGTCCGACCTCCAGAAACGTCCGGGCGCCCCGGTCGTACATCCCGCGGATCTGGTCGACGAACTGCACGGGGCGAGCGATCTGGTCGGCGAGGACCTCGCGGATGGCCTCGGGTTCGGGCGGATAGGGTTCGGCGCGAGCGTTCGAATAGACGTCGATCGGCGGCTCGGAGACGGTGGTTGCGTCGAGCGCCGACCGAAAGTCGGAAGTCGAGTCGGAGACCAGCGAGGAGTGGAACGCCGTGTCGACCGGCAGACGGTCGCATGAGACGTCCGAATCGGCGAGCCGATCCTCGACGGCGTCGATCTCCCCGCGCCGTCCCGACAGGACGACCTGTTCGGGCGCATTGTGATTGGCGACGACGACGTCCGCGTCCCACTCGTCGAGTCGCGAGCGGAGGCTGTCGGCGTCGGTTCGCACCGCCAGCATCGCACCGGGCTGGTCGGAGGCCTGCGCCATCAACTCCCCGCGGCGGCGCGACACCTCGAGCATGGCACGCTCGTCCATAGCCCCGGCGGCGTGCAGCGCGACGACCTCGCCGTAGCTGTGTCCCGCCGCGTGCGAGGGCTCGAGACCGGCCGATTCGAGCAGCCGCAGCAGGCTCGCGCTGGCGGCTCCGATCGCCGGTTGCGCCCACTCGGTCGCCGTCAGCCGGCGTCTCCGTTCGTCTCGTGTCTCCCCGTCGAAGGCGGGCGGCGGGAAGACGACGTCGTGAAGCCGGTATTCGGCGTCCAGATCGAGGTCCGCGGCTCGGTCCCAGACGGCTCGCGACTGCTCGAAGTGCATCGCCCACGCCCGACCCATGCCGAGGTACTGACTCCCCTGACCGGGGAACATCAGCGCGAGTTCTCCCGGGCCGTCCCCGTGCGTGTAATGGATGCCGTTCGGGGCGGAGAACGAGTCCTCCGGACGCTCGTCGATCCGGTCCGCTGCCATGTCGAGCCGCTCGGCGAGCGCGGACTCGCCGTCGGCGACGACCGCCAGCCGGGCGGGGCGATCGGCGTCGAACCTCCGTTGGGAGTCGCGGGCGAGATACCTCGCCGTGCCGGGTTCGCCCAGCTCGTCGGCGGTCTCGGCACACTCGTCGGCGAGCGCCGCCGGGTCGTCGGCGGAGAGGACGAACAGTTCCGAGTTGAGCGTCCGTACGCGCGGCGCCTCGGGGGCGGGGCCGTCGTACTCCTCGATGGTGAGGTGAAAATTCGTCCCGCCGAAGCCGAAGGAGCTGACCGAGGCGCGCCGCGGGTGGTCGCTGCCCCGGATCCAGGGGCGCGAGGCGGTGTTGACCGAGAACATCGTCTCGTCGACGCCCAGATCGGGATTCGGACGATCGACCTTGATCGTCGGCGGGAGGACGCCGTGGTCGACGGCCCGGACCGCCTTGAACAGGCCGGCGGCCCCGGCGGCGGCCTTGGCGTGGCCGATCTGTGATTTGACCGATCCCAGCGCGCACTCCGCCCGGTCGTCGGTCGGGTCGGCCTCCTCCTCGAAGACCGTCTTCAACCCCTCCATCTCGGCGGCGTCGCCGGCGGTCGTGGCGGTCCCGTGGGCCTCGAGCAGTTCGACTGTCCGCGGCGAATACCCCGCTCGGTCGTACGCACGGCGGAGTGCCCGCGCCTGGCCGTCGGGGCGGGGGGCGTAGATGCTCTTGGCGCGCCCGTCGGACGACGATCCGACCCCGCGGATGACCGCGTGGATCCGATTGCCGTCGGCCTCCGCGTCGGCCAGCCGCTTGAGGGCGAACAGACCGACGCCCTCCGCGAGCAGGGTGCCGTCGGCGTCGGCGGAGAAGGGACGGCAATCCCCGCTCGTCGACAGGGCGCCGGTCTCGCTGAAGCACATGTGCATGACGATCTCGTTGAGGACGTCGACGCCGCCGGTGACGATCAGGTCGGCCTCGTCGAGATGCAGTTTGTGGACGCCCGCCTCGAGCGCCGCCAGCGAGCTGGCGCAGGCGGCGTCGAGCGTGCAGTTCGTGCCGCCCAGGTCGAACCGGTTGGCCACTCGTCCCGCGACGACGTTGCCGAGCAGACCGGGGAAGGTGTTCTCCTGCCAGGGGACGTACATCTCGGCGAATCGGTCGGAGATGGCCTCGACCTCCTCCTCGTCGAGGCCGTGGCGGCGAAGAGCCCGTTCGACGAAGGGCTGCTGCATCCGTCCCGCCATGTGGAGCGTCAGCTCGGACGTTCCGGAGACCCCCAGCACGACCCCCGCTCGCTCGCGGTCGACTGCGTCGAATTCGCCCTCGAGGGCGTCGTCGAGCAGCCGTCGCGCGGCGAGCAGGGTCAACAACTGGCTGGTATCCGTGGCGGGGAGGCTGTTCGGCGGGACGCCGAACTCGACGGGCTCGAACTCGACGTCGGGGACGAACCCCCCGCGTCGGGCGTACGTCTGGTCGTCGGCCTCGGGGTCCGGATCGTGGTAGTCCTCGAGCAGCCAGTGTGTGGGCGGGACCTCCTCGAAGAGGTCGGCGCCGGCGAGGATGTCTCGCCAGAAGCCGTCGCCGTCGGGCGAACCCGGGAAGATGGCGCTGAGGCCGACGATTGCGATCGGAGGGTGGTCGGTCATGGGGAGTTCGGGGGTCTCGAGTGGTCAGCTAGTGCGGAGTTTTTGCAGTCTCGTCGACCGCGAGCGAAAGTCGACTCCACCGCGCTAGAAGCGCGGTCAACGTTGCTGCGGGGCGCCGAATCCACCGCGCTAGAAGCGCGGTCAACGTTGCTGCGGGGCGCCGAATCCACCGCGCTGGATGCAGCTCGACAAATAACTTCGGGGACACGTGCTGGTTTGACCCGGGTGCCCTCGAGGCGCCGGTGGACAAGACCGAGGGCTAAAAGAGTGAAAAAGATGAATTTAATTTTATTCGTCTCTTCTAGCTCTCTGATCTTTGCTCCCCCGCGGCGCGAGGCCGCAGGGGCCGCTCGTCTTCCGGTAGAGAACTGCGCTAGACCGAGTTGATTTTTAACCGCATGCAGCGCGTTCGACGTTGCCAGCGCATCCTGCGCTGGCGCGCCGTCGACCGCACCGCGCCAGCAATGGGGACTACGCCTCCAGCGGTCGGGGCTCGAATTCGAACGCCCTCGCCGGGACGGGGACCCCGTAGTTGCGGAGCTGCTGTCCTCGCGTGGCGACCGCCGCCCCCTCCAGCAGGTTCCTCGCGATCTGCCCGACGGTCCGTTCGGAGAGGTCCTCCAGAAACGACCCCTCGACCCACCGGTTGAACGCTCCCATCGCCGGCCCGCACCAGATCTGATAGTCCGCGCGCCGGTCCGGGGCGCCCTCGAACGCCCAGGAGGACGAGCGCCCGAGATACCGCCGGAAGACCAGGGCCATCTCGCGCCGGCCGTCGCGGCGGGCTCGGTCGGCGACCTCCGGGGCGCGGTCCTTCCAGTAAGCGCGGGTCTGTTCGCGGACCTCCCCGAGCGGGGCGTCGAAAAGCTCCTCCTCGAGGAACTCGATCTGTTCGGCCGGCAGGTCCTCGAGCGAGTCGTATCGCCGGTACAGCCGGCCCAGCCGGTTGGCTCGCTGGGCGAACATCGTCCCGCGGCCGAGCACCTGGACGTCGGCTCCCTGTTCGAACCGGTCGGCCGACGGGGCGGTCTCGGTCTCGGCGGGGTCGGCCTCGGCGAGCAGCCGTTTGCCCGCGTCCGAGAGCCCCGACTCGACGGTCGCCTGGTTGACCGAGCCGGTGACGACGTAGTCCGCACCCAGGGCCAGGGCCGAGGCGACGGCGGCCGGCGTCCCCAGTCCGCCGGCGGCACCGACGCGGAGGGGGCGGTCGTATCCGTGCTCGGCCGCGACGTCGGCGACGGCGC
>JBDGRG010000252.1:4227-8076 GCA_042218355.1 Bradymonadaceae bacterium
CGTCGGTGTGCCCGCCGGAGTCGGCCTCCGCGGTGATGTCTTCCGCCAGCGGCACCTCGCGGGCGAGCGATGCCTCGCGACGGGTCAGATCGCCGCTGTCGACGAGGTCGTCCAGCAGGTCTCCGGAGGCCGGCGCGGCGAATCGGCGGGCGACCTCGGCCCGCGAGACCTTGGCGATCAGCCGGTTCGACCGCCGAATCCGCCCCTCCCCGTCGGTGTGCAGTCCCGAACAGGCGTATCGCACCACGGGCCGGGTGACCTCGACGAAGCCCGAGGCAGTCGCCGTCTCGACGCCGCGGTCGAGCAACCGGTCGACCAGTTCCGACTCGAAGTCCGAGCCGTGGGGCGACCGAATGATGTTGGCCGCCCACGCGTCCTCGTCCCGGTCGAGCTGCCGGTCGATCGATGCCAATCCCCGTTCGATCTGGTCCAGATCCAGCCCCGCCGCCCCGAAGACCCCGAGGATGTCGGCGCGCGCGGCCTCGACGACGAACTGCTGCGAGGAGATGCCGTTCGCCATCGCGCCCGCGATGTACGGAAAGCGGATGCCGTGGACGGCGTTGAAGGTCCGGTCGCCCAGCCATTCGGGGTAGAGCGGGGGCAGGGAGCCGACTCGTTCGAGTCCGTCGGCCGGGTCGACCGACGGATCCGCCGGGCCGATCCCGCCGACCTCGATGCCGACTCTTCCCGACGTGCGGTGGCGGACGATCCGGACGGGTCGACGGACGTCTGCGGCGGCTTCGGCGATCTCGACGGGAGCGAACACGCCACGGCTGTGGGACCCGTCGTTTTCACCGACGGCACTCGTCGATTCCTGTCGGTCGCCCGTTCGAGGCATGCGGGGGTACTCCTCCGGATCGAATCGGAACCGGAGCCGGCGGAACGGGAGTCGCGCCACGAGCGTCCCTGCACGTGCTGGTCCCGAATCGCCGGCTCCTCGGCGGAACCGTATACGGCCCGGTACCCCGTTCCCATGAGGGAGATCATCGGGGGGCGGTCGGCCGGCCCGACTGGGTTCCGAGCCGGTTCACGCGATCCGTCGCGGCCAATGCTCTCACGTCCGGCCTCGGCGTCCGGGGAGCGGCGGGCGAGATAGCTGGCGGCCCGGGGAGTCGGACCGTTGGGGGTTAGAAAAACGAATCGACCGAACTCGTCGCCCGGAATCGTTCGGCGACCGTGTCGGGGAGGGCGGCGGCCAGCGGCCACTGTGCCCACTCACCGAAGCCTTCGGCGCCGGAGACGAGGTCGGCCATCCCTCCGTCGCGGAGCGTCTCGCGTCCCGAATCGACGAGTGCCTGGGCACCGACGTTGGCAAAGCTCGCCACGAAGGTCCCCGGGTCGCGTGCCGCTCCGGTCAGGATCTGCATCGTTCGGTTCCGTTCGGCCGGATCCCGCCGCCAGGTCCGATACAGCGCCCGCCGGAGAGCCGAGGTGTCCTCGGTCGTTCCCAGGAGTTTGTAGATGACACAGGACATCAGCTCGGGAACCCGCGTCTCGGCGGCGCCGCGTTCCCGGTAGGACTCGAGATTACCCTCCTCATAGGCCTCCGCGAGCAGGGCGATGTCGAGAAATCCCACGGCGACGCCCGCGGCGCACAGCGGGTGACACAGCCCGATGGCGTCGCCGACGAGCGCGACTCGTTCCTCGCCGCGCTCGGTGCGCGGCTGGAAGAACGTCGCGGACCAGCGGAGATTCTCCCGGTCGAGTTCGTCCCGGACCGGGCCGCGTAGTTGCTCGGGAAGCGCCTCCTCGAAGGCCTCGTACAGAGCCTGCGGGTCGTTTTTGAGATCGCGACGCTCGCTGGGGACGTCCAGACACAGCCGCACCTCGTCCGGTGCGTGACGGTACCCGAGGGCCACCCCGGGACCGCCGGTAAAGATGTGACCGTAGCCCTCGCGTGGAAGTTCCACCTCGTTCAGCCCGAGTGCCGCCATGTAGGTGACGAGTTCTCGGGGCGTATCCTCGCCGATCGACTGCCGACAGATCGACGAGCGGCCTCCGGCACCGACGACCAGGTCGGCGGCCACCTCTCGATCGAGGTTCTCTTCGGAGAGATGGAATCGAACGCGTCCCTCCGGGTCGACGTCGACGGCCCGGGCGTAGGGTCGGTACGTGACGGCCCCGTGATCGGCCGCCTGAGCTCGCACGCTGGTCGACAGCTCGTAGTGCGAACAGCAAAAGCCCTGTCTGTCGGTCGGATAGGGCAATTCGATGGGCTCCGTCCCGTCGTCCGGGTGAACCACGAACCCCTCGCCGGCGGGGTGGTCGGAGGCGGCGTCGGGTATCTCGAGACCGAACTCGTCCATCAACCGGGTCACGGTCGGGTGCATCCACTCGCCGGCGTACCGCCGAACGGCGTCGGGGTCGGCTTCGAGGAGCAGACACGAGGCCCCCTGCTCGGCGAGTACGTGGGCGGCGGCCGAACCGACCACGCCGGCTCCGACGACGACCACGTCGTAGATGTTTCGTCCCTCAGTCATACGTCACCTCTCTTCGGCTCGGAAATCGCACGTGCGCGGAGCGGAGAGGTTAAGTCGTCCCGCAGGGGGCGGGAATGAGCCGGATCACATCGCAGGCGGGTGTGGATGTCGCTCTCGTCGAGGCGCGGCGCCGTGGACGCGACCCGAGGAGTATCGGATTGTCGGAGTCGTCACGATGGACGAGGGAAGCGACTCTGCTACCGCACGACGGGGCTCGATTCGTTCGGTCGGGCCTCCAATCCGGGGTTGGTGCCCCCGCACCAGTTGCTCGCGCGCCCTTTTTCGGGGCTCGGACGACGAGCCTGGGCCGCCGGTCGGCGCCGCGCGGTGGAGTCGAACCAAGTGAGACGGAGCGATCACCCGCTACAGAGGGAGCGGCCCGTCAGTCGCCGAGCGTTCCGACCGTCAGGAGCATTTTGGTCGGTTCGGTCGCGTGCACGTCGTGTTCGACGCCGGGCGAGAGCATCAGGATCTCGCCGCCGGAGACGTGCTCGAGCCCCTCGGACGTGTCGATCGTCAGCTCGCCGTCGAGGACGTGGATCGAGACCTCGCCGTCGACCTTGTGGTCGGGGATGTGGCCGTCCTCCTCGAAGTAGAAGAGGATCAGCGCCAGCCCCTGGCGTTTGACCAGTGTGATCTGCCGGTGGTCGTCGACGGGATCGTGCGGTTCGGAGAGGAGTTCCTCGAACTGATCGGGCAGGTCGAGGTGCCGGACGGGCGGGGCGAAGCGGTCTCGGGGATGCTCTCGGAGGCGGTCGTCGTCGCTCATGGCGGACTCCCGGGGTGAGTGCGAGGCAACCGAATGCAGCACGGACGCCCGAGGATACGTCCCCGACGGGTTGGTCGAAAGCTCCCCGGGACGCACGGAGTCGTTCACGAGTGATCGGACCGAACGGTATCGGGGTGTAGGGTGGGCCCCCTCCCAGCCCCCTCTCGCTGCGGTCCGTCGTCTGAGACCCGTCTCGTTCCTCGGTCGAGTCGTCGTCCCCGACGCGTCGTGTTCGCCCCCGGCACGCCATCAGAACCTCGGTCGAGCGACGAAGATCGCCAGCAGAATCACGCTCACTGCGAGCACAGCCGTCAGCCGCGCCAGCCAGCGCGAGGCCGTCCGGACGAACTCGGAGTCCTCACCGGCTCGTTCCGCCGACTCGGGACCGAGCCACCAGTCGTGCAGACCGGCGCTGACGAGCATCGCGGCGACCAGCAGCAGTTTGTAGCCGAGCAAGCGGGTGTGGGGAGCCCGGAAGAACGACAGGTCGACCAGCGACGACCAGGTCGAGACGGTCCTAGACCGGGTCTCGGACGGGTTCTACGCGCTCGACCACGAGTGGCGGATCACCTACGTCAACGAGCGCGCCGAGCAACTACT
>JBDGRG010000253.1:0-2677 GCA_042218355.1 Bradymonadaceae bacterium
GAACAGTCCGAAGGTGACGTGTTCGTTGACCGCGGTGGCGGCGGCGACGATCAGAAAGCTCAACGCGTAGAGTTGAGCCTCGTCGCGCGCCCCGCTTCGCGTCAGCAGCTTGATGCACGTCAAGATCAGGACGAAGCGAATTCCGACGTTGATGTATCCGGCACCCTGGAGAGCAATCTGGAGCACGCTGGCGGCGAGCACCGCCAGGACGAGTCCGTTCCACCACGACGACCAGGCGTCGTCGGCCAGAGTCGAACGGTCCGCGAACCAGCTGAAGAGGACGGCGCCGACGAACCCGGCGAGGGTCGCCACCCCGAGTGTCTGGCCCGCGGCGACGCAGGCAAATGCGACCGCGATGCAGGCGTAGAGCATCGCGTCGTGTGCGCGGTCCAGACGGTCAGCCACGATCGACCTCCTGCGAGGCGTCGTCGCCGATCTCGAAGGTCAGGTCCCAGTCCCCCGGGGTACGCGAGGCGACGTCGGGGAACGCCACGAGGACGCGACCCGCCTGCGCGGACGGCCGATCGCCGCCGATCGTCCGCGTCTCGGCCCCCGACAGCAGCGGAACACGGGCGAGCTCGGCGAGTCGAGCATCCTCGTCGGTCGCCGAACGACGCGAACCGTCGGTGTCGAGGACGTGCAGCCGGGCCCGCATCCCGGCTGCAGCCAGTTCGTCGAGCAGGCCGGCCGTCCGTTCGAGGGCGCGCTCGAACTCCCCGCGGACCTCGTCCGGCGACGTCCCCTCGGGGGTCGTATTCGCGAGGACCACGTCCACCCGGCGGTGCTCCTCGCGTTCCTGCTCCCGGACGACGGGTTCGCCGCGGGCGGCGGTGCGTCTCCAGTGGATCAGCCGCTTGTCCTCTCCCGGACGGTATTCGCGCAGGCCGTAGTACTCCTGTCCCTGTCCGCGTTCGCCGGCGGGCGTGTCGCCGAATGCGGCCATCAGCCGGGTTCGCCAGGCCGGGGCAGGTCGAGGGCGCGGCAGAACGACGATCTGCTCGCGAGCGTCGACCTCCCGCGCCTTCTCGAACAAACTGAACGGAAAGCGAGTCGAAACTTCGATCCGCTGCAGCTGATACGCCCCCCTCGCGGGAAAGCGGTATCGCACGGTGAGTTCGCGGGCGTCCTCCGCCTCGAGTCGCGGACAGTACCGCCGGGCGACCGGTTCTCGACCGTCCTCGGCCTCGTCGGCGGAGACCCAGAACTTCCACCAGGGGACGCGAGCCGGGGTCAGCGCCTCGCCCGCCAGCGGACCGGCCCGACAGACGGTCCTCGCTTCGGCGACCTCGATGCTCAGCGATGCCCACCGTTTGGGGTTGTCGACACGGAATTTCCCCGGGCTCGATCGGCCGGCGAGGGGTCGAAACGGGGCGGAGCGGTCGACGTCGAGCCGGCGGACGACGGCCTCGCTGAGCAGCCCGCTCGCGACGATCAGCGAGAGCATCATCCCGAGGAGCAGGAACAGCAGGTTGTTGCCCGTGTTGATCGCGCCGAATCCGACGCCGAGCGTCATCAACACGAAGAACTTGCCGGTCCGCGTGAATGCGAGCGTCCGCGGCGGCTCGAACCTCCCCCGTCCGGCGTCGTTCTCGTCGCTCATCGGGTCAGAACCGGCGGTCGACGCGCTGGAGCAGATACGAGGCGGACGAACGGGCGATCTCGTTCTCCGGGGCGATCGCCTCGACGCCGGGTCGGGCGTCGACGACTTTCTCCAGCAGCTGGACGTAGAGGTCGCGGTCTCCGCGGTAGTCGGCGTAGTACTTCGCCATCTGGACGCGATTCTGGAGGAAATCCGGGGCGAGCTCGATGGCGGACTCGAAGTGTCGCCGGCTCCGGCCCGGTTTCTTCCCGAGGGGCAGGGAGACCCAGTAGGCCCCGAAATAACGGTGGCAGCCGCCGTAGAAGTAACCGGGTTTCCGGTCGCAGACGAACCGCATGGCTGCTTTGATGGCATCGAGATGCTTCATGATCGTCGCGGTGCCCGACAGCTTCCCCCACTTCGCCAGATTCGTCGCGTACCAGTACAGAGCGGGTACGGCAGCGGGGTCGGCGTCGTCGATCTGCTCGGAGAGCAGGGCACCTCGGTCGAGTTTGCCGGCGAGTTTCGGGTCGAGGCGGGCCAGGGCCCGTTCGGCCGATCGGACCCCCTCGTCGTGAAGTCGCTTCATCTTTTCGACCGATGCGGAGTGGCCCGAGCTCGGCGAGCCGTAGATGTTCTCGGCCAGAAAGAACCGAGCTCGCGAGAGCCGCACGTGGGTCTGGGCGACCCGGCGGCGGCGCTCCGTCTCACTCCAGTTCCCCGCCTCCCCGCCGAGTGCAAGACGGTACAGCTCGATGGCACGCTTCACCTCCGCCGGGTCGGTTCGCCTGCGCCAGTGGGCGTCCGCGCGCCGAAGCAGCGCCTTCATGTCCCCCGCCCGCTGGCCGGGAGGGGGATCGTCCGTCTCCGACAGACCCGAGGACCGATTCGAGGCACAGCCGACGGCGACGAGAGTCGCACCGATCAGCAGGGCGACATGGTGGCGAATGCGGATGGGCTCGGCTGGGTGTGGGGACGAGATTGTGGTGCGCGGTGCCCGCACGCTCCCCGAGATCACGTCGACGACGAGAGGCGGTCGGGGGTTCCCCCGGCGTCACGAAAACAGATGTCGTAGAGCAGACTCTCCAGGACGATGCG
>JBDGRG010000254.1:0-2620 GCA_042218355.1 Bradymonadaceae bacterium
GCAGTCCAGGTCTGCAGGGAGTCCCGCCAGCGGTTCGCGGCGTACAGCCGGTCGCCGGAGGGCGAGAACGCGGGATCGACGAGGTAGAAGTCGGTCCGATGCGCCGACACCTCCCCAGCTCCGAGGTCGACGACGGAGAGGTAGTTCGAGAACCGGTTGGTCACGACGAGGTATCGCCCGTTCGGGTGCAGGGCCAACCCCGCCGGGCTTCGACCGACCCGGAACCGCCGGGCGATTTCCCGCCGTCGAGTGTCGAAGGCGACGACCTCGTTCTCGGGGTGGTCGATCGAGCCCGGCAGCGCGATGTACAGCCGGTCGCGGGACGGGGCGACGACGACGTCGCGCGGCTTAGTCCGGTGCGGCTGCGAGGAGTGAATCTCGGGCATCTGCTCCCGAAACCCCAGGTTCGAGGGGGGATCGAGATCGCGTCTCGCGACGTCTGCCTCGGGCGACGTACCGCTCGAACAGCCGACGGACGCGAGCACGAACATCCCGGAGAACAGGACGGCGAGCGCGATGCGGGCGTCCCCCGGGCTCGACGTCTCCGGATGTCGGTTCCTCGTCATGGTCTGACTCCTGGGCTCGTCAGCGTTCGGCGTCCTGGTCGCCGGTCCCGTCTTCCCGAGGGGCGCTGTCGGGGATCGAGTCGGTGTCTGCGATGTCCGTCGACCGTCCCGCGTCCGGGACGTCGGCCCGCGGGCTCGCGTCGGGCGCGTCCTCGGGAGGCGCGATCTCGATCGTCGTCCGTCCGTGGGCACGCCACTCTCCTCGCCGGAGCCGTGCAACCAGCGTGATCCGACTGCCGACGGCGGCCGACAGGCTGCTGAACGGTACGCGGAAGCGTTCGGCGACTCGCTTTCCGTCGGCTCGGCGGCGAAACCGGACGCCGTTGCGTCGTTTCCGGAAATCGTCGTCGCTCTCGGCGAAACGGACCTCTGCGACGCCCGATAGCCGCGACGGTAGCCTCTCCGGGCCGAGCAGGGCGAAGTCGATGAAGATCAGACCCTGGAACCCGACCTCGATTCGGACCCGTTCACCTCGCTCGAGAGGATCGAACCGTCCCTTCTCGTCGAGCAGTCCGATCTCGAGTTCGACGTTTTTCGTGCCGTGCGCATCCCTGTCCGCGGGACCTGCGTCTCCTCCCTCGCTCGAGGAGGCTCCGTCCGGTGAGCACCCCGCCGCGCAGGCGACGAGTGCGGCCGAGACCAGCACTGCTGTCGACAGCTCTCTCACCGTCCACCCCCCGAGACCCACCGACGGAGCCTCCGGAAGTCGGGATGGCGCGGGGTTCGGAAGACGACGCCCCCGCTGCCGGTCGTCCCGCTCGTCGCCTGGTGGCGGACCCCGCTGACGGACGAGTCGAGTGGTTTGGTCAGCAGAAAGCACCCCGACGTGCAGTGCGTCAGACACCCGGGGCGGCACCCGACGGCGAACGAACGGGCGCGGTCGTAGTTGGCGCGGTGTTCGCGGTCGGTCAGCGGCGGGTCGCGGTAGACGTCCTCCGGATCGCGGCGATTCGCGCGCCGGGCGTACAGCGCGAACGGTCGAGTATCCGTCCCGTGGCAGGAGGGGTTGCCGCAGCGTTCCAGAAGGACCGGTTCGACCTGCTCGCGAAAGGTCTGCCTGTCGAGCTGCGGCGGCCGCCGGGCGGGGCGGGGGTCGGTGCCACAGGCGCCGGCCAGAGTGACCAACAGGAGTGCTCCGGAGAGGACGATACTCCGAAAGCGAGTGCACTCCCACCGCGCTGGAAGCGCGGTCGACGTGGCCAGTGCATCCTGCACTGGCGCACCACCCTGCACCCCGCGGCTGCTATTCTGCCACCTGTCACCTGCCATCGGTCTCGCTGACCTCGTAGTGGGCGCCCGTCTCGATCCAGCGCACGATCGTCAGCACCTCGTCGTCGGGCACCTCGACCGACGGATGGCCCGCGATCGACTTCGGCGCATCGAACTCCTCGCCGCGGACGATCTCGACCAGGTGGCTCGTGCGCGCCCGGCCGCTGGCCGCGTCGACGTAGCGGTTCCCGCCCCCCGATCCCTCGCCGGCGGCGAGCAGTTCCTCGTAGGCGGTCGAGTAGTGTTCGGTCGGGGTCGCCGACAGATCGACGCCGGCCGCGGGCGAGTTCGACCCGTGGCACGTTCCCCCGTTGCAGCGGCGGTCGAGGATCGGCTGGACGTCCGAAGCGAAGTCGACCGTCCGTCGCGTCTGCTCGCCCAGGTCGACCGGGTCCTTCGGTTCGAGCAGATTCCGGTTTTCGTATCGGGCCAGCGTCGTACTCGCGCTCGTCGTCACGTCCGGCGGCGTCGTGATGTCGGAGGGGTTCCCCGAGACGGCGCCGTGGCACTTGCCGCACTGCTGGGTGTACAGCTCCCGCTTGGTCGCCTGCTGGAAGTGTTCGCCGGGATAGACGTACAGCCATCTGTTGTGCTGGCGGCCGACGACCATGCGATTTTTGTCGAGGTACTGGACGCGAAACGGCGTGTTCGAGGGCACGGTCGCGTACACCGAGCCATCCTCGGCGACCGGCACCTCGCCCAGGATCCGAGCCGGCATGTGCACGCCGGCGGTCGAGGTGGTCGCCGCGCCGTCGACGCTCGAGTCCACGGGATGCCACGTCTCC
>JBDGRG010000254.1:2638-3156 GCA_042218355.1 Bradymonadaceae bacterium
GTTGCTGCTGATCGCATTGTTTACCGCCGGGTCGTTCATCGAGTAGCGGGCCGGCTTCGAGTGGTCGAGAACCGACTCGGTCTCCGCGGGGGCGACCCAGGGGGCGACCGGGGTCGGATCGAAGAGACTGACGTCCTTCGCGTCCGCGACGACGGACCGCGACCCGATCCGGGGCATGCAGTCGGGGGAGTGACACCCCTCGGGCGCCTCGTCGATGTCGAGGCGTTCGATGCGGTACTCGACGTCCGCATCCGGGTTTCCGATGTCGGCGGCCGAGGGCGAGTGCGCGACCAGGATGGAGCCGTCCTGCATCGCCGCCGGATCGCGGTACAGCCCCCCTTTGGACTGGCCTGTGGGAGACGCCCGCCCGTCGAGCGGGCGGTAGCTGGGGGTGTAGCCGGGGAGCGCGGCGTTCTCGGGCGACTGCCCGGCGCGCAGGTCGGGGCCCATGTGGCGGTCGACGATCGCCAGACGACCTCCGACCCAGGCATTCTGCCGGTCGCCGGCGATCGCGACGG
>JBDGRG010000254.1:3166-5915 GCA_042218355.1 Bradymonadaceae bacterium
GTGGTGGTCCAACGGGAGCGAGAACCCGATGGTGTCGTCGCGGTGGTCGACCGAGCGGCGGTACGAGAACACCAGGTGCGCGCTCTGCGGAGTCAGCGGATTTCCCTGCACCAGCGTCGGTTCGATTTCGGGGGAGGGCGTATGCGTGAGCCGCTCGACCGACCCGTCGCTGCGGTCGTACGCGAACAACTCGTAGTCCAGCGTGGAGGGGCTGTCGGCGCGGACGTCGTGCCGATTGGAGACGAAGTAGACGTGGTTCTCGGGGCCGTACACCGGCGTGGTGTTGACCGCGACGTGACCGGAGTCCAGTCGGGCCGGCGTCGAGGTGAGCTGATCGGCCTCGCGCGTCTGGAGGTTCGTCTCCCAGATCTGGAAGCCCGCCGACTCCGAGGGCCGCATCGCGAACGCGACGTGCTTCCCGTCGGGGGCGACGACCGGCGCGCGGACGTCGGCCGGGCCGTCGTGGAGTTCGCCCGTCAAGTCGACCGCGTCGTTCGCATCGAGCGACGGGCGGTAGTAGAGGTCCCGGCCGGGGATGAACTGGGCGATGTCGAAGGGCGACCGCGATTCGACCGGCCCGCGGACGTAGACCAACCCGGTCGGACCGGCCCCTTCGACCGCGCCCAGCGGTTCGCGGCTCTCTTTCTTCAGAGCGGCCCGCCGTTCCATCTTCACCCACCGCTCGATCGCCCGGACCGCCCGGCTGTCGGGCCCGCTGAAGAACTGCCGGTTGGCGCCGCGGTGCGCGATGCCGCCCTCGTTCAGCGGGAGCCCCTTGCGGAGCAGACGGCTCTGCTCGGGATGGCCGTCGAGCGCCAGGAAGTGCCGGGCCATTCGGTAGTTCCGCCGAATCATCCGCCGGCTGAACCGGGGTTTGCCCCCGCGAGACGGCAATCCGGGGTCGAATGTCGGCTTGAACGCCGTCAGGTCGTGGCAGCTCCCGGCCATGCAGTTGCGGCCGACCAGCGCCGGCTGGACCTCCCGGGCGAAGTACTCCTGTCGGTCCGTCAGCTCGAAGTCGGGGTCCTCGCCGCCGCGCGTCTCCGAGCGAATCCATCGCCGGAGTGCCCGGTAGCCGGGGTCGCGGGTCGAGGCGAAGTTGGTGCCACCCTCGTGCGGCAGGCCTCCCCAGTCGCGCGACAGCGGTTCGCGCAGCAGGCCCGAAAACGCGGCGGACTCCGCCGTGTTGATCTGTCCGCGCGCGGCCTCTCGGGCCGATTCGAGGTCCACGAGCCGGCCCTGCTCGTCGACGCGGAAGACGAGAGCACCGTCGGGCAACAGCCGCTTCTCGCGCCGGTACTCCGCCCCCGACCTCGCTCCGTGACAGACCGTGTCGGTACAGCGAGCCTCGAGCACCGGCGCGACCTCCCGCCGGAAGACCGACTCGGGCTCGCCGCGGCCCGGGGCCGAGCAGCCGGTCAGCCCCGCAGCGATGCCGACGGCGAGGAGGGCGAGTCGACCTGTGACCACGGAGCGCACGATGGCGTCAGTCCTTCGAGTTCGTGGAACCGCCGGCGGACCGGGCGTCGGCGACGAGGTCCGCGACCCGCCGCTCGATCGTCGGTTTGTCCTCCGGCCGGAAGCCCTCGTGGACCTCCCGCACCGTTCCGCCCGGGCCGATCAGATAGGACGTCGGCATCGTCGGGGGTTCGAATCGTTCCGCCAGCGTGTGGTCGGCGTCGTGGACTACGTCGAAGGGGACGTCGAACTCGTCCAAAAAGTCGACGATGTCGGCGCGCTTCTCGTCGACGCTGACGGCGACGACCCGGAAGTTCTCGCGGTCGTACTTCTGGGCGAGCTTTGCGTAGAAGGGAAACGACTTCCGGCACGGTGTGCACCAGGTCGCCCAGAAGTCGACCAACACGACCGTCCCCCGCCAGTCGCTCGAGTCGAGGGGTTCACCGTCGATCGTCGTCGCCTCGACCGTCGGCTGGTCGCCGGAGGAGACCTCCGCGCCGGCGGCGACTGGGAACGAGAGCAGGGCGAGCGCGACGAGGAAGCGGACGGCGGTGTTCATGGCAGCTTCGCCTCCAGCGAGAGATGGCCGATGTGCGAGGTCGTCGTCCGATAGGGGGCGTACTCGTGCAGCCACCGGCGGCCGAGGTCGTACCCGACCGACAGCCGGAATTCGGTCCGGTCGAAGGGCGACAGCGACGATTCGATCCGCAGGCCCCCCTGAACCGACGTGTTCGGCGACAGGCGCGGGTCGCCGGTCCGGTAGCCGCCGACGTCGGTGTAACGGCGTTGCCACATCGCGGCTCCGGACTGTCGGTAGGCACGGGCGCGCAACCGGACGCGCAGCCAGTCGTCGGGGTGCTCCCACCAGAGTGCCGCCCGAAGCGTGTGACTGCGGACCGCCCAGCCGTCGAGATAGAACCGATAGCCGCCGCGCAGGAAGACCTCGGTCGACAGCGACCAGACCGCCAGCCCCGACCAGGCGTGGCGGAACCGCCGCCGGGGCAGCCGCTCGCGGAGGGCGAACCGGGGCCGCTCGCCGCCCGGCCGCCAGATGGGGACGTATCGGTAGGGGTTCGCCTGGTAACCGTCGCGGACCTCTAGCGAGTAGTCCCCGCGCAGCAGCAGCGCCGGATTGAGGACGTGCGTCCACCCCACCTGCGCGCCGTAGACTTGCAGTCGCCGCTCGAAGGCGGGCCGGTCGGTGGCGCCGACGCGGAAGTGGCTGAACCGACCCCCGAGGCTGAGGGTGGCGCTGCGGTCCAGATGGTCCCGGTCGATCGACGCGGTGGCG
>JBDGRG010000255.1:0-572 GCA_042218355.1 Bradymonadaceae bacterium
CGGGGAGTGGCGAGAATGGTCGCCAAGTCAGCCGGTTGTGCACGAAGGAGTATTGGGCCAGACCGCCGCGCGCGATGCCGCCCGACTGGAGGTGAGCGGCGTCGTAACTGCGGAACGAATCGTCCTCCAGATAGCCGTCGAAGGTCAGCCGGATTACCGGCGTGCGTCCGATCGGTCCGCCGCCGGGAGTGACCGATCGCAGGGCGAGGGGGCGAGGCGGGGGAGGATCGGCGCGGGACTCCAGGAGGCTGCAGCCCGTCACCAGCCCGAGTGTCGCCACCACCAAGGCGAGTCGACCGAGGCTCAGACCTCGATCGACTTCCACGACCCCTCCCAGAACTTCCAGGCGAAGACGACCGCGAGGGTGGCGACGTAGGCGGCGACGGCGAGCCAGACGCCGAGGAAGTCGAAATCGAGCACCAGTGCCAGGAGCCACGCGACGGGGACCAGACAGACGACGTGGGCGACCCCTTCGACGATCATGACGAATTTGGTGTTGCCGGCGCCGAAGTGCGCCTGCGCGAGGATCAGAGCGGCGGCGACGAACATCTGGATCGCCGCGGCGATCTGCA
>JBDGRG010000255.1:582-8977 GCA_042218355.1 Bradymonadaceae bacterium
CTGCATGCCGGGAACCGCCGCGCGGATCACCAGCGGGTCGTCACTGAGCAGATCGAGGAACAGTTCGGGAAACGTCATGCCGGCCACGCCGACCAGGCCGAAGACGTACATGCCGATCTTGACCGAGTCCCAGCCGTACCGTTCGGCCTCGGCGTAGTTTCCCTCGCCCATCTGCTGGGAGATCAGAGTCGCCGTCCCCTGGCCGAATCCGATGCACGTCACGAAGCTCAGCGTCAGCAGATCGAGGATCAGTTTGGCTGCGGTGGTGTAGATCGGCGGGCGGCTGGAGATCAGGGCGGGCGCCCATCCGCCCGCCAGCAGTCCACCGGGCCAGTCGGGATCGGTAGCGAGGAGCCGATGGGCGTCGGCGATGGAGGCCCCTCCCTCGCCGGTGTAGATTGCGATGGTCTCGAGGGTGGTTCGGACCGCCTCTTCGTCGAGCATGGCGACGATCTTCAGAAAGAACAGCCCTCCGGCCATCAGAAAAATTTCGCCGGCCCCGCTCGGGGCGCTCAGCCGGATCAGTTTCCATATCACGGCCGGGCGAACGTTGGAGAGCCGATAGTAGTCGAAGCGGTCGCGGTAGGTCGACAGCAGGCTCCAGCCGATCATCGCGAGCATGCCGACGGCGGTCGAAGTCGCGCTGGCGATCCCCGCACCCGTGACGTGCATCGCGGGAATTGGCCCCGCACCGAAGATGAAGACGTAGTTCAGCCCGATGTTCAGCGCATTCATCACCAGGGAGGCGTACATGTGGACCCGGGTCTGGCCGAGTCCGTCGAAGAATCCCTTGTAGGCGAACGTGGCGACCATCGGGAGGATCGCCAGAAGCCGGATCCGCGTGTACGGGATGCCGATCTCGAGGACCGAGGGATCCGACGTCAGCAGCGGAAAGAAGACGGGGACCCAGTACCAACCGATGACGGTGAAGGTGATGGCGCTGAGGACGCCGACGGTCAGTGCGTTGGTCAGTGTGGCGCCGGCTTCGGTCTGATCGGCTTCGCCGATCCGCCGCGCCGTCGTCGCCTGGGTCCCGACGCTGATGGCCGCCAGGAAGCCGCCGATCGTCCAGTAGACGGGGAGGCTGAATCCGAGCGCCGCCTGACCGGGAATGCTGAAGGTCGGGTCGAGTTTTCCGACGTAGATCGTGTCGACCACGTTGATCAGGGTCTGGGTTCCCATCGCGATGATGATGGGAGCCGCCAGCGCGAGGATGTCGCGCCCCCGTTCGATGTCGACCCGAAGCGACACGATGATCGATGGACGAGAGTAGGACGGATCGAGGTCGGTCGAATCCCGTCGCGGACGGGTGGAACCGTGCTCCGACGCGAGCTGGGAGCTCGGTCTACGTCGAGTCCCATCGCGGACAGGGGAGCCCCGTCGTCCGAGCGGTCTAACCGAAGAGCGGGCGCGAGACAACGTTCGGAGACGACGTGTGCGGTCGGATGCCATCGGTCGATCGATATCGACGTCCCGACCCTGCCACGCCGTCCCCGCGTCGGCCGGTTGCTCGTGGCTGCGTCGGGGGCGATCCGGGCGTGGACGACCCGGCTACGACTTGATATGGCGGTGGGGCTGGAGTACCGTCCGGGTCGGTCCGACAATCCTGAAACTGCATGGACAAGGAGTGTCTGTGATGCGTGGTCGACGTGCGTTGCGCTGGATAGGTGCCGCTTTTGCACTGTTCGCGCTCGGGCTGACCGCCTGCGGGCCGGACTTCCCGAAGTGCGACACCGACAAGGACTGTCGGAAGAGCGACAAAGGGCAGAAGCAGGGCAAGCTGCACTGCCTGAACGGCCTCTGTCAGGAGTGCGCCAAAGACAAACACTGCAACGGACCGTCGCAGCGCTGCAGCGCGGGGAGCTGCGAGGAAATTCCGAATTACTGCGAGAGTGACGAGGACTGCGACGGCGACCAGGTCTGCCGGGACAACCGCTGCGGCCCGGAGTGCAAGTCGGACGACGACTGTCCGAAGGGCCAGAAGTGCAAGGGTGGGTCCTGTGAGAAGCCCTCGCAGTGTTCCAGCGATGCCGACTGCGGAGAGGGCGAGACCTGCCGCGACGGAGCCTGCGTGAAGAGCAGCCTTTCGGGACCGAGGGGGTGCTCGGTCGAGCGCGTGCACTTCGACTACGACAGCGCCGAGCTGGAGCAGAAGGCCCGCGAAACCCTCGAGAAGAACGCCAAGTGCATCAAGAAAAACGCTCGTCATCGAGGGTCACTGCGACGAACGGGGCAGCAACGAGTACAACATCGCGCTGGGCGAGCGGCGGGCTCGGTCGGTGTACGACTATCTCAAATCGCTCGGGGTCGATCCCTCGCGGATGGAGACCATCTCTTACGGGGAGGAGCGGCTGTTTCGTCGCTGCGGAGAGGACGGGCCCGAGAGTTGCCACAAAATGAATCGGCGTGCCGAGTTCAAGTGGAAGTGACGGGAGACGTATTCCGATGAGGATCGTTGCCGTCGCCCGACCATGGGTGATCTGTATCGTCGCCGGGATGCTGTCGGCCGGTTGCCTGCCGGTCTGGGAGGCCAACGACCTCGAGAAGCGGGTCGATCGCTTGGAAAAACGCCAGACGGAGCTGCGATCTCGGGCCAAGGAGCGGAAGAAGAAGCTGAAGAAGATGGTCGAGCAGGCCCGGTCGGACATCGACGAGATGCAGACCGTTCTGAAGCGAGCGCGAAACTTGCTCCAGCAGAACAGCGCCAATCTGGGGGCCGACCTCCAGGAGACACGGCGCGAGCTGCAGAAACTGCGGGGGCGAGTCCAGAAGACCCAGTTTCGCCTGAAGAAACTCGAGCGAGAGCTCGACCTGTTCCGGAAGGACGTCGATATGCGGCTGGCCGGACGGGGGGGCGGGGCCGAGATGCCGGACGAGCCGGCCAAGCTGCTGTCGTACCGGCGTGAAAAGTTGAAGAAGGGGGAGTACCGGGCGGCACAGCGGGCGTTCGAGCAGTTCGGGGCGAAGTTCCCCGATCACCAGGGCCGCGAGAGCGCCCAGTACTTCCTGGCGGAGACGTATTTCCGCCGGGGCGACTGGACGAGCGCCATCGTGGAGTTCCGGAAGATTCTGAAGAAGTACCCGGGCTCGAAACGGATTCCCGAGGCGACTTACAAGATCGGCGTCGGATTCGCGAAGCTGGGCAAGTGCGAGGAGTCCAAACCGTTCTTCAAATCGGTGCTCTCGGACTACCCGGAGTCCGACGTCGCGGCGAAGGCCAAACAGAAATTGGCGGCAGTCGAAGAGGGGAGTTGTCCGCTGTAGCGAATGGGGGCTGCTCGGTGGGGCGACTATTCGGGCGCGACGAATCGTTGCATCTGCTCCGGATCGGGAAGTCCGCCGATCTCGTCGATCACGTTCTCGAGGTCCTCGACCCCCATCTCGACCTGGACCGGCGGCGCCGCCAGCTCCAACAGCTCATTGCAGTACTCGTAGAATTCGCGACCACGCCACAGAATCTCGGGGTCCGGTCCGGCCGTCTCGATGGCTTTCCACAGGGCGTCTTCGGCGTCGGCGAACCGGTGTAACTCTTCGTAGAACGACAGGAGATTGATCTGGCTGACGACGTACAGCGGGACGGCTGCTTCGCCGAAGTGCTCGTGAGCTCGTTCGGCCACCTCTTCCGCTCGTTGCCCCCATTCGACCGCGCGCTCGTGTTCACCGGCCTCGAACAGCTGGACACTCATCTGTTGGCACGTCCGCGCTGCCTGGGGCAGGGCGCTGGGCATCCCCTCGTCGACGAGTGAGTCGGTCAGCTCGAGGGCGCGCTCGGCGGACTCGGCGGCCTGCTCGAGATTTCCGGAGAGGCTCTCGAGGAGCGAACGGTTCTGCTCGAGGCTCAGCTGGACGTCCTGCGGGGGCTGGCCGTGCTCCTCGCGTCCCCGTTCGACGAGCTCCTCGATGCGATTCATGCGGCGGCGCGCCTCGCCGAGATCGCCCTCGACCGAGAGGATCGAATTGACCGCGTTCAGTTTGATCGCGGCGGCCTCGTAGACGAACTCCTCGTCGAGGCGGTCGAGCTCCTCGATGGTATCCGCCGCGCGAGCGTGAAAATCGTGTGCCTCCTCCGTCGCCTCGGCGTGTCGATGGACGAGTCCGAGCTCGTTCAGCGTCCGGGCGCGGAGTTCGTGGACAGTGTCGTTGACGAACTCCGCCATGTCGAGGATGACCAGCGCCTCGTCGAGGTCGTCGTTCGCCGCGGCGAGGTCGCCGCGTCCGAAGGCCTCGTCCGCCTCGCGCAGCAGATCGCGGACTTCGTCGACCTGTCGGCGAAGCCACCGTTCGGCATCACGCATCGGTTCGTTCCTCTCGTCTCTCGGAGGGGTTGAACGGCTTCGGGGTTCGATCGAACAGAAGTGACGTCTCGGACGGCTCGACCGACCGAGCGGCCGGGGCTCGTCGACCATCCGCGGCGCGATGGCCGGTTCCGCTCGGTGCGTCCCGCCGAGGAGTCGACGGACCGATGTCGTCCGTGGCCCGTCGCCTCATCCGTCCGTGCCGCCTTCGGTCCCACTCTTCCCGACGATGTTGCCGATGGCGAACGAACCGGTCTTCACGGTCCGGTCCCGGCCTTCGATCGAGATCGAGGCGGTATACCTTCGAGCGTCGTCGCCGCTGTCGGGTAGGCTGCGGCAGTCGCCGTCGTCGGTTTCGAATCCGCAATCGACGTCCCAGACGAAAACGTGGGGGACGTTCTCACCGGCGGGGACCGTCGGGAGAAAGTCCGTCCCGTCGCTGCCGGGGCCCTCGGCGGGAACGCCCCCGCCGCCCAGTCCGTCGCCGACCTTCACCTCGATGTCGACCTCGTTGCCCTCGCGGTCGCGAAGCGAGTAGTGGATCGCGACATCGCCGCCTTCGGTCCCCTGGACGGGTCCGATGGACGTGATCGACGGCGGGTGGTTCGGGGCCTCCGAGGAGGGAGGACCGCAGGCCGCGACGATCAGAGAGAGCGTCGCCGCCCCGAGGGCGGCGAACGTGCTCGGGGACCGGAGGAGTGTCATCGGTTCGTCGGTCACAGGCTCGTGAGGCGTTCGACGAGGGCCTCGTGCAACGTTCCGTTCGAGGCGAGGATGCTGTCTCGGTCGGGATGGTACTCGCGGCCGGCGGTGTCGCTCGTCCGTCCGCCGGCTTCGTCGACCAGCAGATAGCCGGCGGCGGTGTCCCACGGCGCGAGGTGATACTCCCAGAAGCCGTCGAGTCGTCCGGCCGCCACGTAGGCGAGGTCGAGGGCCGCCGATCCGAGGCGGCGGACGCCCCGCGTCTCGCGGGTCAAGGTCTCGAAGTTCCTCAAGTTGTCGACCATCCCGTCCTCGACCGAGCGGGGGAAGCCCGTCACGAGGACGGCGTCGTCGATCGTCTCCGTGTCGGAGACCTCGAGCGGCCGTTCGTCGAGGAACGCCCCGTCGCCGCGCTGAGCGCTGAAGAGTTCGTCGCGGGTCGGATCGTAGACGACGCCGACCACCGACCGACCGTCGACGGTCAACGCGATGGAGACGCAGAACAACGGTAGACCCGAGGAGAAATTCTGCGTTCCGTCGATCGGGTCGATCAACCACGTCCGGTCGGTCCCGTCCGCCGGATCGGCCTCCAGTTCTTCGCCGTAGATGCGGTCGGCCGGGAAGAGAGCGTCGAGCTCCTCGGTCAGGAAACGCTCGATACTGAGATCGACCTCGGTGACCGGGTCGTTCTCCCCCTTCCACTCGACCGAAAACCCCTCCCCGCGTTCGCGCACCATTCGGCGACCCGCCGCCCGGGCGAGTGCCTCGGCGATCCGGTGCTCTCTGTCGAAGTTGCTCATGCAACGACCTCGGCGTCGAGTCGCATCGGGAGATAACCGGCGGGGAGTGGTGGGGTCAAGGTAGCGACCAGTCGGCTGTGGCCGGTGACGTCTTCAGAGCTTTCGAGCGCTGGTGGTTGGAGGAGGTATCGCAGGGTATCGGGGGTATCGAGGGATCGGGGGAGATTTGACGTGGTCGGAGCTTTCGAGCGGTGTGGGTTGGAGGAGGTATCGAGGGATCGGGGGAGATTGGACGTGGACGGAGCTTTCGAGCGCTTGCAGTTGCGAGGCATCCAGCGAGAGGTGGGCGATCGAGTCTCTACTCCGCATCCGGGGGCGGGATGACCGTCTCGTGGAAGGCGATCCGGAGGTCGTCGATCCGATCGTTGTCGCGAGTCGGGAAGACGCGGTTGGTCAGCAGGACGGCGACGGTTCGGGTGCGTCGCTCGATCCAGATCGACGTTCCCGTAAAGCCGAGGTGACCGACGGTGCGCCCGGCGCTGAACCCGCGTCCGGCGCTCGATCGGTCGCCACTGGGAGTATCCCAGCCGGCGAGGTGGTGGCCAGTGCCGCCGCGCGCCCGGTCGGACCAGGCGAAATCGAGTGCTGCGGGCGGAACGATCGGTCGGTCGGCGTCGCCGGCCTCGACCTCGAGGAGATGGCGGCCGAACCGGGCGACGTCGGTCGCCGTTCCGAACAGTCCGGCGTGACCGGAGGCCCCGCCCAGTACCGAGGCGTTGCGGTCGTGCACACGCCCGACCAGCGGGCCCCCGCGCTCGGGCTGGTCCTCGGTCACGGCAGCGGTCTCGAGGTCGCCGCGGGGTTCCCAGGCGAGCGAGAACGCGAGCGAGTCGAGGCCGAGCGGTTCGACGACCCGGGACTCGACGAGCCGGGGAAACGGACGACCGAGTGCCCGCTCGAGCACCGGTGCCAGGACGATGTAGCCGAGATCCGAGTAGCACTCGGTTCGACCGGGTCTGTCGAGTAGATCGGTGTCGGCAATGGCGTCGAGGATCCGGCGGCGTGTCCGTTCGGCGCGCGCCTCGCCGGGCTCGAAGGGATAGTCCTCGTGGAATGGACGCCAGTCGGGGAGCCCGGAGGTGTGATTGAGGAGCTGGAGAATCGTGACGTCCGCCTTCGGATGCTCGTCCGAGCTGGGCCAGCCGTCGAGGTGCTCCCCGACTGGATCGCGCCACTCGATGCGAGCCTCGCCGACGGCCTGCATTGCGAGCGTCGCCGCGGCGATCGGTTTCGTCAGGCTCGCCAGGTCGAAGGGGGTGTCGTCCTCGACGGGGCGGAGCGGGTCGATCCGGCGGACGCCGTGGGTGCCTCGATACAGCCACGTGCCGTCGCGCCAGACCGCAGCCTGGATGGCCGTGGCGGTCGCCGAGCGGCCGACGGCGTCGGGCGATCGGGCCGTCGCCTCGTCGAGCAACTGGTCCAGTTCCTGTCGCATCCCGTCACCCGTCGACCGCGTCGGCCGCGAAGACGGCTCGACCCGCGTCGGCATCGACTCGGACCTCCGCCCCCATCGGGAGCGGCACGTTTCGACTGCCGTGTCCGACGGGAAGATCGGCGACCACGGGGCAGTCGAATTCGCCGGCCAGGTCCCGGACGTACGCCGCGATGCCGTCGCTGTCGACGTAGGCTCCGCCGCAGTCGGTGAAATCGCCCAGCACGACGGCGGCGGGGTCGCCGGCCGAGTCCGACAGCCGGAGTGCCGTGAACAGCCGGTCGAGGCGGTAGTCCTCCTCGCCCGTCTCCTCGATCAGAAGGACGGAACCGCTCAGGTCGGGGCAGTACGGAGTGTCGAGCAGATGAGCCAGCAGCGAGAGATTGCCCCCGAGCAGCGGACCGGACGCTTGCCCCGGGCGGATCGGTTCGAGCCCGTCGAGAGCGAAGGGCTGGTCGCGGTCACCGAACAGCGCCGCCCGCAGCTGAGCGGTGGTTCGCCCGTCCCGGTCGTGCAGGCGGAGGCTCTTGACGACCGGTCCGTGGAGTGTCGCCACCTCGCGCTGTCCGGCGACGTGGAGATGCAGGGCCGTCAGATCGCTGAAACCGATCAAGAGGGTCGGAGACTCGCGGAAGGGGATGCGCGCCAGTTCGGGGAACAGGCGCATCGTCCCGTAGCCGCCGCGCGAGAAGATGACGGCGTCGACGGAGTCGTCGAGGACGACTTCCCGGAGGGACTCGAGTCGTCGGTCGTCGGACGCCGCGAGATAACCGCGTTCGGGGGCCTCTCCATAAACCGGACCGCGCAGGTCGACGTCCAGTCCCCAGGTCCGGAGCTGTTCCAGGCCGGGTTCGAGTAGTTCCGGGGTGACGGGGCCGGCGGGACTGACCACGGCGACGCGGTCGCCGGGTCGGAGTTTGGGAGGATGCAACAGTGTCAATCGTCGTGGCGGTCGTATCGGATCAGAATCGCTTCACCCGAGCCGAAGTCCGTGCGCATCGTGATCCGGAGTGGCAGATGGTGGGCGTCTCGACTCACCCAGAAGGAGCCGGCGTGCTCGCGCGCCGTCTTCACGCTCAACCTCGGAGGCCCGTCCGATTCCTCTCCGGTAGGATGGGGGCGCACCACCTTGCGGACAAACGACAATCTCCAGGCTTTGTACCAAC
>JBDGRG010000255.1:8987-9433 GCA_042218355.1 Bradymonadaceae bacterium
TCCAGCCGTCGTAGACATAGTACTGGAACGAATCGCCGCGCTCCAGGCGATGGCGGCGGAAATCGTACAACCAGGTCATCATGTCGTGCGTCGCCGCCGGCAGGGGCATCGTGAACTCGTGCAGTTTGTTCGGACGGCGCTTGGCGACCCGGGCTCGATACTCCCCGCGCCGGAAGTCGACCCGGTAGGTGATCACCTCTCCCCCCTCGTCGAATCGTTTCTCCGAGTAGTAGGGTCGGAACGTCGTGGGATCGAGATAGGTATCCCCCCGGTCGTCGACCGGATACATCTCGTCGAACCAGCCGACGGACCGGACCCGCAGTGCGAGCGGCACGTAACGGCGGTCCCCGGACTCCCGGAGTCGACCGGTTTTCAGACTCGCGCGGAGCGCCTCGGCCCCGTTGATGCGAAGCGAGTAGTAGAACTCCTCGCCCTCCCAGGGAAAC
>JBDGRG010000255.1:9443-9898 GCA_042218355.1 Bradymonadaceae bacterium
TCCCCGTCTTTGGCGGTCTCCGTCCCCCAGTTGCGACGGATCTCTTCGGACGTCCGGCCCGGAGCCGTCGTGTCGTCGGCGGCCCGTACCGTCTGGCGGCCGGTGGCCCAGGTCAGCGCGGTAGCCACCAGGACGACGGCGGCACGTTCCAGCGCCGTCGGGCGTCGATGTGTCGGGCGTCGAGTCGAGTCGAACATGTCGTCACCTCCGTCGCACGGGAACACCGGGCAGCAGGCTCGGTCTTCCCCGAACCGCGAATCTACATCCATTGGACGTGATTTCGGGGCGATTGTTCAAATTCGGCCTGCGACGAGGGGACGGAACGAGGAGCGCGGGCGACCTGGTCGCCGCGTGAGTGAGATCCGAACGGTCGCGGCGTCGGGTCCATGTCTTCGGTCTTCCGATACCTTCGTCTCGGGGGGGCGGGCGAGTCGACGGCGGCACGCACCGCACGC
>JBDGRG010000256.1:0-9034 GCA_042218355.1 Bradymonadaceae bacterium
TCGCCCGGTCGACCCTCTTCCACGGCCCTGAAGGACCGCCGGCCGGGGGTGAACGATGGGCGGGGCGAGGCCTTCATCCTTCTGCCTTCGATTGTCCGGAGATCTCGAACATCCGCTCGACCGACTCGCGAGCCCGGCGGGCGACGTCCTCGTCGATCTCGATCGGCGTACCGGCCCCTCGGAGTGCCTCCAGCACGCCCTCCAGCGTCACCTCTTTCATGTAGGGACACAGCGAACAGGGCTGCAGAAACTCGGTGTCCGAAAACCGCACCGAGATGTTGTCGCTCATCGTACATTCGGTGACCAGCGCGACGCGATCCGGCTCGTGTTCGTCGACGAAGTCGATCAGGCTGCTCGTCGACCCGACGACGTCGGCCTCGCGCTGGACCTCCGGGGAGCACTCGGGATGAGCGGCGACGGCGATCCCGGGATACTGGCGACGCAGCGAGTCGATGTCGGAGACGGTGAATTCCTCGTGGACCACGCAGGTCCCCTCCCACTCGACGAGCTCGACGTCGGTATGGGCGGCGACGTGGCTGGCCAGATACTCGTCGGGGATCAGGATCGCCCGGTCGTCCGCCACCGCATCGACGATCTCCACGGCGTTCGACGAGGTACAGCAGACGTCCGAGGCCGCCTTCACCGCCGCCGAGGTGTTCACGTAGGTGACGACAGGCACCCCCGGGTACTCGCTTCGGAGCTGTTCGACGTCGTCGGCCGAGATCGATTCGGCCAGCGAACAGCCGGCATCGTCAGCGGGAAGGACCACGCGGCGGTTCGGATTCATCAGTTTCGCCGTCTCCGCCATGAACTCGACCCCGCACAGGACGACGGTCTCGGCGTCGGTCTCGCGGGCCATCCTCGCCAACTCCAGGGAACTCCCCGTGCGATCGGCCACTCCGTGGTACACCTCGACCGGCTGGTAGTTGTGGGCGAGGACGACCGCATCCCGCTCGTCCTTCAGCCGGTTGATCCGGTAGATGTACGGGGCGTAGAGGCGCCACTCCTCCGGGGTGACGAACTTCTCGACGTCGGGGTAGATGTGAGACGTGGCGCGTTCGACATCGGAATCGTAAGGGAGCACTTCCACGATCGACCTCCCGGCGGTCGAGACGACTCTCTCCGGTGAACCGCAACACGACTGTCCGCGGCTCGTCGAGTTTCGAGTGTTAATCGAAAGCACTCCCCATCGGTATGAGGCAGATCAAGCTCACTCGAGCATCGTCCGGTCAAAGGGGCTGATCGGAAACCGTGGGAATCTTCGCCGCCGGCCGAGTGCAGCATCGAACGCGCTTCCAGCTCGGTGGGAGCGACCGCCCGCTCGAAGCTGGAAGCCCTGGCTACGCTTCTCTCCGCGTGATCTGGAGCGTTCGTCACACGGAGTTGGAATCACCCCCTCGGTCACAGCGCCACCGTCTCCCCCGGCGATACGAGTGCCCCGATACGAACGTCGGCGAGCCTCTCGTCGACCTCGGCCGCGTACTCCTCCAGCGCCAACGTCCCGAGCCCGAAGGTCTCCCGCCAGGGCCGGTGAGCCTCGTACAGGAACGCGCGATCCGGCGAGAGCGTCCGGATCCACCGGGGAACCTCGTCGCGATCCTCCGGTTCGACGGCCGACAGAAGGAGATCGATGTCCGGGAAGCGCCGGGCGACCCTGTCGACCTCGCTCGCAGAGGTCATCCGGTGCAGACCCTCGCCGTAGTTCAGCACGGTGGTTCCCCCGTCAAACGAGACGTGAAAACCGAGCGTCGGACTGTCGATCGGCAGGCGCAGGCCGTCGGTCGCGATGCGAGCCAGTTCGAGCGGCCGGGACGCGACCGAGACCAGATGTTGGATCTTCTCCGACACTCCCGGCGGGAGAAGAGGCATGTGTTGCCACTCGAACGCCGCCAGCTCGAGCCCCTCTACGGATCGCGAGTCCCGCGGGGTGATCGAACGAACGTCGCCCGGAGTCGCCGCCCGACCGGAACGGAAGTGCTCGACGACGACCGGCGACGAGACGAGTGTCGCCTCGTCGATCCACGTCTCGCCGTTGCAGGCATCGAGCAGCGCCCCGCAGTGATCCGGATGGCCGTGGGTCACACAGAGAACGAAGTTCCGGTCCGAGTCCCGAGGTACGACCGACCGATCGGGCAGATCGAATCCGACGACACGGTCCTCGTTCTCGACCGTCACTCCCGACCAGCCGTGATATCTCACTCGCATGTCACCGCCCGTTGCAGTCGCCGAGGTCCCGACTGCACGGGTAGCACGCCTGCCGCCCCGCACCACTGATCGACCTCAGTCCGACCCGACGGGTCTCATCCGCCCGCGATCGCGAACACCGACGCGTAGTGGCAGGCACTTCCGGCGATGACGAAGAGGTGCCAGACGGAGTGGTTGAACGGAAGGGACTCCCAGGCGTAGAAGACCGTTCCCCCGGAGTAGGCGAGCCCCCCCGCGATCAGGAGCAGGAACGCCGCCGTCGGGAGCGCCGTCGCCAGTGGGTACATCAGCACGACGGCGATCCAGCCGAGGACCAGATAGACCGCGTAGTTCGGCCCCGGCAGCCCGTCGACGTCGACGAACTTCCAGACGGCACCGGTGCCGGCGATCGCCCAGACGGTCCCGAAGGCCGGCAGCCCCCACGCCGGTTCGAGCACGGCGAGCGTGAAGGGAGTGTAGGTCGCAGCGATCAACAGGAAGATCGTCGCGTGATCGACGCGACGGAGCCAGCGCTTGACGGGCCCCTCCGGCCATCCGTGGTAGAGAGTCGACGCCCCGTACATCGCGACCAGCGCCGTGCCGAAGGCGACGGCCCCGGCGAAGGCCGGGACGGACGCCTGCCAGTAGGCCCGTACGAGCAACCCGAGGCCGACCGCACTGAGCAGCCAGCCCACGCCGTGGGACACCGCGTTCAGCCACTCCTCGACATGCGCCTGTTCGGAACTCACGTCTGCGTCTCCGGTCCAGGGGACACTCCACAGGCTCGATTCTGAAACTGACGGAACGGGCGGCGTCATTCCAGCGGACACGAAGCGAAAACTGATGTCGATCATGTCGCCACCCCAGCCCGTCGGTAAGGTCGCATCGTCGGATGTATCATCGCCGTCGGCGACAACCCTCCAGACGAGTGGCGACATGACGGACGAAATCGAGTCTCCGGACGACGATCACAGCCACAGTACGTTCAGCAAGGTGTTCGACGAACTCGACGCCGTCGTCGACGTCGTCGAGCAGAAGGGACCCACCCCCGATCTGTGCGAGGAGCTCCAGACCTTCGCCCGTCAGCTCTCCGACGTACTCGCCGAACACGTCGAGTACGAGGAGTCCGACCTGTTCCCTCGGCTCGAGCGGCATCTCTCCGACGAGCAGACGCAGCACCTCCAGGCGGCCCTGGCACAACACCGCACGCTCGAAAGCGGGGTGGAGGAGCTGCACGCGATGATCGACGAGCTCGACTCGGCGAGCTCGGCGGGAGTGACGTCGATCCGCCGGCAACTCGACCATCTGCGCGATCTGTTCGACGAACACGACCGGACCGAAGCTGCGGCCTTCGCGGCGATGGGGGACGAGGACGCCGACTCGCTGCACGCGAACGAACGGCCGAGGCTCGCCGGGTCCGGGGCTCCGGCGTTCGAAACCGCCATCATCGGGGCTGGAGTCGTCGGGCTGAGCATCGCCTGGCGGCTGCTCGAGCGCGGACACGAGGTGTTGCTGATCGAACGCGAGCAGGCCGGCGCCGGCGCCTCGACGGCCGCAGCCGGCATGCTGGCCCCGACGACCGAGGCGCAATTCGGCGAGGAGGAGCTATACGATTTTCAGCGCCGGAGCATGGAGCTGTATCCCGAGTTCGTCGACGCCCTCTCCACGTCGAGCGACACGTCCGTCGAGCTGGATCGGACCGCCACGCTCTTCGTCGCTCGAGACCGCGACGAAACGGAGGCGCTCGAACGGGTGCTCTGCCACCGCCAGTCGCTGGGCGCGGAGGCCAGCCGGCTCTCTCCGGCGGAGGCGCGCGAACGCGAACCGGGTCTGCGCTCGGTCCACAGCGCCGGGCTCTTTCCGGAGGACCACCTGATCGACAACCGTCGGCTCGTCGACGCGCTGGCGACCGCCTGCCGGCAGAGTGGGGGGACGCTGTGGGAGCGCACCCCGGCCGATGCCCTCTGGATGGAGGACTCCGAGGTCCACGGGCTGGAACTCGGCAACCCGATTCGTCCGGATCGGGTCGCGGCCGACCGGGTCGTCGTCGCGGCCGGTGCGTGGAGCGGACAGTTCGACCAGATCCCCGAGCTGACGGGGTCGACGCTGCGGCCGGTCCGCGGGGAGGCACTCGCACTCGACCTGGGGGATCCGCCGATCTGCGAGCACGTCCTGCGCTGTCCCGACGTCTATCTCGTCCCGCGACCGAGCAGTGAGCTCGTCGTCGGTGCGACCTCCGAGGAGCGGGGGTTCGAACGGGCGGTCACCGGCCGCGGGCTGCGCGAACCGCTCGACGAGGCCTGGAAGATGCTCCCTGCGATCGACGAGCAGCCGTTTCGCCGAGCCTGGGCCGGGCTCCGCCCGGTCAGCCTCGACGGCGCCCCGCTGTTGGGGCGATCGTCGATCGAGGGCCTGTGGCTGGCGACCGGCCACGGCCGGCACGGCATCATGATGGCACCGTTGACGGCGGACCTGATGGTTCGAGCCATCGAGGGCGAGGGGGAACCCGCATCCGAGTGGGAGGCCGTCGACCCGGGCCGGTTCCCGTGACAGCACCTCGGTCGATGCAACGCACTCGCCAACTCGTGTCGGGCCGGCGGCCAGAACACAGATGTTCCAGCCCGCAGATCCCGCTGGTCGCGTCCCCGCCGCTGCGTTAGAAAGAGAACTGCTCCCGTCAAGCGACGCTGCGCGAACGGACTCATGACCATCGAATCCGCGGACGAGAAACTCGAGGCGATCCAGCTGTTTCCGTACTTTTACGAGGTCTCGAACGAGATCCTCGAGCCGCTGGTTCGCTTCTTCGAGGTCGACCGATACGAGCGGGGCGACTACCTCTGGCGGCAGGGGACACACGCCGAGAAGTTCACGTTCATCGTCGAGGGGCGAATCAAGATTGCAAAGTGGACCAGCGACGACGAACAGGTCGTGCTGGGACTGTTCGGCGAGGGCGATCCGATCGGCCACGTCGCCGTCTTCAACGAGATGAAATATCCCGCCGAGGCGATCGCCGTCGAAGACACGGCCGTCCTGCAGATCCGCCGCAAACACTTCCTCGGCACTCTGCGCGAGGAGCCGGAGCTGATGGAGGCGATCCTCAGAAACATGATGGATCGCAACTTCAAGCTCGTCCGGCGCCTGCACGACCTGAGCGTCTCGTCGGCGGAGAAGCGGCTCGCGCTTCTGTTCCACAAGCTGGCCTACAACTGCGGCATTCGGCGACCGCGGGAGGATGGACTCGTCATCGAGATCCCCGTCTCCCTGTCGCGTTCGGACCTCGCCCAGATGATCAATACCCGAGTCGAGACGGCGATCCGCAAGATGAGCAAGTGGCGCGACGAAGGGCTGATCGAGACGAAGTCGGACGGTTTCATCATCCACGATCTCGACCGGATCGAGGAGCTGGCCGAACCGGCCGACGACGACTTCTGATCGAGTCCTCAGATCGAGCGGATCCGCCGGTCGATCCAGTCGAGTTCGTCTCCGCTCGCGACCGAACCGTCGCCGGGTGGAACCGAGACGAGGCCGTCGACGTCGTACAGCTGGCCGAGGCGGTGGCCGTCGACGGGACGGACCCGCACTTCCGTCCCGCGCGACCGGACACGCGCTCCGACCCATCGTGTCCGGCTCGAACTCCGTTCGACGGTGCCCGTCAGACGGCAGGGCACCGGAGTCGGACCCGGGTCGTCGAGTCCCTGCAGACAGTCGACCGCCCGCTGCAGATACACGTGGGCTCCGACGAATGCCGCTCCCGGATTCCCCGGAAGCCCGAGGTACGGCGTGTCGTCGACGACGCCGAAATAGACCGGTTTCCCCGGTTTCTGAGCGACCCGCCAGAACGAGTCCCGCGCCCCGAGCTCCTCGGCCGCGTCGCCCAGATGGTCGTCGTCTCCGACCGATACGCCGCCGGTGCTGACCACCAGGTCGGAGGTCGACAGCGCCGAGGCCATCGTGCGTCGAGTCTCGTCGACGTCGTCGGGCAGCGTCGTCACCTCCGCAGTCGCCCCCGTCCGGGAGCGTACCCAGTTGACCAGGAGTGGACCATTCGCGTCGTACACCTCGCCGGGCTGACGCTCGGCATCCGGACCGACGACCTCGTCCCCGCTGACGAGAATCGTGACCGACGGCGCCGGACGGGCCTCGAGTCGACCGACGCCGGTCATCGAGAGGATCGCCAGCCGACCCTCGTCGAGCCGGGTCCCCGGTTCGACCAGGGGTTCCCCGCGGTCGAGTTCCTCGCCGACCGGTCTGACGTCCCGACCGCGTGCGACCGCGTGAGAGATGCGGACCTCCGATCCGTCGCATTCGACCCTCTCCCGTCGCACGACGGCATCCGCCCCCTGGGGGATCGCCGCGCCGGTCGAGATTTTCACCGCCTCGCCCGCGCCGAGCGCCGGCGCCGTCGCTCCCGCCCCGACCTGCGCCTCGCCGACGACGTCGAGCGCGACAGGGGCAGTGGGCCGTGCATCCGCCACGTCGTCGGCCCGCAGCGCATACCCATCCATCGCACTCTGGGCGAACGACGGGAGGCTCGACGCCGCGCAGACCGGCTCCGCAGCCGCACATCCCAGACCGCGGCGTACCGGGACCTCGCGTGACTGGACGGGAACAATCGCGTCGGCCATCGTCGAGAGGGCGTCGGACACGGAGATCACGTGTCCTCCTCGTTGTCGGACAATTGTCTGCGCGACGTTCGTCGCGCCCGAAAGACGTGCAGCAGTTGGGGAAACAGCGCCTCGACCGATTCGGCGGCTCCCGAGCTGCTCCCCGGCAGCGTCACGACCAGCGTCTCTCCGACCAGGCCGGCGACTCCACGGGACATGAATGCCAGGGGGGTCTGCGAGCGGCCGTGGTCCCGGACGTCCTCCATCAGGCCGGGGATCTCGCGGTCGAGGTGCCGCTCGACGACGCCGACCGTCGCATCGTCGTGGCTGAGCCCGGTCCCCCCGACGGTCAGGACGAGATCGACCTCGCCCGCGAGCCGGTCCAGTTCCCCCTCCAGCGCCTCCGGATCCGACGAGCTCGTCCGTCGAACCTCCAGCTCGACCCCGTGATCGGCGGCCCTCTCGACGGCTTTCGCGACGGTCTCCCCGGCGCGATCTTCCTTGTCGCCCTCGGTCACCGCGTCCGAGACCGTCAGGACAGCCGTGCGGACCGGCGGATCGAAGTCGTAGCTCAGCCCCTCCTCGCCACCGCGCGCCTCGACGACTTCGGTCGGGCCGAGCACGGCGGAGCCGCCGACCCCGGCGTCGGCGGTCAGCGTGGTGGCGAGCAGATCCGCGGCCATCAGCGCCCTCGAATCGACCGGCTCTCGGCCGTAGGCCGTCACCGCCACGGTGACGTCGAGCCCGTCGTCCGTCTCGGTCACCTCCGCATCGACAGACCGGACCTCCGCCGGCGGGACGGCCGGCGACAACGTCTGTGCCCGGCGCGCCGCGAGGGTCGCCGCCGCAGCGGCGGCATCGACCGACGCCGCCCGCAGGGCCTCGCGCGATGCGGCGTCGGCCCCCCTCACCGAGGTCCTCGCCCGGCTGGTCCGTTCGCGTCTGGGGCGTTCGTAGTCGGACATGGGAAATTATGAGTTATGAATTATGAGTTATGAATTATGACGAGAGGTGGAGTCGGGGTGGTTGCGAGTTGCAGTCGTCTTGGAGGTTGGTGCTCGGGGGGCTATTCTCTCCGGGACCGGTTCCTCCGAGCGACGACCGACCATGACCGACATTACCATCGCCATCCTCGCCGGGGGTGAGAGCCGCCGGATGGGCCGCGACAAGGCTTCGCTCGAATTGGGCGGCCGCACACTGCTGGCGCGCACCGTCTCGGTCGCGCAGTCGGTAGCCGACCGCATCCTGGTGGTCGGTCGCACCGACGCCGAACTGCCCGACGACGTCGAGGCCCCCGCCCTGCCGGACCGAACCTCCGGTCGCGGGCCGATGGGTGGAATCCGAACCGCGCTCGGAGCCGACGAACGCCCCGTCCTCGCCGTCGCCTGCGACATGCCGCGGCTGGGCCCGGAAGCAATCGCCTGGGCCGTCGACCCGCCCGTACTGGCCGGCGCGGAGGCAGTGGCGACCGCGCGCGGTGACAGTCTCGAACCGCTCTTCTCACTCTACATGCCGTCGCTGATGCCCGAACTCGACGCCCGGCTCGAGGCAAACGATCTCGCGATGCACGCGCTTCTCGAGGACGTCGAGACCATCGTGCGTCCGATCCCCGACGCACTGGCCGATCAACTCGACGACGCCGACTCCCCCGCCGACTGGCGGGAGATCCGGGCCTCCCTCCACCTCGACGAGTAAGCTACTCACCGGGCACGGACCGAGTATGATCTGGATCAGGTCGACCCGACGGGGAGCCGACGGATAGACATCGCCGGGGAGAAGTCTCCCGAGCAAGTGCTCTCGTGCCGGCCCGGGGGTCGAATGAATTCGGGGCTGATCGCAATCCGTGGGATTCTCGACTCCACCGGCCACCATTCGCCCACCGGCATCCATTCCCATCGCCATGCGGGCGACTCCCGTCCGCCGCACGAACGCCCGGTCAATCCGTAGCTCCGGGCGGAACCGTCCCCGGCACCGACTCCCAGTTCGCCTCGGCCGGCCGATCGATGCCGCGGCGGTCGGCGAGCTGCCCGAGTCGCCGGATCCTCAGGTGGCGACACCATTCCTCGCGAGACTCGGGGATGTCGGACCGATAATGGGCGCCGCGGCTCTCCTCGCGCCGCAGCGCGCTCCTCGCGATCAATTCGGCCGTCAGCGCGGCGTCGCGCGTGTCACTGCCGACCGGCAGATCTCGGCGCAGCGCCCGAAACTGCCGAAGTGCGCTGTAGAGGCGGTCTCGGTCGCGCTCG
>JBDGRG010000256.1:9044-9643 GCA_042218355.1 Bradymonadaceae bacterium
TGGATCCAGGTCCCGTTCGACTCGCCCTTCTATCGGCGTACGTTCGACGGCGATCTGCGAGGGTCTCGGGCCGGAGGTGCCGCCGACTGAGCGCCGCCCGGCTGACGGCTCGCCCCACCCGGCGCCCGAAGACCAGGCATTCCAGCATGGAGTTGCTGGCCAGCCGATTGGCCCCGTGAACCCCGGTGTCCGCCACTTCACCGCAGGCCCAGAGCCCCTCGAGGTTCGTCTCCCCCTCCAGATCGGTCGCGATGCCGCCCATGTGGTAGTGGGCGGCGGTACAGACGGGTAGGAATCGAGCGCCGCTGCCGATCGTATCGTCGACGACTCTGCTGGCTTCGGGAAACCGCTGTTCGAGACTGTCGACGGGCCCGACGTCGAGTTCGACGGTCCCGCCGCTTCGTCGTTCGGCCCGAACCCGCCGTGCGACGACGTCCCGGGGGGCGAGATCGCCGTGGTCGTGATCCGCCAGAAGGGGCTCGCCCGCACCGTCGACCAACCGGGCCCCCTCGCCGCGAAGCGCCTCGGTCAACAGCGGCAACGGCGACTGGTCGACGGCGAGTGCCGTGGGATGGAACTGGACGAACTCGAGATCCGAC
>JBDGRG010000256.1:9653-10524 GCA_042218355.1 Bradymonadaceae bacterium
GCCCGTGCTCTGCGGGGGGTTCGTCGTTCGGCCGTACATCCAACCGACACCGCCGGTGGCGAGTACCACCGCTGGGGCGGCCGCCGCGCGCACATCCCCTCGCGCATTGCGATAGACGACCCCCTCGACCCGCCCCTCGGGAGCGCAGACGTCGAGCATCTCTCCCTCCAGCAGAACGGGCTCGGACGTCCCGTCGAAGACGTCCGAGGCGAGAGCTTCAGTCAAGGAGACGCCGATGGCGTCGCCACCGGCATGGACGATTCGCGCCCGGCTGTGGGCGGCCTCCCGTCCGAGCTCCAGTTCGCCCGAATCGTCTCGATCGAACTCCACTCCCAGGCTTTGCATCTCGCGGATCGTCCGCTCCGCGTTCGAGACGAGTGCGTCGACGGCCCCGGGGGCACAGAGCCCGGCTCCCGCCGACCGAGTGTCTCGGGCGTGCAACTGCGGCGCGTCGTCTCCCCCGACGGGAGCGGCGATGCCTCCCCTGGCCCGGCCACTCGACCCGCCACAGACCGGCGCGGCGTCGGCCAGTACGGCGACGTCGAGCTCCTCGAGCTGCCGGGCAGCCGACAACCCGGCCGCACCGGCACCGACGACCACCACATCGAACGAATCCACTGACACGTCGTCCGCGATCACCTGCATATCTACCTCTCGTCCTCGAGACGCGTCGACCAGCCGGGTGGCTCCGACTCCGTGTGGCCCATCGTACGTCCGACCGAGCGGGGGACACTGATCGAACTCATGTCCCGGATTCAGCAGCCGAATTGGATGACTGAAGTCGAATCGTGCATACTTTCTCCCTGAGTAACCGTCCACGGGGCGGTCAGCACGATTGGGCCACGAAGGCGCAAAGGCGCAAAGAACAAGA
>JBDGRG010000257.1:0-7537 GCA_042218355.1 Bradymonadaceae bacterium
CCGGTCGACCGCCCAGGACGATTGTTCGTCGAAGGATTGACTCGCTGGATCGTGCTCGAACGTCGTGCTCGGCACCAGTCGGGGGCCCGCGAGTCGCTGCCGTGTTACGGGGTGATTGAGAACCCAGCGGTCGGACGACGACTCTTCGAGAGTTTCGAGGAGTGTCTCGAGGTCGGATTCGAGTTCGGGGAGCTCCTCTCGAATGGTCGTCCAGACGATGTCCCGGTTCACTGCAAAATACCCGTGGACCAGCTTGTCTCGCATCTTCGCCATGTCACTCCACGGAATGTCGGTATGACGCTCGTCGGGTAGCCGTTCGTCGATTTTCTTCGCACCATCGCCGATAATTTGGAGTCCCCGCGCGACGGCGTACTGCTTCTCTTTGTCGGATTTGAATTCCCTTTGATCGATGCCCTCGATGAAATCTTCGATGTCCCGGATAGCGGTCAGGACGTCGCGGACGTATTGAGTGATGGGACGTGTCACAGGTACTGGACTTCGCGGCGGATATTATCGGCGGCGGGTCCGTCACCCAGTGCGCTCGGCATGCCGATGTCGACCTCGAGCCCGAGTTTGTCCTCGAGGTGGCGTTCGAGCCTCGCGATCTCCAGCAGTCCGGGAGTCTCCTCGAATGTCACGAGGAGGTCGATGTCACTGTCTGCGTCGTGTTCGTCTCGTACGACGGATCCACACAGTCCGAGACGCGTGACCCCGAACTCGTCGCGCAGATCGGGTAGTTCACGGGTGAGCATCTTTTCGATGTCGCGTCTGCTCGGCATCAGCGACGGTGTCCGTGGAAAGTCGCTTCAGGCATGAGTCTATGCCGATTCGAGATCACTCGTCAAAATCGAACGCGGCGTCGATTCATTGTTCAGCCCAGCGTACCGCGGGGGACGACGGAGAGCTTGCGTCTCGTCCCGGGCACGGGGTAATTTCAAAGTGCATTCACTTTGCATGCACGGAGGTGTGCCATGGCGACGCTGACAGTCCGGGACGTGCCCGAGGAGCTGTACGAGAAGCTGATGGAGAACGCCGAGCGTCACCGGCGCAGTCTGAACAAGGAGGCGATCGTCTGCCTGGAGCGGGCGCTGGAGACCCACCGCGTGGATCCGAGTGAACTGCGGCAGCGCGCCCGGGCGCTCCGGGACCAAGCCGAGGAGGTCTACGTGACCGACGACGACCTGCGGGAGGCTCGCGAGGAGGGGCGTTCGTGATCGTCGCCGACGCGAATCTGCTCGTCTATCTGCTCCTCCCCGGAGAGCACAGCGAGGCGGCCGAGGAGGTACTCGAGCGGGATGCGACTTGGTGTGCACCGCTCCTGTGGCGGAGCGAATTTCGGAACGTCCTCGCCGTCTACCTCGGGAAGGAGCTGTTGACGTCGGAGGCCGCCCTGCGCGCGTTTCGAGAGGCCGAGAGGCTGGTGGATGGACGGGAGTTCGCGGTCGATACGGCGGCGGTGTTGGAGTTGATCGAGGAGTCCTCCTGTTCGGCGTACGACTGCGAATACGTCGCGCTCGCCCGCGAGCTCGAGGTCCCTGTCGTCACCTCCGATCGGGAGATGCTCGAGGCATTTCCAGGAACGGCCGTCGACATGGAGACCTTCGACGGGTGAGTGCTTTCGGATGACCCGATGTAGCGGCGGGCGTCCCGTCCGCCGTTCGGTTCGTTGGCAACGAGCGGGGGGTTCGAACGACCGTACTCGGCGAGGGCCGGGTTCGTGCGTCCCGTTTTGACTACTGAACATGCGTGTAGTAGTGTGGCCGGTCGGGGGCACTGAACGTCTGTTTAGTTGTCCGGGAATAGGGAATGGGGAACGGGGATAGGGAAGCGGTGGCGAGACGCGAGATGTCAGAAGCGAGAAGCAGGTCGTGCCCGGGCGGACGGCTCGGGGTTTCGCGAGAGATGGAGAAGCGTGCAGGGGGCGAGGAGCTGGATGGGGGTGCGGGAGGGCGGCAGTGCTTCAGCAACGCTACCTGAACAGACCGAGTACAGGCGGCGGTTTCAACACCGTGAGAGTTGGTCGATCTACCGAATCGTCTGATTTTCGAGGTTATGCGGTTATGGGCTCAATCGCTCAATTGCCCAATTGCTCAATGGCTCTCCTCGAGCGGAGCGAGAGGAGATGACGACCCTCGCCGACATCGAGGGGGTGGCCCGGGCCTCGCAGCTCGAGCAGCGCCGCGATCGGGCCCGCGAGGAGCAGTGGTGGTCGCCGGAGGCGCTGGCCGGCCGGCTGGTGGAGCTGTCGGCCGACCGGCGGGGGGCGTCGCTGACCTTCGCGTTCGACCTGGTGCGGGCGTGTCAGGCCGAGGGCGAGCCGGCGGCGTGGGTCGGGCTGGAGGGGAGCGGGTTCTATCCGCCGGACGCCGAGCGGTTCGGGGTCGATCTGGAGGCGTTGCCGGTCGTCCGGGCCGCCGACGCCGGGGGGGCGGTCAGGGCGGCCGATCGGCTGGTGCGATCAGGGGGGTTCGGGGCGGTGACCGTCGATCTGGCGGGAGAGGAGGGGGCCGGCGAGGGGCTGGCGACGCCGCTTCAGAAGCGGTTGCAGCGCCACGCCGAGGAGCGCGAGGCGGCGGTGCTGTTTCTGACGCGCAAGCGCAAGGGGGCGCGTTCGCTCGGGCCGCTGATCTCGCTCCGCGGCACGACGCGGCGGGAGCGGCGCGGGCGCGATCGGTTCGCGTGCGAGATCGAGGTGTCGGCCGACGACCGGCGGGGGCCGGGCGGTGTGCACGAGGAGGTGTATCGTGGACCGCCTGGCCTGCGTTGAGGTGATCGCGCTGCCGCTGCAGTTGCTGTGGCAGCGCCATCCCGAGTGGAGCGGCCGGCCGATGGCCGTGGTCGACCGCGACGAGCCCGACGGGACGATCGAGTGGGTCGACCGGCGGGCCCGGCGGGCGCGGATCGAGCCCGGGATGCGCTACGCCGAGGGGCTGTCGCTGTGTGGCGAGTTGCGCGCCGGGACGGTCGAGGACGAGGCGATCGCGGCGGCGGTCGAGGCGATCGCCGAGGAACTGCGCGACCATTCCCCGTTCGTCCAGAGCGCCGAGGCCGATCCCGGGGGGTTCTGGGTCGACGCGACGGGTCTGGAGGATCTGTACACCTCGCTGGAGGCTTGGGCGGAGGCGATCGCCGAGCAGTTGAAGGCGCGCTGCGATCTGTACGCCTCGATCGCGGTGGGGTTCACGCGGTTTGGGACGCGGGCGGTGGCTCGCGTCTGTCGCGGGATCGAGGTGCTCGAGTCGTACGAGGACGAGCGCCGGCGGGCCCGGGAGGTCCCGCTCGGCGAGCTGGGAGTGGCCCCCGATCTGCGCGACGAGCTGCGCAAGCTCGGGATCGAGACGGTCGGCGAGTTCGTCGAGCTGCCGCCGGCCGGTCTGAAGCGGCGGTACGGCGGCGAGGTGGTCGAGCTGCACCGCCGGGCGCGCGGGGATCTGGCGATCCCGCTGCAGGCCGACCCGGCCGACGGCGCGATCGAGCTGCGGTTCCGTCCCGACGGCGGCGCCCGGGAATCGACGCGGCTGATCTTCGGCATCAAGCGCCAGCTCAATCCGGTGCTCGCGCGGCTCAGCGATCGGTCGTTCAAGATCGAGTCGCTCGAGCTGACCTTCGTCGACCGACGCGGGGAGACCGAGGGGCAGACGGTTCGGCCCTCGTCGCCGACCGACGACGGCGAGCGGTTGATCGAGCTGGTCCGATTGCATCTGGAGAACCGGACCTTCGAGGCAGCGATCGACGAGGTCGCGATCGCCGTCGCGACGGTGCGATCGCCCGAGGAGCAGCTCGATCTCTTCGCCGAGTCGTCCTCGCGCGACCTCGAGGCGGCCGAGCGGGCGATCGAGCGGCTCCGCGCGGAGTTCGGCCGGCGGGCGGTCGTCCGGGCCTCGCTGCAGGACCGCCATCTCCCCGAGGCGCGCTGGGAGTGGGAGCCGTTCGAGGGGCTCGGGGAGCCCGATCCACAACTCTCTGAGGACGAGCGGCGTCGGACGACGGACCGGCCTCGCCGCTGGTGCGGCGGATCTGGGAACAACCCCGGTCGTTCGACGCCCCGGACGGGCCCGACGCGCTGGCGGCGGACGGCGACTGCGGGGTCGTGTTGGAGGGACCGTTCGTCTTCACCGGCGGCTGGTGGGGCCGGCGGACCTGGCGGGAGTACGTCTTCGTCGAGCGGCCGGGCGGCGAGCTGGTGTGGGTGTACTACGACCGGCGGCGGCAACGGTGGTTCGAGCAGGGACGGATCGGCTGACGTCTCCCTCTCGCTTCGCTCGAGGGAGCGTCGGCTATTAGGCGATTAAGCCATTGGGCGATTAGGCCTCAGACCGCACGACCGCACAAACGCACGACCGCACGACCGTTGCCGCCCGACGGGATTGAGAGCTCTCCACTGCGATCGCCGTTCGAATGGCCCGCGCCATACGCCATTCCGGCCGGCGGCGGCTTCAGCCCCGCCGGTTGTCACAGACCGCCGAGCAGGCGGTGCTTCAGCGCCGTGGAAGACGGTCGGCGAGGCGAAGTGGTCGAGTACCCGAGCCGTCGAGCCGTTGTGGGCCTCCTTCCGGTCGGCCCAGCCGTTAAGCTGTTAAGCCGTCGAGCCGTCAAGCCTGCAACCGCACAAACGCACAAACGCACGACCGCCCCATGGCCGGACAACCGCACAACCGTACAAGCGGCCAACCACACGATTGCAGGTGATCGTTTCCAGCTCGGCGCCACCAATCCCACTGCGTCTCACGCCTCCGGTTTTGTCCTCTGAGCTCTCTGAGTCCTCTGCGGTTCGATTCTAACTGAGCCCTCTGCGGTGTACGCACCACTCGTTTGTAAATCGAACTTTTCGTTCTTGGAGGGGGCGAGCCACCCGGGCGAGCTGGTCGAGACCTGTGCCGAGCACGGAATCGACTCGATGGCGTTGGTCGATCGCGACGGGGTCTACGGGGTCGTCCAGGCCCACCGCCGTGCCGAAGAGCTAGACGTCGACCTGATCGTCGGCTCGCAGGTGACCGTCGACGACGGAACGTCGATCGTCCTGCTGGCGGCCTCGCGGGAGGGCTACGCGAACCTCTGCCGCCTGCTGACGACGGGCCAGCGGCGGACCGAGAAGGGCGAGTCGGCGGTCACCTGGGAGGAGGTCGCCGGAGCGGCGGGCGGGCTCGTCGCGCTGTGGGGTGGGGCCGACAGCCGTCTGGCGGCCGACCGCGACATCGACGGGGTCGCCGACATGCTCAAACAGGCGTACGGTGACCGTCTGTACGCGGCGATCACCCGCCACCGCCGGCCGGGAGACGTCGAGCGCGAGGCGCGGGTACGAGAGCGGGCGCGCCAGTGGGAGCTGCCGATGGTCGCCGCCCACGAGGTCCTCTACCACGAGCCGGCCCGGCAGCGGCTGCAGGACGTGACGACCTGCATCCGCCACGGGACCACGCTGCACGAGGCGGGCACGAAGCTGCGCCCCAATGCCGAGCACGCGCTGAAGTCGCCCGAAGCCTTCGGCGAGCTGTTCGACGACGCGCCGCGGGCGGTACGGCGATCGCTGGAGGTCGCCGAGCGGTGCGAGTTCTCGCTCGACGAGCTCGGCTATCAGTACCCCGATCCCGGCCGCGAGGCCGACGTCTCCTCCGCCCGGCGGCTCCGGCAGTTGACACTCGCCGGCGCGCGGGAGCGGTACGGCGGCGAGATCCCGGACGACGTCCGCGAACAGCTCGACCGCGAGTTCGAGCTGATCGCGGAGCTGGGTTACAGCGGGTACTTCCTGACGATGCGCGACATCGTCGAGTACTGCGAGGCGAACGACATCCTGTGTCAGGGGCGCGGCTCGGCGGCGAACTCGGCGGTCTGTTACTGCCTGGGCATCACGGCGATCGATCCGGTGCGGATGGATCTGCTCTTCGAGCGGTTCGTCTCGCGCGAGCGCAACGAGCCGCCGGACATCGACCTCGACATCGAGCACGACCGCCGCGAGGAGGTCCTGCAGTGGGTGTACGAGGACTACGGCCGCGACCGGGCGGCGATGGTCGCCAACGTCATCCGGTATCGGCCGAAGTCGGCGATCCGGGACGTCGGCAAGGCGCTTGGCATCTCGGAGACGGCGCTCGATCGGGTGGCGAACCTGATCTCCCACCGCGAGGTCCCGGGCGACGAGCTGCTGCGCCGGGCGGGGATGGAGCCGGAGGCGCGCGCGCACCAGCTGCTGTTGTACCTGGCCGACAGTTTGCTCGAGTTTCCCCGCCATCAGTCGATCCATCCGGGGGGATTCGTGCTGGGGTCGGAGCCGGTCTGGCGGTTGGTGCCGATCGAGAACGGCGCGATGGAGAACCGGACGGTCATCCAGTGGGACAAGTACGACCTCGAGGAGATGGAGATCTTCAAGGTCGACCTGCTGGGGCTGGGGGCGCTCAGCCAGCTCCACGAGGGCTTCGAGCTGATCGACGAGCACTACGGCGAACGGTTGTCGATGGATGCGATCCCGGCCGAGGACGAGGAGACCTTCGACATGATCTGCGAGGGGGACACCGTCGGGGTGTTCCAGATCGAGAGTCGGGCCCAGATGGCGATGCTCCCGCGGCTGGAGCCGCGCAACTACTACGACCTGGTCGTGGAGGTGAGCATCGTCCGGCCGGGGCCGATCACCGGGGAGATGGTGCACCCGTATCTGCGCCGGCGGTGCGGGGAGGAGGGGGTCGACTACCCGCACCCGTCGCTGGAGCCGGTGCTGGAGAAGACGCTGGGGATCCCGCTGTTTCAGGAGCAGGTGATGAAGCTAGCGGTCGTCGCGGCGGATTATTCGCCGGGCGAGGCCGATCAGCTCCGCCGGGACATGGGGTCGTGGCGGGGGGACGGTCAGCTCGACCGCCACCGCGAGCGGATGATCGAACGGATGCTCGCGAACGGGATCGAACGGGAGTACGCCGAGCGGATCTTCGAGCAGATCCGGGGGTTCGGCAGCTACGGGTTCCCGGAGAGCCACGCGGCGAGCTTCGCGTTGATCGCCTATGCGACCGCCTACCTGAAGTGTCACTATCCGGCGGTGTTCACCTGTGCGCTGTTGAACGCCCAGCCGATGGGGTTCTATCCGCCCTCGACAGTCGTCGAAAACGCCAAGCACGACGGCGTGGAGGTGCGGTCGGTCGACGTGCAGTACAGTTCATGGGACTGCACGCTGGAGTTGGTCGAGTGCCCGGAGGAGGACCAGCGCGCCCTTCGGATGGGGGCTCGGTTCGTCAAGGGGCTCAGCGAGGAGGACTGGGCGCGCCTGGAGCGAGCGCGCGAACGCGAGCCGTTCGAGAATCTGCGCGACTGCCTGGGGCGATCTCGGCTGGGGGAGGGGGCGGCCGCGCGGCTGGCGGAGGCGGGAGCGTTCGAGAGCTTCGAGCTGGGGCGCCGTGAGGCGCTCTGGTTGAGCAAGGGACTGGTCCGGACGCCGGACCTGCCGATGGAGTTGCGCGAGCACGTCGACGAACAGCGCCCGGCGTTCGAGTCGCTCGACCAGTTCGACGTCGTCCGGTGGGACTACCGGACGACCGGACACAGCGGGGTGGGGCATCCG
>JBDGRG010000258.1:0-1919 GCA_042218355.1 Bradymonadaceae bacterium
CGACTGCCTCGGTGGCGCGCCCCTCGGAACCGTCCATGTGCAACGGCCACCCGACGACGATCAGCTCGACGGAACGCCTCTCGATCAGATCGCAGATCTCCTCCATCAACGCCCGGGCATCGGAGGCGTCCAGCGTCTCGTGCGCGGTCGCGACGCTCCCCGAGTCGTCCGACAGGGAGATGCCGACCCGCTGGGAGCCGACGTCGATGCCGATGGCCGTCGTCATGGGGTCCGTCCGACAACGTGAGTTTGTCCGGCCCGCGAGGTCGATTCTCGAGTGTGGTTCCCCGAGGCGAGCTGGACGGTGTCCACCGCGGGCTGGAAGCCCATCGCACCCATGAATCGCATCCACCGATTCAATTCTCAATCCGCATCTCGCCCGCCGCTCACTCCCGGCACGCCGCGCCGCTCGATTGCATGTTGTCCTCGATCGCGGATCGTGCAAATGACCTCGGTTGAGTCGCCCTCCCCCGTTTTCGACCATCGCGTATGTTCGACGAGCTCGCCACGTTCGTCACGCGGTACCGCCGTTGGCTGATCGGATTGTCGATCGCCGTCAGCCTCGGATGCGCGGCCACCTATCCGCAACTCGAGTTCGACTTCTCCCCCCAGCAGTTTTTCCACACAGACTCGAAGCTCGGAAAATTCCGCGACGAGTTCGCCCGGACGTTCGCCCGGGAAGACAATCTGATGCTCGTCGCCATCGAGGGCGACGACGTCTTCGAGCCCCGGGTCCTCGGCACGCTGAGGAACCTGACCCTCGAACTCCAGTCCCTGGAGACCGTCGAACGGGCCGACTCGGTCGCGACCTTTCGCATCCCTCGACCCGGCGGCGGCCCGGGCGAACTGACGGTCGAGCCGTTGCTCGAACAGACGATCCGGACGCGACCCGACGGCACCGATCGGCCCGTTCCCGACGCCTCCGCCGAGAAGCTCGCGTCGCTTGCCGAGCGCGAACCCCTCGTCCACGGCCGATTCGTCTCCAAAGACGGCCGGGCAGCGGCGATTCTCGTCTGGCTGGACCGCGAGATCCAGGCCGTCCAGAAACTCAGAGACGCCATCGATGCGATCGAGGGACGGCTCGAGAAACATCCGCTCCCCGACGGCTACGACTACCGTCTGGGCGGCGTGCCGCCGCTGCGAGTCGAGATCGTCTCGTCCCTCCAGGCCGAGCAATCGCTGTTCATCCCCCTCAACGCGCTGATTTTCGTCCTGGTCCTCTGGTTTCTCTTCCGCCGGCCAGCCGGAGTGGTTCTCCCGCTGGGCGTGGTCGTCATGGCGGTGTCGGGAACGGTGGCGATGCTGGTGGCGACCGGCTCCTCGATCGATATCGTCAGCAACGTCCTGCCGACGCTGATCTTCGTCATCGGAATCGCCGACAGCATTCACATGGTGACCCGACATGCTCAGGCCGCACAGACGGGTTTGGACCGGGTGGAAGCCGCCCGCGAGGCGGTCCGACACACCGGCTTTGCCTGCCTGATGACCAGCACGACGACCGCGGTCGGCTTCATCAGTCTCGTCACCGCGGATTCCGCCCTGCTGGTCGACTTCGGCTGGCAGGCGGCCGCCGGGGTGATGCTGGCGTACGTCTTCACGCTGTTCTTCCTGCCGGCGGGCCTGGCCTCGATGCAGCCGGTCCAGTCGACGCCGGGGGGGAACTCGGGCTCGTCCGACTCGATTCAGCGAGGGCTCACCGGGCTGGCCCGCCGCGTCCTGGCGCGCCCGCGGATCACCGTGGCCGCCGGGCTGACGATCGCCATCGGCTTCGGCGTCGCCGCCTACCAGTGGGTTCGCATCGATGAAAAACTGATGAGCGTCTTCCAGCGCAATCACCCCGCCTACCGCGACGTCGAGTTCATGGAACAGAAATTCGGCGGCTTTCTCCCCGTCGAGGTCAGCATCTCCTCGCCGAAGCG
>JBDGRG010000258.1:1929-6326 GCA_042218355.1 Bradymonadaceae bacterium
GCCGTCTACCGCCGCATCCACCGGTTTCAACAGTGGGCGAGCCGGCAACCCGAGGTCCTGTCGACCCAGAGCATCGTCGACTTCCATCAATCGGCTCGCGCCGCACTGCTGGGAGACCCGGGCGCGCGAGACGAGATGCCCACCAGCTCGGCGCAGGTCGAACAGCTCCACACGCTGATCGCCGGTTCGCCGGACGCCAAGGCCGGCCCGGGGCAGTTCGTCACCCGAGACTTCCGCAAAGCCCGGGTGCTACTGCGGGTTCGCGACGTGGGCGCCCAGGGTCAACTCGCGCTGGCCGACCGCGTACGAGGCAAGCTGCGCACGACGTTCGAGGGGGTACCGAAGGTCGACTTCCGGATCACCGGGGACGCCTACGCCGCCTCGGTGGCACTGACCTCGTTCGTGAAGGACCTGTTCTACAGCCTGCTGTACGCGGGCCTGGTGATCCTCGTGTTGATGACGCTGATCTTCGAGTCGGTCACGGTCGGGCTGATCAGCATGATCCCCAATGCGATGCCGCTCGTCGTCACCTTCGGATACATGGGGCTGGCGGGGATCACGCTGAACTCGACGACGGTGATCATCTTCGCGATCGGGCTGGGCCTGGCTGTCGACGACACGATCCACGTCCTGGCCCGGTTCCGCGAGGAACTCCACGCCGACCACGCCTCGGTCCGCGACGCCCTCGTCGAGACCTACGACAGCGCCGGGCGCGCCATCCTCTTCACCAGCGTGCTCCTGTTGCTCGGGATGAGCGTTCTGCTGCTCAGTGACTTTCTCCCGACCCAGCGGTTCGGCGTCTTGATCTCGATCACCATCGTCGCCGCGATTCTCGGCGATCTGCTCGTGCTCCCGCCGATCCTGTACCTGCTCTTCAGCGACGAGGGGACGGGGGACGAAGCATAGGGACCCGCGACGGGAGGTGGCATTCGGAGAGGGCGCTCGGGTTCGCGCCCCCCGCTTTGAGAAATGAGTGCGGGGACGGGGACGCGTTGGCCCCCGGCGCCTACGGCGTCAACCGCTCCCGACCGCCCATGTACGGCTGCAGCACCTCCGGGATGTCGACGCTGCCGTCGGGATTCTGGTTGACCTCCAGCAGCGGAATCAGGATCCGCGGACTGGCGATCATCGTGTTGTTCAGCGTGTAACAGTGCCGCGTCCCCCCGTCCTCGTCGCGGTACCGGATGTTCGACCGGCGAGCCTGAAAGCCGCGGAGGCTCGAGCAGGAATGCGTCTCGCAGTAGCTGTCGCGCGAGGGCATCCAGGTCTCGATTTCGTTTTTGAAGACCTGGCCGAGCCCCGTCACGCCGCTGCAGGCGATGGAGACGCGGTGGGGCAGCTCGAGTGTCTGCATCAGCGACTCGGCGTTCCCGAGAATCGTCTCGTGAAACTCCCGGCTGATGTCGGCGTCGTCTCTGCAGATGACGGCCTGCTCGACCTTCGAAAACTGGTGCACCCGGTAGACGCCCCGGACGTCTCGCCCGGCACTGCCCGCCTCGCGGCGGAAACACGGCGAACGGGCCGCCATCTTGATGGGCAGCTCGTCGGGATCGAGGATTTCGTCGCGCCGCGTACTGACCAGATAGACCTCGCTGGTGCCCACCAGATACTTGTCGTCTCGTTCGAGGTAGTACGCGTTCTCGCGCTGGTACGGGAACCAACCCGTCCCCCGCATCGCCTCCTCGTTGACCATCAACGGCCCGGTCACCGGCTCGAACCCCTCCTCGACGAGCATGTCGAACGCCAGGCGCAGCACCGCCGACTCCAGCCGCGCCCCGTCGCCCTTCAGCAGATAGGAGCGCGAGCCGGCGAATTTGATGGCGCGCTCCTTGTCGATGATGCCCAGCTCGGCCCCCAGCTCCTCGTGGTCCTTCGGCTCGAAGTCGAACGACGGCGGCTCGCCGTAGTGGCGGATCGGCTCGTTGTCGGCCTCCTCCTCGCCGACGGGCACGTCGTCGAGCGGGACGTTGGGCATCCGCAGCATCAGGGTCTCGAATTCCTCGAGATACGAGTCGAGGTCCTCCTCCAGATCTCGGAGCTCCTCCTTCAGTCGGCGCCCCTCCTCGATCAGCTCGTCGCGCTCGTCGTCGTCGGCCTTCGGAATCTCGTCGGCGACCTCGTTGCGGCGCTGGCGGATCTCCTCGGTCCGGTGGATCAACTCGCGGCGGCGCTCGTCGACCTCCAACAGCCGATCCACGTCGACGTCGAATCCCTTGACCTCGGCCGCTCGCTTCACCTCGTCCGGATGCTCTCGCACATAGTCGATGTCCAGCATCGTCTCCGTCTGGTCGACAGTCGCATCGCAATCGAGTTCGAATGATTCCGGGCGGCGGTCTGTTACGATCGACACGACGGGTTGGCAACGTTCCGTCGGATCCGGGAGCCGCTGAGCTGCGGGGCTGTTGGGCTGGTGAGCTGTCGAACCGTCGAGCCGACGTGCCGCCCGATCAGATACGAACGATTCCACCGGTCCGCATGGCGATGACCATACGGTTGTAGCTCAATCGCTGCCTCGCTCACTTGCTCAATCGCTGCCGGATTGATGCGCGCGCGAGGGGATGTTAGGCGTTGCTGAGTGTGAGGAGTGTCCGTTTCATGTCCCCATCGCTCGGAGTCGAACATGGACTTTTTCGTCGACACCGCCGACATCGACGAGGTGCGACGCTCGGCAGCCATCGGCGTCCTCGACGGCGTCACGACCAACCCCAGTCTGGTGGCCGAGACGGGCCGCCAGCTGGAGGACGTCGTCCTGGACATCTGCGAGATCGTCGACGGCCCCGTCAGCGTCGAGGTCACCGCGACCGACACCGAACCGATGGTCGACGAGGCCCGCGAGTACGCCGACTGGGCCGACAACGTCGTCATCAAGTGCCCCCTGACGCCCGACGGACTGGAGGCGACCAACGAGCTGACCGACGGGATCGACGTCAACGTCACCCTCTGTTTCTCGGCCAACCAGGCGCTGCTCGCCGCGAACGCCGGCGCGACCTACATCAGCCCCTTCATCGGCCGGCTCGACGACATCGGCAACCGCGGCATGGACGTCGTCGAGACGATCGTCGCGGCCTACGGCCAGGATCCGGAGATCGAGACGGAGGTGCTCGCCGCGTCGATCCGCCATCCCCAGCACGTCACCGAGGCAGCCGTCGCCGGCGCGGACGTCGCGACGGTCCCGCCCTCGGTCATCGAGCAGATGTTCCAGCATCCCAAGACGGATCTGGGACTCGAACGCTTCCTGGAGGACTGGAAGGACGCTCAGTCCTCCTGATCGCCGCGCGCCGACGCGCCGGCCGAACGACTCGCCGGCGCGCCGGGCGGTGAGGAGAGTCGGACGTGATCGGCAAGCTGACACTGCTGTTCAGCCTCGCCACCGCGATCGAGCTGGCGCTGCTGGTCCAGGTCGGCCAGATGATCGGGATCGGTGCCACCATCGCACTGATCCTGGCGACCGCGCTCGTGGGCGGGATTCTGGCCAAACAGCAGGGGCTGACGATCTGGAACCGCATCCAGAGCGAACTCCGCCAGGGCGAGATGCCCGGTGACTCGTTGCTCGACGGGCTCGCCGTGCTGATCGCGGGCGCCTTTCTGCTGACTCCCGGGGTCCTGACGGACCTCGTGGGCATCGGTCTGTTGATTCCCTTCGTCCGCGCGCCGATTCGCCGCGCAGTCAAGTCGCGAGCGAAGGATTGGGTCGACTCCTCGACCGTCACGTACGTCCAGTCCCAGGGGCCCGCGTCGCCCTTCGAGGCTCCCGACGCCGGGACCCGCCGGTCGGAGACGACCGACGAGGAAGACGTGATCGACGTCACCCCCTCCGAACAGGAGAACGACGGCGGCGGGGACTCGGACGAGCCCGTCCGCTCGGACCTCTCACCCTGACGAGAAGTCGACGTCCTCCGCCGCCCGACGTCCACGAGTGACCACGATCGACAACACCGACTCGCGAACCGAACGCAGAGCTCATGCTGATCGATATCCACGCAAAATCGTCCATCTCGCGCGACGACAATCCATCCCCCCGGACCGTCCTCGAACGCGCCCGTGACGCGCAGCTCGACGGTGTCGCCTTCTGTGAGCACCAGTCGACCGTCTACTCCGAACGAATCCTCCAGGCGGCCGACGACCTGGGTGTCGAGGCCTTCGTCGGCGTCGAGATCCCGACCGACACCGGACTGCTTCTGGGATTCGCCCCGGAGATCGACGAATTCTACCACGGGGAATACTGGCGGCGACTGACCGAAGTGACGGTCCCCTCGCCACAGGCGATCGTCGACATGTTTCGGGAACGGGGAGGAGCCGTCGTCGCCGCTCGTCCGTACGACCGGTCGGTCGCGCATCCGATGGGCGACAACGTCTTCGAGATCGACGGGCTCGACGCGGTCGAGGCGGCGAATTCA
>JBDGRG010000258.1:6336-7772 GCA_042218355.1 Bradymonadaceae bacterium
CGTCGAGCAGAAGAAGGACGATTTTGCCGTCGAAGCCGCCACCTATCTGGGCAAACCCACGGTCGGAGGTAGCGATCCCGAGGCCTCGACCGACGCCATCGGTCGATACGGGACGTTCTTCGACGGCACGTTTTCGACGCAGAGCGAACTGGTCGACGCGCTGCGCGACGGCAGCTACTGGGCGGTCGAGATCGGCTGACGCCGAGTGGTTCGCACACGGGGGCCGGCGGCTCCGCCCACCTTCACTCCGTCCACTTCTGGACCTCGTCCAGCGTCGGAAGGGCTCCGCGGGCGCCCAACCCCCGGTTGGAGAGTGAACTGGCGACGTTCGCAAGCTGCAGCGCGTCGGCAAATCCCCGGTCGGTGGCGACCACATAGCTGAAGGCTCCCAGAAACACGTCCCCCTCCCCCGTCGAGTCACACACGTCGACCGTCGGACCGTCTCGCCGGACCAGGCCTCCCTCGCCTTCGCTCAACCCGACAACCCCCTCTTTGCCCAGCTTGATCGCGACGGCCTTCGGACCCGCCTCGAGCAGCGCTCGACAGAGGCGATCCAGTTCGCCGACTCCGGTGAACCGGCTCGCAAACCGCTCGGTCGCCACCAGATAGTCCGACCGCTCGACCAACCGGTCGTGCTCCGGATCAGATCCGCCGCGTCGAGTACCACGTCGACCCCGTTGTCACCGGCCACCTCGGCGGCCTCGAGCTGCACGGTCGGCTCCAACCCGTCGATCACCAGCAGTTCGGCGGAGGCCCCGGCGTCGAAGTCGACGTCCGAGGTCGACAGGGGCTCGACAGTGCCGCGCGAGGACAACCGGGACGCACGTTTTCCTTCCCCCTCGAGAATGTTGAAACGGAGTCGGCTGACCGCGTCGGGCTCGACCGCCATCCCCTCGGTGTCCACGCCCTCCTCGGTCAACGACCGTTCGATCGTCTCCCCGTTGTGGTCGTCGCCGATTTTCCCGACGAAGCTCGAATCGAGCCCCCAGTTCGACATCAGCACCGTCGCCGTCGCCACTGGCCCTCCGCCCTGGGTACTGAACGGATGCATCTCGACCTCCGCGCCCGGCTTCGGAGGGCGGTCGACGATGCCGATGTGTTCGAGCGTACAGCGACCGATTCCGACGACTGTCATCTGATTCCCGGCGATGGGAGACCTCGAGAGATTCGAGAACCGACGGACCCGTCCCGCATCGAGACCGGGCGCCGCGGCGTCTCGGTCGCGCCCCCGCCCCTGCAGACGCGGGCAGACCACCTTTACAACGCACGTACCCGCGACTGTCGACGAACGTCAAGTCTCCCCCGGGGTGTGATCCAACTCCATGGGATCAACGCTGCGACGTTCGCCAAACAGACGTGGCCAGAGCTTCTAGCTCAGGGTGGCCGGTCGATCCCACCGCGCTGGAAGCGCGGTCAACGCTCTGGCACCGACCCGA
>JBDGRG010000259.1:0-387 GCA_042218355.1 Bradymonadaceae bacterium
GGGCCGTCGCTGCGGAGGGCGAGGTGCGGGTCGACGGCGTCGATCCGTTCGAGCGCCGCGCCGAGATCGCCGAACGCATGGCGTACGTACCGCAGATCGCCCCGGAGTTCAGCGTCCGCGTCGGACGGTTGACCGAGACGGTGTGCCGGGCGCGAGAGATCGAGCCCGCTCGTGTCGCCGAGGTGACCGAGCGGCTCGACTTTGCACTCGACCGCCACCGCGACAAGCCGTATCGGGACCTCTCCGGTGGGATGAAGCAGAAGGTCTCGATCGGACTCGCGCTGGCGGGAGACCCGGATCTGCTGGTGATGGACGAGCCGACCGCCAGTCTGGACGCGCCCACACGGTCGTCGTTCTTCGTCGCGTGCGCGGAGCTCGACGGACCGA
>JBDGRG010000259.1:397-10622 GCA_042218355.1 Bradymonadaceae bacterium
GCGCCCCTCGACGACCCAGATCGCCTCCTCGGGATCGCACGCGGCCGATCGTTCTCCATGCGCCGTCGTCGCGTCAGAGGAAGGGCACCGATTACGTCATCGCCGCGTGCGCGGAGCTCGACAAACCGACGCTGGTTTTGTGCAGCCACCGCATCGCGGAAATTCGCCATCTGGTCGATACGATCGTCGAACTGGAGTCGGGCCGCGTGGACGACGTCCGGTCCGTCGGAGAATTCGTCGATGCGAGCGGTCGAGCGGTGCTCGAGTGTCAGTTTCGCGAGGGGGCGGAGCCGCCGGCGGACCTGCTGAATCGGTTGGGACTGGAGTCCGTCGGCGACGGTGTCTGGTCGGGGGTGCTCGACTGGAGGGAGAAGGTCCCGACCGTGCGGAAGCTGATCGATACACACGGGGATGCGCTCGAGGATCTCGTCGTCGAGGACGTCACCCGGATCGGCCACGAAAAAGCCGGCTGAGTCGGACGCGACGAGCACCGGGGGGCGTTCTATTCACACTCGGGAGGTTGCCGTGAAGAAACTGACAGCTGTCGTCGTGATCGCCGCTGCCGTCGCTGCGGGGATCTGGTATCTCGAGCAGCCCAGCGACGGGGTCGAACCCATCGCCTGGAATGAAGCGACGTGTGCTCACTGCAACATGCACATCGGCGACCGGCGGTACGCCGCCCAGCTCCAGACCGACGGAGGAGAGGTCTACAATTTCGACGATCCGGGATGCGTCTTCGAGTGGATCGAGACCCATTCGCCGTCGATCCGTCAGGTCTATTTTCACCACCACCGCAGACAACGGTGGCTCGGATATCACGAGGTGGGGTTCGTGCGGGTGGAGGAGCCGACGCCGATGGGTTATGGGCTGGGCGCTGTCGACGCGGGGGCCGCGCCGGAGTCGATGTCCTTTTCCGAGGCATCCAGCGCGGTGATCACCGGGGAGATCGATCCGAAGAAGCGAGGAGGCGGCACCGCCGGCTCCCGCACGCGCTGATTTCCCCGACGACGGCCGCCCATCGTCTCTCCGGACCGGAACCGCCATGAAGAGCTGGAGACGCCTGTTCGACATCGCGCGCCTCGATGCCGCCGCAATCCGCCGATCACGGTGGCTGTCGTTCATGATCGCGGTCTACGCCTGTTTGCTGGGCGTCTTTCTGTTCGTCAGTTTTCGCGAGTCCAGCGTGATCGCCTTCACGGGGCTGGGGCGGGTACTGTTGAATTTCTCGCACGCGGTCGTGCTGTTCTTGCCGCTGCTGGCGCTGGTGGCGACGGCGGAGATCGTCCCCAGGGCCCGCGACGAGGGCGGGCTGGAGGTGTTGATGGCGCATCCGTTTCGCCGCAGCGAATATTTTTTCGGAACGGCGCTGGCACGATACGCCGCCCTCGCTCTCCCGCTGTTGATACTCTCCGCCGTCTGCATTCTCGGCCCCTTGCTCTTCGGGGCGCGGATTCCGTGGGGATACGTGGGGAATCTCCTCGGAGCCTCGCTGACCCTGTTGTTCGCCTTTACCGGCATCGGCCTGTGGATCTCCGCCCGGGTCTCGAGTACCGAGCGAGCCCTGATCGGCGCGTTGGTCGCCTGGGCGGCGGGCGTCGCTCTGCTGGACTTCGCCATGATCGCGGTGCTCCTCCAGTGGCGCCTCGAACCGGCCACCGTGATGTTGCTCGCGGTGCTCAACCCCGTCGAATGCGCCCGCCTCTTGCTGCTGGCGTCGGCCAAACCGGAACTCGGCATCCTCGGTCCGGTCGGCTTCTTCATCGTCAACGAGTTCGGGAAGACGGCGCTGCGGGCCGTTGCACTCGGTTGGCCCATCGTCGTCGGTGCCGGGACACTCTGGGCTGGTTGGCGGCAGTTCGATCGTTCCGATCTCGTATGAGCGGCCCGGTGGCCGCCGTCCCCGGGCAGTCTCGCCCGGTGCACGCCGTCCATCAGCGCGCTGGTTGGACCCCGGCGCCCTCGAGGGGCCGGTGAACGAGATCGAGAGCTAAAAAGCGAAAAACAAAACGTTAACTCTCTCTTTCCTTCTAGCTTTCTGATCTTTACTCCCCTGCGGAGCAAACCCGCAGGGGCCGCTCATCTTCCGCCCACGACGCGCGCGGCAACGAAGTCTCGACCCCTACCCCCCTGCCAGCTCGTCGAGTTCGGTCGGGCTGGTGATGACGAATCCGTCGGCATTCGTCTGCAAAATGTCCGACCGCTCCCAGTCCCGCACCAGCCGGATGGCCGTCTCGGTCCGCGTATTGATGAGAGCGGCCAGATCGCGACGTTTGATCGAGAGCGGCACGACGACCCCCGATTCGCCTCCCTCCAGTTCCGCCGATTCCCCCCAGGCCTCCCGAAACATCTGAAAGACCAGCGCGAGACGTCTCTCGGCCGGCGCAACCGTTGCATCGTGCAACCGGCGGATCAGATGCCGGTTCCGCTCGGTGGCGATCTCCACGAAGGTCGCCGAAGCGGAGGGTTCCCGGTCGAGAATGTCGAGAAAGTCCGCACGCCCGATTTCGGCGGTCTCGACGTCGGTCAGCGCCTCGATGCGGCCCGGGAAGGTCTCCCCGAACAGCCCGAAGCCACCGGAGGGATGTCCGGGCCCGAAGATGCCCAGGATCAGTTCGGATTCGTCGAGCTGTTCGGTGGTGACCTTTACCTTTCCCTCGAGGACGAAGACGACCTCGTCGGCCGATTGATCCTCGCGCCGGAGAATGTCCTCGGGCTGGTAGGTGTGTCGATGCGCCCGGCGCGCGAACGACACCCGCCCGTCTTCGGACATCTCCGTAAACGGACGGAGAGCGTCCAGTCGTTGAACGAGTGAGCCGGTGTCGGTCGAGACCGTCACGTCGAAGCCCGTTGCTCCTCAGAGGGTTACCATTGAACAGGCTAGCTTCCGAGGAGGGCACGTTCCATGATGTCGATCATGAGGGGAGGGCGTCGTCGGGGCGGGGGAAGCGTTCGAGATCGGGCGGCGATGTGATCGAGGTCATGTTCGTCGGTCGGGGGATGGATATGCTTGGATTGGGTCTTCGCTCCCCGACAGCTGCCACCTCCATGGATGCCCTCACCGATACGTTCGGCCGACGACACGACACGTTGCGCCTGTCGGTCACCGACCGCTGCAACCTGCGGTGTCGATACTGCATGCCGGAGGACGGGGTGCCCTCCCGAGATCGTCAGGACCTGCTCTCCTTCGAGGAGCTCGCCTTCGTCGTCGGTGTGGCCCGGAAGATGGGCATCGACCGGGTTCGACTGACGGGGGGGGAGCCGCTGCTTCGCCGCGATCTGCCGGAGTTCGTCGAGATGCTCGACCGGGGACACGCTCTCGACGACCTGGCGATGACGACCAACGGGTTGTTGCTGGCTCGGCGGGCGGAGGCGCTGGCCGAGGCGGGGCTGGACCGCGTCAACGTCAGCCTCGATTCGCTCGACCCGGAGACCTACCGAGAATTGACTCGACACGGGGACCTCGAGGAGGTCGCTCGGGGATTGGAGGCCGCACACGGGGCGGGGCTGACGCCGATCAAACTGAACGTACTGGCGCTGAAGGGGGTGAACGACGGCGAGTTCGACCAGTGGGTCGAGGTCGTCCGTGATCGCAACCTGACCGTCCGTTTCATGGAGTTGATGCCGATCGGCGAAGCGGGTCGACAGTACGGTCCGTCGGATTTCGTCGATCTCTCGGCGGTGCGCGAACGACTGGTCGACCGGTACGGAATGGAGCCGGCGGTTCCGTCGGTCGGCAACGGCCCGGCCCGCTACTGGTGCGAGCCCGGGGCCGACGGAAAGCTCGGATTCATCACACCGCTGTCGCATCCCTACTGTTCGAACTGTTCGCGCCTGCGGATGGACGCGATGGGCCGACTTCGCCCGTGTCTGGCGTACGACCGGGGCGTCGAGCTGGGCGAGGCCGCACGTGCTCGGGATGACAGCGCGGTGGAGGCGGGCATCCGTCGGGCACTGGACCAGAAGCCGCGCGGCCATCGCTGGAACGAGGGTGAGACGACGGAAGCGGCGATGTCGCGCGTCGGGGGTTGAGCCCACTCCTCGAGGCCGGGAGAGGGCCGTTGTCCGTCGGGGACCGGGCGGTGTCGGTCGCCGCGGGGGACGGTCAGACCGCCGTCGAGTAGCGGCTCTCCTCGGGGTCGAGGTAGGCGTCGAACGCGCTGGCGATGTTGCGCAGGAACAATCGCCCGAGTGGCCGGATCTCCACCGCGTCGGAGTGCACCTCGACGAGACCGTCCTCCTCGAGGGGGGCGAGCCGCTCGAGTTCGTCGGCGAAGTAATCGGCGAAGTCGATGCCGAGGCGGCTCGACAGTTCGTCGAAGTCCAGCGTCGAGCGACACATGACGTGCATGATGGTCTCGCGGCGGGTCTCGTCGTCGCGGTCCAGCAGGCAACCGCGCGCGACCGGGAGCGGCCGCTCCGGGTCGTCGAGGGCGTCGTAGTAGTCCTCGAGATCCTTTTCGTTCTGGACGTACGCGCCGGCCGCCTGAGAGATCCCGGAGACGCCGAAGGCGAAGATCTCGGTCTCGCGGTGGGTACTGTAGCCCTGGAAATTGCGCCGCAGCGTCCCGTCTCGAAAGGCCCGGGCGAGACCGTCGTCCGGCGCGGCGAAGTGATCGAGGCCGATGTAGACCATCCCGGCGTCGGTCAGCCGCTCGACCGTCTCGCTCAGGAGGTCGAATTTGGTCGAGGCGTCGGGCAGGCCCGCCTCCTCGAGGTGCTTCTGGGCCGGGTTTTTCCAGGGGACGTGCGCGTAGCTGTAGACGGCCACCCGGTCCGCCCCCAGCTCGACGAGGTCGTCGAGCGTCCCGGCGAAACTGTCGACCGTCTGGTGGGGGAGGCCGTAGATCACGTCGAAGTTGATCGACCCGAAACCGGCCTCGCGCAGACGCTCGACCGTCCGGCGGGTCGTCTCGTACGGCTGCTCCCGGTGGATCGCCTCCTGGACCTCCGGGTCGTGGTCCTGCACGCCGATCGATGCGCGATTGAACCCCGCTTCGGCGAGTGCGCCGATCCGCTCGGCGTCGCAGGCGCGGGGGTCGATCTCGACGCTGATCTCGGCGTCCCCGGCGACGTCGAACCTCGAGTGGATGGCGGCGCCGAGGCGTCGGATCTCGTCGGGCGGGAGGAAGGTCGGGGTTCCACCCCCAAAGTGAATCTGGACCACCGGACGGTCGCCGATCCACTCGCGTTTGAGGTCCATCTCGTCGAGCAGCGCGTCGACGTAGGGGCCGGCGACCGACGTGTCGCGTTCGATGACGCGGTTGCATGCGCAGTACCAGCAGAGTTTCTCGCAGAACGGGACGTGGAAGTACAGCGACACGGGACCGCTCGACGAGCGGCTGTCGAGCCGGTCGACGGCGGCGCGGCCGTCGACCGACTCGTCGAAGTGCAGAGCGGTCGGGTAGGAGGTGTACCGGGGGACGGGCCGGTCGTATTTTTCGAGTAGTTCGCGGGGGACGGTCTCGGGGGTACGCACCTCGATTCCTCCTCGGGTGGGGGACGCCGCCGGCGGTGTCGGGCGACGTCCCGGGCGCATCGAGTGCCGGACAACGGCTGTGGCCCGTGGGCGGGCGAGTGACCGGTCAGCACGCCGGTTCCGCGCGCTCCCGGACCATCTCGAACAGGACGTTGTTCTCGCGGTGGACGTGCAGGTGGAGGTCCTCTTCGAGTCGCTCGAGCCGCTCGAGCATGTTTTCGTAGCTCGGGCAGGCGTCGTCGGGGACCTCGAATTCGTCCGTCGCCTCGCGGATCTGCTCGAGGAGGTCCGCGGTGTCGTCGTGGTCCTCTTCGAGCCGCGAGAGGACTTCGCGGGCGGTCTGGAGCTGCGCCTCCGATGCGTCGCCGGCCTCGAGTCGGCGGACTGCCGGGAAGACGATCTGTTCCTCCTCGGACAGGTGCTTCGGAATCTCCCGGGCGAGCTCCTCGAAGGCCTCCGCGACCTCGTGCAGCTCCGGGTGGCCGTCCCCGTGCACCCGCTCGACCTTCTCGACGAGCTCGCCCAGCGGCGCGAGCTCCTCGCGCAGGAACTCGTGGTGGTGGTCGACGATGAAATCGACCAGGTCGGCCGCGGAGTCGAGCTGCTCGGGGCCGTCGGTCTCCGACCGGGCGTCGACGAGCTCGAGTGCCTCGCGGATCTCGTCGATGGACAGCCCCGACTCGTCACAGGCCTCGCGCAGCGACTGGTCGCCGCCGCAGCAGAAGTCCAGGTTGTAATCTTCGAAGATGCGGGCCCTCGCCGGGTTCTGTTCGACGAGCTCGGCGAGTTCGGCGTCTTCGTCGACTGGCGTCGTCATGAGTCGGCTCCGTCGGGGGGAACGAACCATCCAAGTACAGCACCACCGAATATACCCGCGCGGCGGGCGGTCCGTATGATCGAAATCATGTTGGACTCCCGCGGAGCCCGGGAACCCGCGGCGCAAGGCCGCGGGGGCGGGGCACGTGGTGCCTTCGCGGCGCGTTCGCTCCCCACAGCTCGGGAACCCGCGGCGCGAGGCCGCGGGGGCGGTGTGGGGTGTGCTCGCGTCGGTGCTAGCTCCCCCAGAACCCGGGAACCCGCGGCGCAAGGCCGCGGGGGCGGGGCACGTGGTGCCTTCGCGGCGCGTTCGCTCCCCACAGCCCGGGAACCCGCGGCGCGAGGCCGCGGGGGCGTTGGTCGGGTCGGCGCCAGACGAATGCGGAGCCTCTGAGACGTGCGCAGCCCGCGAGCCGGAGCCCCGGGAGGGGGAGAGTGATGCAACGTTGACCGCGCTTCCAGTGCGGTGGGACCGGAAACTCGCCAGGGCAGGATGCGTCTCGCGACAATCGCGCACCACCGATCGCACGGAAGCCGCCGCAAGCCCCCGGCACGGAGCCCCCGAACGGGGGCGACAGCGCGTAGCCTCGGGTGGCGTCGAGCGGAGCGAGACGGAGCCCGGGGATCCTGTCGCGAGCCCCCAAATCCCAGAGCCCCGACAGGGGCGACAGCGGGGTCGGCTGCCGACGAGCCGACGACGCAACGATCCCTTCGGATCCCCGTCCCCGTCGCCGCGACGGTGCTCGCGGACCCCGCCGCGTTCGCGCATCTCAGTCTCCGGAGCCCCGGTAGACGTCGATCTGGTCGTGACCGTGGTCGACGACGTACAGTTTCTCGCCCGTCGCGACGACGTCGGTCGGCTGCGTCATCGCCGAGTCCCCCTCCTCGCCGCCCTCGATGACGGCGACCGGTTCGCCGGAGGGGCGGAGCACCTGTACTCGGTGGTTCTTGAAGTCCGCGACGTACAACCGGCCCTCGGGTCCCAGGTCGATGCCGGTCGCGACGTGGAACGTCCCCGGCTCGGTGTCCCCCCGCCCGCCGACGGTCCGTCGGTGGGTGCCGTCGGGCGAAAACAACTGCAGTCGATGCGCGTAGGCGTCGGCGACCCAGACCGCTCCCCCGGGGGTCACCTCGATGTCGGTCGGATAGGTGAACCGACCGGCGTCTTTTCCCTTCCCGCCGACCGTCCTCGTCACGTCTCCCTCCGGCGGGACGACGTGGAACCGGTGGTTGTAGAAGTCCGCGACGTAGTAGTTTCCGTCCGGTCCCTGCACGACGCCGGCGGGGGCGTCGACCCAGTCGCCGCCGAATCGGTCGACTGGCTCCGCCGGGCCGTCGTAGATTCGGATCTCGTCGTCGAGAAAGACCGGGACGAGCAGGCGCCCGCCGTCGGTGAGCGAGAGATGCATCGGACGGCCGATCCCCTCCGCCCAGACGTCGAGCGGCTGCCCGTCGGCCGAGACCGTCTGGAGCCGCTCGTTCCCGGTGTCGGAGACGTACAACGTGCCGTCGTCGGCAACCGCCAGACCCACCGGAGCGTCGAACTGGCCCGGTTCGTCCCCCTTCCCGCCGATCGACCGTACGTAAAACCACGGTCCCGAATCGACCGAGGTGCGCCCCGACGATGCGGCCTGCTCCTCGGGACGATTCTCCGCAGCGGTCGCGGCTGACCCCGACCGTGCCGGCTGCTCGCCCGACCGACCACTCCGGTCACAGCCGGCGGTCAGCAGGAGCGATCCCGCGAGGATCGCCGCGGCGGCGGACCGGCGGTTCACTCCCCACCTCCCGTCGTTGCGATCGACAGTGTCCACGACTCGCCCTTCTTCGAGACGGTCCCGTGAACGGTCCGCTCGCCCGCATCCGGATGGTCACCTCGGACGGGCAGACTCAAGTCCGCCGTGAACCTCGCCTCCGGCGGGTCGGCGTCGGTGATCGTCGCCTCGCCGCGGATCTCCAGGTCCCGCAGCTCGAATCCCGCCTCCTGGACCGCCTCTCGAATGGCCTTCGGGGTGACGGTCTTTCCCTCCTGGACGGAGACGTCGACGGTCCCCTTCTCGATGTGGATGTCCAGCGACGCGACCCCCTCCAGCCCCTTCAGTTTCTTCTCGATGCCGTAGGCGCAGAAGGGACAGGCCATCCCGTTGACGCCGACCGTGTAACTGTCGATGTCGGCGAGGGCGGGGGCGGAGACCAACAGCACGGCGCCCAGCGCGGCCAGGGCGGCCGTCATCTGGTGCGCTCGCCTAATTTCGGTGCGGTCCATCGGTGCCTCCAGTCGACTGGAAGGGTCAGAATTGCGCGATGAGACTCGTTTTCACCCGAAAATCGGGCCGATCGGCGGAGTCGAAGGTGTCGAACACCGGGAACTGGACGCCCCCCTTCAGCATGACCGGCCCCCAGGAGAGCAACAGCTCCGGGGAGACGGCCAGCTCCGTGCCGCCAGAGTCGCCCCCGGAACCGATCTCCGTCGCGCCCCCCGTGTGTGCCTGTCGCACCGTCCCGTACTCGTCCCGGTCGGAGAGGCCTGCTCGGAGGGTCTGGTGTCCGTTACCGTGTCCGCCGCCGGTCTCCTCGGTCGACGGCGACTGCGATGGGCGCGTGGTCGTGCCGTTCAGCTCCACCAGCACCACCGCATCGGGTTGGTCGTACTCCAGCACGAAGGGGCGGACGCCGGTGACGAGGTTGTAGCGAAAGACGTCCCCGGGCTTGGTGCCGTTCCGGCCCGCGGTCTGGGCCGTGTAGAGCGCGGAGCTGAAGAGGTAGTACCGCTGGTGTTCGCGGGCCAACGTGGCCCCGACCGTGTACCCGGTGTTCCCCGGGCTGACGTCGTGGTGGCCCGTGGGCAGCTTCACGGCGCCGATCAGCGAGAGCGAGTCGACTCGTCCGCGCGCCAGCTCCTTCCAGGCGCGCCACTTCACCTGGAGGACCGAGTCGCCGACGGCGGTCGACGGACCGTGGTTCGACTGGCGGTCGACGGCGACCGGGACGCCCGCCGACAACTGAACGTCGGGAGTCACGCCGTAGCTCAACCCCCCGGTCAGCCCGATCGGGCCCTCTCGGCCGCCGTCGAAGGCGGTCTTCGAGCTGACGGCGGTCGACAGGCCCCCCTGATACAGCGTGTGCGGGCCGGGGCTGAAGACGGGTTCGTGGGCCCGGGCATCGGCCGTCCAGACCAGTGTGGCCAGAGCGATGGCGACGGAAGACGTCGCCTCGAAGAATCGTCGCGTCATTCGGCCACCTCGGACGTCTCGTCGTCCAGCGTGAAACGGAACTCCTCCAGAATCGGACATTCGCCTCCGGCGTCGTCGTCGCTGCAGGCCTCGGACAGCTCCGACAGCGAGGACTCGATCCGTTCGAGATCCCGGATCTTGGCGCGGATCTCGTCGAGCTTGCTCTCGACGAACTGCCGCGTCTCCCGTCGGACCGGTTCGTCGCTCGCTCGCTCGTCGAGATCGAGCAGCGTCTCGATCTCTTCGAGGCTGAATCCCAGCGACTGGGCGCGCTTGATGAATTTTACCCGCTCGAGGGTTTCGTCGGGGTACTCCCGCCAGCCCTGTGAGGGCTCGGGCGGTTTCTCGATCAGATCGATGCGCTGGTAGTAGCGGATCGTCTCGACGTCGACGCCGGCCTGCTCGGCGAGCGTCCCGATCGTCCGTCCCATCGTCGACCTCCTGTCGGAGTCTACCGGGGGCCAGGTCCATGCGGTTCAACACGTCCGTAGTTAGCTACATATTTCGGGCGGGATGCATTCCACGACTCGGCGGCGGATCCGGCGAATCCCCTTTCACGTCGAAAGAGGGTAAGTGCGTAGCAAACTACGGTTTCAAGGCAGTTCGGGCCGCGACGACACTTTTTCTAGATTCTACTCGCCCAAGCGAGGTCGTCGAGCGCGGAAACGGACCTTCGGAGCCGGGGTTGAGCGAGATCATTCGC
>JBDGRG010000259.1:10632-13740 GCA_042218355.1 Bradymonadaceae bacterium
GGGGGCGTCGGCGATTCTCACTCTCTGTTCTCAGGGGAATCACCACCGGGAGTTGATCGGTGTCGGAATGGCAAGAACTGTCGAACGAGTCGCTGTGGCGAAAGCTCGCCGTCGGCGTCTGGGGGAGTCCGTCGGAGCCGGTGATGACGACCCGGATCCGGGTTCGGGCCGACGCGTTGATCGAATACGTCGAGGCACTCGACGCGGCGGTCGACGAGCGCGTGACGCCGACGGCCGTCTTCGTCCGGGCACTGGCGGCGTTTTTCGACCGCCATCCCGACTTGAACGTCGGGATGGTGCGGAACAGGGTCGTCCGCCGATCGTCGATCGATATCTTCTGTCAGGTGGCCATTCCGGGGGAAGGGGACGGTGGCTCGGATCTGAGCGGCGTGAAGATCGAGGACTGCGAGGACCTCGATGTCGTCCAGATCGCCGGGTTGCTCGACGAGTCTGTCGGCGACGTCCGTCGCGATGGCGCGAATGACGTCGGCTGGTTCCGACAGCTGCTCGATGTGGCACCGGACGTGCTCAAACCCCTGCTCGTTCGGTCGGTCGGGTGGGTGTACTACGAACTCCCCGTCGACTGGGAGCAATTCGGTCTTCCCGCCGATCCGTTCGGCAGCGCCATGGTTTCGAATATCGGTTCGTTCGGACTCGAACGGGCGTACGCTCCGCTGGTGCCCGTCAGCCGAGCGCCGCTCGTCGTTCTTCCCGGTGCGATAAACGACGCCCCCGTCGCCGAGCAGGGAGCGGCCGTGGTCCGGCCGGTACTGGACGTCTGTTGTACGGCCGATCACCGCTGTTACGACGGCGTCCACGGCAGTCGCTTCGTACGGGAGCTGCGCGAGATGCTCGAAGAACCGGCCGAACATTTCATTCGGCCGGCCGACGCGGGGGGCGAGTCGTAGCCGGCGGTCCCGGCCAGCACGCACGCGCCGCTGTGCGGAGCGGTCCGGCGGTGAGGTGTGGGATCCTCCACCAGGGGGAGAGAGGGCGCGCGGTTGAGCGGGGTCAGACCGCGGTCGAATACCGGCCCTCCTCCGGATCGAGATACGCATCGAACGTGCTGGCGATGTTACGGAGGAGCGGGCGCGCGAGCGGGCGCATATCGACCGCGTCGGGCCGAACGTCGACGAGACCGTCCTCCTCCAGGGGGGCGAGTCGTCGGAGTTCGTCGGCGAAGTAATCGGCGAAGTCGATGCCGAAGCGGCTCGACAGTTCGTCGAAGTCCAGCGTCGAGCGACACATGACGTGCATGATGGTCTCGCGGCGGATCTCGTCGTCGCGGTCCAGCGTGCAGCCGCGGGCGACCGGGAGCGGGCGGTTCGGATCCTCGAGTGCCTCGTAGTAGTCCTCGAGATCCTTTTCGTTCTGGCAGTACCAGCAGAGCTTTTCGCAGAACGGGACGTCAATAATAGAGGGAGACCGGCCCCTCGGAGGGGCGTCGATCGAATCGATCGGCGGCGAGTTCGCCGTCGACGGCCTCGTCGAAGTGCAGCGCAGTCGGATAGGAAGTGTATCGCGGAACCGGCTCCTCGTGCTTCTCGAGGAGTCCGCGAGAAACGGCTTCGGGAGTCTCCACGGTCATGCGCCGATGGAGCGGGTCGTCGAGTCGAGCGGGGGTGGTTCGGCCTCCGGAGGTCGGATCTATCGTTCCGGCAGCATGTCGTCGAGGGTCGTCTCACCCTGGAGGACCGGGATCGCGATCTTCAGGGCGACGGTGAAGATCATCAAACCGAAGGCCCAGATGCCGGCGGTGACCTTCCACTCGACCAGGCTCGGCGTGTACTCGACGAGTTCGTGGAGGGTCGACGGCACGAAGCCCGGAATGATCAGGCCCATCCCCTTTTCGATCCAGATGCCGACGAAGGTCATGATGCAGGCGCCGTTCAACAGCGGTTTGTTTTCGGGGATGGAGGGATGGAGGAGGACCAGCGCGGCGGCGACGTTGAGAAGAATGGCCGTCCAGATCCAGGGGACCAGCGCGTTCCGTCCGTGCAGTCCGAAGTACAGGTACTCCGCTGCTGCAGCGTGTGTGCCCCCCGTGTAAAATTCGGTGAAGACCTCGGCGCCGAGGAGGAACAGATTGATCAGGAGGGTCACGCGGAGGATCGAGGTCAGCGTCTCGATCGGGGCCTCGCCGACCGCGAAGTCGGTGAAGTGCCGCACGAGCTGGAGGCTGAGGATGATGAAGGCCGGACCGACGACGAACGCCGAGGCGAGGAACCGGGGGGCGAGGATGGCGGAGTTCCAGAACGGCCGGCCGCCCAGCCCGCTGTAGAGGAACGCAGTGACCGTGTGGATCGAGATCGCCCAGACGATCGAGACGAAGACGAACGGCAAGTACCAGCGGTCGGCCGGTTCCTCGCCGAGGAACCGTTTGTAGAGCAGGTACCCGCAGATGTGGAGGTTCAGCAGCAGATAGCCGTTGAGGACGAGCACGTCCCACGTGAGCATCGAGATCGGCCAGTTGAATCGACCGATGCCCGGAATCAGGTGCCAGAACCGCTCGGGATGTCCCAGGTCGACGACGACGAACATCAGGCTCATCACGATGGCCGCGACCGCCAGCAGTTCGCCGACGATGACGACGTCGTGCATCTCCTCGTCGTCGTACAGATAGGCCGGGATCACCATCATCACGCCCCCGGCCGCGAGTCCGACGGTGAAGGTGAAGTTGGCGATGTACAGGCCCCAGGACACGTGGTCGGTCATGTGCGTGGTGATCATGCCCGTGGCCATCTGGTGGGCCCAGGCGTTCGCGCCGACCAGTGCGACGGCGGTCAGCGCGGTCATCCAGGTGTAGAACTTCAGGTTCCCCTCGGTGGCGAGGACCAGTGAGCGCCACAGGAATCGCGGATAGCTGACGAGGTGTCGGCGGCCCCCGTTCGAACGGTCGGTATCGGTCTGTGAGTCGGTCATCGCGTCGGTCTCCCGGGCGGGCGGGGCGGCGGGCTGCTCACTCGTCGAAGAAGTAGAAGAAGCTGGGGAGCGTGCCGAGGTCCTCCTTCAGGACGAAGACTCGTTTGTTCTCCAGCACCCACCGGATGTCGGAATCGGGGTCGAGCACGTTGCCGAAGACCCTTGCGCCGGTCGGGCAGGCCTCGA
>JBDGRG010000026.1:0-18715 GCA_042218355.1 Bradymonadaceae bacterium
GGTAACACACGCCACCCCCCACGCGAAATGCGGGTCGGGACCGCAGAGGTCGCGGAAGAACCGAACCGCAGAGGGCTCAGAGTGCTCAGAGGGGGCGGCCGAGCGTTGATCGGCCGCCCAAAAACCGGGTGTCGAACCCCCAGCCCCCCAGCATCTTAGCATCTCAGCCACTCAGCATCTCTCCGAACCGAGCAGCTCGTTACCGCGAACCCCTTGAGCATCTGACGACTCGCACACCACAGTAAGCCCGCGAGCCTGAGCATCTCAGCTACTCGGCATCTCCCCGCCCCGAGCATCTCGACATCCCATCGACTCAGCAGCCGAGCAGCCTGGCGGCCCAGCGGCCGGGCCGAACGCCGTGAGGCCCATCGCCAGGGAGAACGACGCGACTGTCGATAGACCCCACCCGCCGCAGGTGACGAGTCGGCACAGAGATTCGGGGCTGTTTAGCGGGAGATCCGGCCGGTGGATCGCGGTGGATCGCCGGCGCCGGGCCGGACTGGAAGGGAGCCGGCCGCGGACTGGTGGAAAGGCTCAGGACGTGACGTCGTCCAGGGAGAGCCCCTCGTCCTCGAGGAACTGCATCAGGCCCTTCTTGTTGATCGTGCGGAGCGCACGCGCCGAGATCTTGACGGTCACCCAGCGGTCCTTCTCGGGGACGTAGATCCGCTTCTTCTGCAGATTCGGAGCCTGTCGGGTCTTCGAACGGTTGCCCGCGTGAGAGACTTTGTTGCCGACGAGCGGCTTCTTACCGGAGAGATCGCATTCTCGGGACATGGCGTTCTCACTGATGTCGGGGGTTCGATGAAACCGCCGCGCATCATGGCAGACTGATGTCGCGCGTCAAGGTCCGAGCCGGCGGTGAGCACGTTCCCGATCGACCGGTCGAGCGGCCTCAAGGGGGGGCAGGGTGAGGCCCCTCTCGGATCCCCCTCCCGCTGCCGTCCACCATCCGAGAGAGGCCCCCCGTCGAGTGGTCGTCACCTGCGAGTCACGATCGCACCCGGCGTCGGTCGCCCGCTCGTCGCTCTCGTCCCGCCCCGAACAGCCGTTCGATGCTCCCTGCTCCGATCGTCAGTCGGTGTGGCGATCCCCCTCGCCGGCTCGCGGGATCGATCGAAAAGTTGACCGGGGCGCCCGGGCCCGTTATCGGTTGCGCGGCGACCAGCCCCCACGCGGTGCGGACGATGGTCGAAGAAACGGACATTCGGAAGCTCGCCAGTCTCGTCGCCTCGGGCGAGCTGTCGACGGAGGCCGCCGAGCGGCTCCTCGCCGCACAGATCGACGACGATCCCGAGCAGACACTCCGTTCGTCCAGGAATTCCAGTTCGAACGCACCGTCCCGATCACCCCGGACGAGGTGGCAGACGGAGTCGGCGAGACGATCGACTCCGAACCCGTCGATGCGCCATCTCCCGACGACCCGGGGGGCACCGGCGACATCTCTCGGCTGTCGGCCGGCGAACTGCCCGGCTCCGAACGCTATGAACTGATCGGCCGTCTCGGCGAGGGGGGCGCCGGCGAAGTCTGGCTGGCCCGCGACAGCGTGCTCGAACGGGAGGTCGCGCTGAAGATCCTCAAAGAATCCGATTCCGGTCGGGGACTCGAACAGACGCGTCGCTTCATCTTCGAGGCCCAGACCTCGGGCCGGCTGGGGCACCCGGGGATCGTCCCGGTCCACGACATCGGCATGCTCCCGGACGGCCGCTGGTTCTACACCATGCGGCAGATCCAGGGGAGCGACTTCCGCGACATCCTCAATCGCCTGACGCGCGGCGAAAAGGAGACCCGAGAGGAGTACCCGCTGACGCGGCGGCTCGCGGTGTACGCCGACGTCTGCATGACCATGGCCTACGCCCACGATCGGGGCATCATCCACCGGGATCTCAAACCGGGCAACATCCTGCTCGGCTCCTACGGGGAGGTCTACGTCTGCGACTGGGGGCTGGCGAAGTTCTACCGCGACGAGGACTCTCAGCTCGAGGCCCCTCAGCAACACACCTCGACGGCCGAGGGGAGCGTGATGGGGACCGCCTCGTTCATGTCGCCCGAGCAGGTCGAGGGGCGGATCGACGAACTCGGGCCGCCCTCCGACGTCTTCTCACTCGGCTCGATGCTGTACGAGCTGCTCACCCTGCGGGTCCCCTTCCGAGCTCCTCGTCAGGCATCGGTCATCTTCAAGATCACCTCCGAGGAACCGACGGATCCGCGGGAGCTGGCGGACGAACGCGAGATCCCGGACGCCATCGCCGACCTGACCATGGAGGCGCTCGAAAAAGAGCCCGAGGACCGCCCCTCGGCCCGGGAGCTGGCCGAACGGATCCAGAAGTATCTGGAGGGCGTCGAGGAACGTCGGCGACAGCGCGAACGCGCCCGCGAATTACTCGAACGCGGGAAACAGCTGCGCGAGGAGTACGAGGAACTGGCCGGCTCGGTCGAGCGCGCTCGGGCGGAACTGGAGACCGAACTGCCAGTCCTCGACCCGAACGTCCCGTTCGGCGAACGGTTGACGCTCTGGAAGGAAAAGCAGGAACTGCTCGACCGGTCGCTGGAGGCCGAGGAGTACTTCTCGAAGGCGGTCCAGGCCTTGCGCCACTCGCTGGACCATCACGCGTTCGACGAGGCCCGCGAACATCTGGCCGACCTGTTCTACGCCAAGTACCGCAGCGCCGAGTCGGACAACGACGAGCGCACGGCCCTGTACTTCAAATCGCTGGTCGAACAGTACGACCGCGGGAAGTACCAGGAGGAGCTGGCCGACGAGGGGACGGTCGATCTGCGCGTCGAACCCGAGGGGGCGAGGATCCGGCTCGAGCGCCAGAAGTCCGTCGGACCGCTGCTGCTGTCCGAGGACCAGCGGGTCGACGAGGGTGAGCAGGCGGTCGCGACGGGGAGCTACGTCGCCGACATCCAGGCGCCGGGCCGCGTCCGAGCCCGAGCCCCGTTCGTCGTCGAGGGGGGTGAGCGGACCGAGGTCGGCGTCGACCCCCCCGAATTGTTCGAGGGCCACGAGGAGTTCTGCTTCGTCCCGGGGGGAGAGTACCCGGTCGGCGGCGATCCCGACGCCTATCGGAGTCTCAAACGGCAGATCCGCGAGGTCGACCCGTTCTTGATCGCAGAGACGCCCGTGACCGTCCGCGAGTACTGCGAGTTTCTCGACGACGTGGCTCGGAGGGATTTCGACCGCGCCCGCCAGCATTCGCCGCGGACGTACGACGGCTCGGCGTACTACCTGGACATCGACGAGCGCGAACGGACGTTCTCGGCTCCCGACGAGGATCCGGACGGCGACCCCTGGGATCCGGAATGGCCGATCATCATGATCAACTGGCACGACGCCCGAGCCTACTGCCAGTGGCGGTCCGAGCGCGAAGATGCGACCTACCGACTCCCCTCGGAGATCGAGTGGGAGATCGCCGCTCGCGGGGTCGACGAGCGGTACTTTCCCTGGGGCAACGGGTTCGACCCGACACTGTGCCGGATGGTTGAAACCATGGGTGGGGACCCGAAACCATCGCCCGTCGGTTCCAACGAGCACGATTGTTCACCGTTCAGCGCGTACGACATGGCCGGACAGGTCATCGAATGGACCAACACCGAGGCGCCAAACGACACGGCCCAGCAACAGTTCATCGTGCGCGGTGGAGGATTTCGTTCGCCCGCGATCTACTGCCGGGTCGCTTCCAGAAAATGGAACCAACCGACCGCCACGCTTCCGCAGCTCGGGTTTCGCATCGTTCGGACAGTAAGTACGTGAGCTTCCGGGAAACCGTTCTCGGTCATTCTCTATATTCGGACGAGACATGCTCACTCGTTTTCTAGTTGGTAGTCTCCTCGTCATGCCAGCTGTCGTGCTGCTGGGAAGCTGCGGAACGGACACGGCCAGCCAGCCGCAGACCGAGGAGACCGACAACTGGCAGGTCGAATTCAGCGTCCGCGGCGGGACGCAGGTCGCCGGCCAGACGGGGGATTGCGTCGAGGGCTGGCGTGACGACGAGTTCGATCTCGACAATACCGACGTTCCGGTCGCCTACGTCGAGTTGAGCAACGAGGAGGGTGAGGGGACCCGAGAGGACCCGTACGGCTCGCTGGCTCGAGCACTGGTCGAGACTCGAGGGAGTCGGCGGATTCTCTTCCTCGCCCCGGGGGAATACCGGCGGCCGGAGGATCTGTCGATCGAATCTCCGGTCGCGCTGATCGGCAGCTGCGCGGCGAACACCGTCGTCAAGGGACCGGCGGAGGCCCCGGTTCTCCCACTCGGTGACGTCGACGGGGCCGTCCTCCAACACGTCTGGTTGCAGGGAGGGAGTTCCGGCGTCCGCGCCGAGGAGGTCCGACGGCTGATCCTCTCGCAGACCCGCATCTCGGGCGCGAACACCGGCCTGCACCTGCGCGACGTGCTGCGAGCCGACGTCATCGACTCGGCGATCGTCGAGTCGACCGGTCGAAACGTCGTCTCGCTCGACTCGGCGCTCCGACTCAAGCGTTCGATCGTGGGCCGGGGCGGCACGGGAGGAATCGTCTCCGGGATGGACGTCTCGTGTGACGAGGTCTCCGCCTCGGAGTGTCGCGACCGACTGGAGAACGCACTGACCGAGTGTTCCGGTCGCGGCCCCTGGTGTCCGTACAGCGGTTTTCTCTTCGTCGACCGGTCGATCGTCCAGCGCACCGACGGCGTCGGGATCCGATCGCGGCACGGCGTCCTCCGCGTGCGGCGCTCGCGGGTCGAATGGGTGCTCGCCGACGATGGCGACACAGCCGCCGGGCTCCGTGCGACCGAGTCCTTCGCCGTGATCGACGACGGGACCGTCGTCTCGTCGGTGGAGGGACGCAGCATCCATCTGCGCAGTTCGCGGGCCCACCTCGCGGAAGTCGACGTCAATCACGCCGCCGGCACGGGCATCCGGGTCGACCGGCTCGACGCCGACGACCCACATCGGTTGTATCCCGAATGGGACAAGGTCTCGGACGACCTCCCCTCCTCGGACTGGAAGCCGCCCTCTTCCTGGACGCCGGAGAACTGGATCCCGGGCGACCAGTGGATTCCCGGTGATCAGTGGGACGCCGGAAACGTCTGGCCCCGCACGGCGGCGGCGCTCCCCGACGACTGGTTCCCGGGCCGGGAGTGGCTGCCGGGCAAGGGAACGCTCCCGACACCGATCGCGGCGGGTGACGTCGACGCGGAGACTCGCTCGCCCGAGATCGGGTTGTTCCTGTGGGCTCGGGCCCAGCTCGACGACGTCCGCGTGCGCGACGCGACCGGGGCGGGGATCCGGGTGGGGGGGCACGCCGTCGCACTGACCGGGCCCACCGTCACCTCGACCTCCTCGACGAACTGCAACAGCGAGTCGGACGCCAGCTGCATCCCCGCCGCGGCGGGCATCGAGTTCTCGGGCACGGGCACCCCCCTCGGTCAGCGCGGATCGGACGTCGTGGCACTGTCGAAGGTCGACTCGCCGAGTATCGAGAACAACGACGCCGTCGGACTCGCACTGAACGATGTTTCCCTGACGGTCTCGAACGGGGGCGAACGCGACTTCGGCTCCGGGCCCGGCGTCGCCGTGGAGGTCCGGGGCGGCGTGATTCGCGAAAACCTCGGCCCCGGTGTTCGCATGCGCCGGTCGGCCGCGCTCCTCGACGGCGTCGAGATCCGGGGCAACGAGGGGATCGGCATCTGGTCGAGTGCCTCGTTCGCCGACATCTCGAATACGACCGTCGCCGACGTCCGGGCCGGGATCGTCCCCGGACGCGAGGGCCCGGTCGAAGTCGCCGACGGGATCGTCGTGGAGGGAAGCGACCAGTTCGAGGGCCACGAGGTCAACATCGCCAGTACGAACATCGACAACGCACCGCGCGTCGGACTGTTGTTGTCGAACGACCGCCGCGAACTGCGCGGAGCGTTCGACTTCGACGACGGTGGGATCACTCAGAGCGAACGAACCGCCGTCGAACTGGTCGATCCCGACGAGGGACGAATCGGATCTCCGACGATCCGGGGCATCTCACCCGCCCGCGAGAGCGCCGACTCCTTCCGCAATGCCACCGGGGGGATCCCCGCTCTGGAGTAGCACCGGTCCCCGACCGGGCCGGCATTCGACCGTCCGCCTCACACCGCCACACTGCCCCCTCGGACACCCCGGCCTCCCCGTTCTGATCGCGGCTGTGCGCGCCGGCCCGGCTCCTGCCGAGACCCCGTCCTCAGCAGTTCGCTCGTCGCATCTCCGAGTCCTCTGCGGCAGTGGGCCGCCAGGCTGCTCGGCTGCTGAGTCTGATGGGATGTCGAGATGCTCGGGGCGGGGAGATGCCGAGTAGCTGAGATGCTGAGATGCTCAGGCTCGCGGGCTTGCTGTGGCGTGCGAGTCGTCAGATGCCCAAGGGGTTCGCGGTAACAAGATGCTCGGTTGGGAGAGATGCTAAGTGGCTAAGATGCTAAGATGCTGGGGGGCACCGGGCCGCTGGGCCGCGAGGCTGCTCGGCTGCTGAGTCGATGGGATGTCGAGATGCTCGGGGCGGGGAGATGCTGAGTGGCTGATATGCTAAGATGCTGGGGGGGCACCGTGCCGCCGGGGGTTCGACACCCGGTTTTTTGGCGGCCGAGCAATGCTCGGCCGCCCCCTCTGAGCTCTCTGAGCCCTCTGCGGTTCGGTTCTTCCGCGACCTCTGCGGTTTGTTGCACGATCCCGGGGGCGCGATTATCCTCGCGCGCCGCACGGGTCGTCCGTGCATGGAGGAGGTCGTGTCCGGGGTCCGTCTCCTCCCTCGAACCGTTCGCTCGAACTCCTCCAAGCGACGGATCCACTCGGACGATGGCAGACCAACCAGACGACGAAGGCTCGGAGCCGGCCTCGGATGCAGAGGGCCACGAACTTGGCCAAATCGAACCGGAGACTCGACGGGTGAGCAGCGACGAACTGGACGACCCCGAGGGGGAGAACGCCGCGGTCGACCGGGTCGCGGAGAATCTACGTCCGAGTAATCCGGAGTCGCCCCGGGACGAAGCGGGCGAAGATGCCGATTGGGACGAACTGGACGAACAGGAATTCGAGTCGGAGCTCCGTCGCGCGCTCGGGGGAGACGAATCGGGATCGGAGGAGAGCGGAGAGTCGGACGACTCCACCGCGGGAGACGACGCCGAGTCGGACGTGGGGACCGTCGAGATCGACGAATCGCAGCCCGACGACTCGCAGGTCGACGGCGACACGAACGAGGAGGGGCTCGGATCGCCGCGGCAAGCCCCCGATCAGGAGACGTCACAGGCGGGGTTCGTCGAAGCGGTCACCGGAGAAGTCGAGTGTGACGAATGCGGCACGACGTGTCCGCCGGGGACGCAGTACTGCGTGCACTGCGGAGCCGAGCTCAGCACCGAGGAGGAGTCGTCCGGGGAGGAGAGCGACATTCGAGTCCCCTCCCCCCAGCAGCAACCCAAGGCCGCGGAGGCGATCGAGCTGGTCGCCGTGCGCGACGACGGATCCGAGGGCCAGGCCATCGCCATCGATCGGCCCGAGGTCACCTTCGGACGCAACGCCGACAAAAGTTTCCCGACCGACGAATTTCTCGACCCCGAACACGCGACCTTCCTCCTCGAGGACGGCGAGCTGTACGTCGAGGATCAGCGCAGCCTCAACGGGACGTTCATCCAGGTCCGCGACGAAGCCGAATTGAAGCCGGGCGACATCTTTCTGGCCGGCCGACACGTCCTCAAATTCGAACCGATCGAGGTCGACTTTCGGTCGGACCGAACGTCGGACGCCGGAACGCGCTACATGGGGAGTCCCCCGCCGTCGGGCGACTACAAACTCGTCCAGATCGGCATGGGGGACGTCACCCAGAACGTCTATCATCTCCCCGATGCCGACGTCGTGATCGGCCGCGAACAGGGGGACATTCTATTCCCCCACGACCAGTTCATGTCCAGCCGCCACGCCCGAATCACCTCGGGCAGTGCCTTCTATCTCGTCGATCTCGGGTCCTCCAACGGAACGTGGATCCGCATGTGGGACCGGACTCTGCTGGAGGACGGCGACCACGTCTTCATGGGGCAACAACTCTTTCGTGTCGACGCCGATACCGATTCCTGACTGTTCACCTCCGACCGAATCCCGTCATGACCAAGACCGAACTCGTCGAAGCCGTCTCCGAGAACGCCGACATCACCAAAAAACGCGCCCGCAAAGTCGTCAACGGCTTCTTCGACGCGATGAAGCGCGCGCTGATGGACGACCGCCGGATCGAGCTGCGAGGATTCGGCAGCTTTACGATTCGGAACTACGATGCGCGGGAAGCACGCAATCCGAAGACGGGAGAGGTCGTCCACGTCGAACCGAAGAAATCGGTCCATTTCAACGTCGGCAAGGACCTCAAGCAGCGCGTCGATACGCTGAACGAGTACGACGATTAGGGGGCGTGGGGTCGTTTCCATCCAGTGGGGATTCGTCGACCGTCTTCCACGGGGCTGAAGCCACCGCCTGCTCGGCGGTCTGTGTCAACCGGCGGCGCTAAAGCATCGCCGGCCGGAACGGCGATCGGCGCAGGCCATTCGACCGGCGATAGCGGTGGAGAGCTTTCAATCCCGTCGGCGAGCAATGGTCGTACGGTTGTTGTAGCTCGACCACTCGACTGCCCGACGACTGCCACTGCCCGACCGCAGGGAGGCCGTCACGACCCGGGATTGACACACTGCCGCCCCTTGCAAACCTCGGGGAACTGGCAGTCGGAATCCTGCCGGCACTCGGTGCCGCGCCGGCAGCGGCCCTGGAGACAGATCTGATTCTTCTTGCAGTCCGAATTGATCCGGCAGCGCTTGGGCGGGTTCTTCGGGTCGCAGGTCCCGAAGTCGCAGACCTGATTGGGGCCGCAGTCGGAGTCGCGTTTGCAGTCCGGCTGACCGATAGCGTAGCAGGCGCCGGCGTAACACGACTGGTTGGCGGGGCAATCGGAATCGGAGGTGCAACCGCCCGGACCGGGATTCTGGCATTTGAAGTTCACGCACTTCGTCGGGCGCGGACACTGGCTGTCCCGCCGACAGTACGGTCCCAGAATGCACCGGTTGGCGATGCACTGGAAGGTGCTCTTGCAGTCGGCATCCGACGAGCAGGTGTAGGGCTGGCAGTACCCGGCGTCGCAGCGCTCACCGCTGGCACAGTCGCTGTCACTCTTGCAGTTCCGGGCAATCCGGCACGATCCGTTTACGCACTCCGTCCCGCGCCTGCAGTCGGCGTCGCTCTGGCAGCGTGAAATTTCCCGACACGTGTCCCCCACGCAGACCTTGCCCTGACTGCAGTCGGCGTTGCTCGAGCAGGAGGTCGGCTGAATGCACTTGCCGCTGAAGAAGTCGCACACGCGATTGCCGGCGCAGTCCGCGTCACTCCGGCACTGCGGCGCCTGCTTGCAATTGCCACTGACGCAGATCCGGCGGCCGGGACAATCCGAATCGCTGGAGCATTGATTGCCCGTCCGGGTACAGACACCGCTCTGGCAGACGAAGTTCGGCGGGCAATCGGAATCGGACGAACACTGCGAGACGACGGGCCGGCACTGGCCGTTCTTGCACTGGAAGCCCTGCGGGCAGTCCGAGTCCTTCTTGCACTGACTCGGCGTCGTGCACGATCCGTTCTGGCAGACTTGGCCACCCGGGCAGTCGGAATCGTTCGAACAACCGCCGGCGGGCACACACTGCTGATTTTTGCAGACCCGCCCGCCCGAACAGTCCGCGTCGGTCGAGCACTGGGTGATCGGCTGACAATTGGAGTTCAGACACCGCTCGCCGTCCGGGCAGTCGGCGTCGACCCGGCACTCGGGCGAGGGGACGCAGACGCCGAACTCACAGATGCGATTCGACGGACAGTCCGAATCCGAACTGCATTGCCGCGGGATATCGGGCACGCAGGCACCATTCACACACTGGAGCGACGCGGCACAGTCGGCATCGCTGCTGCAGCCATTCGGTACCTTGCAGGCATTCTGTATGCACTTCGTCGGCCCCGGACAGTCGCTGTCGTCACTGCAGACGACCGGCGGTCGACAGCGGTTCGACGTACACTTCCAGGCGGGTGGACAGTCGTCGGCCGAGCTGCATCCGAAGGGCACGCATCGGTTCAGATCGCAGCGCTGACCCTGCGGGCAATCCGAATCGATCTTGCACTCGGGGCTGGCCTGACAGAACTGACCGTTCGTACAGACGGCCCCGGGCGGGCAGTCGGCGTCGGTGTTGCACCCCTGGATGCGCACGCATCGACCGTTCAGACATTCCTCGTTCTTCCCCTTGCAGTCGCTGTCCGTGCTGCAGGACGTCGCGGGCTGGCAGGTCCGAGAGACGGGCTCGCATTCCTGGCCCTTCGGACAGTCCGAATCGCGCCGACAGCCGCCCTTGTTGCGGCAGAAGTTCCCCTTGCAGACTTCGCCGGGACCGCAGTCCGCGTCCGACCGACAGTCTCCGCTGAAGACACATCGGCCGTTCAGGCAGGTCTCCTCGCCGGAGCAGTCCGCATCCGCCTTGCACTGGGGGGACCGACGCTTGCACTGGTTGTTCTGGCAGCGGAAGTTCTGCGGGCAGTCCGAATCGTTCTGACACTGTCCGGCGGGCTGGCACTGTCCGCCGCGACAGATCGAGTTCGGGGGACAGGTGACGTTTTTACACGGGTCGACCCGGGTGCAGCGGAAGTTGTCACAGACCTCGTTCGGCCGGCAGTCGTCATCGGATCGGCAGTCCCCGCGGAAGAAGCACGACCCGTTGACACAGACCTCGGCCGGCTGGCAGTCGGCATCGCTCTGGCAGTTGCCGGCGGGCGCACACGACCCGGATTTGCAGATCTGATCGGGGGGACAGTCGGCGTCGATCGAACACGATCCCCCCACGTAGGTACCCTTCTCACAGGTCTCACCGCGGTCGCACTCGAGATCGTTTCGACACTCCGGTTTCTCGGACTGACAGGATCCACCGACGCAAAACTGGCCGTCGGGACACTCCGAATCGGACGTGCAGTCGCGATTGTCCGGCACGCAGACGCCGTTCTGGCAGCGCTCGGAGGCAGCACAGTCGCTGTCGTCGAAGCAGCTGGTGAATTCGCACCGCCCGTCCACGCAGGTGCCGCCCTTGCCGCAGTCGTCGTCGACGCGGCACTGCGGAACCCGGCAGCGGTTCCCCTCGCAGAACTGGGCGCCCCGACAGTCCGAATCGTCGCGACATTCGGGCGTGCACGCATTCGACTGGCAGGTGAATCCCGGCCGGGAACAGTCGCCGTCGCTGCGACATCCCGCTCGACACTGACCGGACAGACAGATGCGGCCGTTCGAGCAGTCCTCGTCGCTCCGGCACGAGGGCGCCGGCTCACACCGGTTGTTGCGACAGATCTCGTCGGAGCCACAGTCCGCATCGCCGCGACACGCATCCTCGGGTCGACAGGTTCGGTCGAGGCATTTCCGGGCACCGGCGCAGTCGTCGTCATTCAGGCAATCGGCCGTCCGGCAGGTCCCGTCGTCGCAGTAACCGACCCGGCCCTCTCCGCCATCGGGACAGTCGTCGTTCGAGTCGCAGGGGGGCGCGGGCACACACTGGCAGTTCTCCGAGCAGACCACGCGCGGGGCACAATCGCTGTCGGACTGACAGTCGCAGGTCGAGCAGCTGCCGTCTCGACAGACTCGCTGACCCGAGCAGTCGTCGTCGGTCTCACACCCGGGAGCCGGCCGGCAGGTCCCCGAGTCACAGACCTCGCCGTCGGCACAGTCGGCGTCGGCGTTGCACTCGACCTCGTCGCCGGGGACACAGCTTCCATCTCGACAGACCGCCGATCCCCGGCAGTCGTCGTCGGTTCCGCACGACCGGAGGGTCGTGCAGACCCCTCCCATGCACTGCGCGCCGGCCGAGCAGTCGGCGTCGTCGTCGCAGCGACCGCCGATCGTCGATCGCCCGCAACTCGAGAGAAACGATCCGACGAACAGACAGACGACCGAGGCTACGAGCAGGCGTCGCCGCATCGACATGCTCCGGAACTCGTGGAGGTGGAGAGACAGGCGAGTCGCGCGCACGTTAGCACGCGGAAACCTCGCGCTTCAAAACCCCCCGGTTGCGTCGAGCGTCGGCCCCGGTCCGGCGCGGGCAGAGTCACTCCCCGCCGCGAAGGTCGCCGGGCTCGATCCACTCGACATCCCCGAATCCGCCGATGAAACGCACGCGCTCCGGCGTCATCGAGTAGAAGTGGAAATCCTCGAAGTCGACGTACTGCTCGGCGGACGGGTGGCGGTCGAGATAGAGCCGTCGATCGGCGTCGGAGACGTCCCGGCGTTCGGTCGAGCCGACGAGCGTCGCCCGTTCACCGTCGAGTGGATCGTCGGCCCCGGGATGGCGCACGACCAGCAGCGAGCTGCGAGCGGAGGTCTCCAGATTGCTCGTATGGACCGCCAGGTCGCTGAGGAGAAACAGCGGTCGTCCCTGCTCGTCGAGCGCATAGCGGACGAACGAACCGTAGGGGGCGTCGAAGGCCGCCCCCTGCGTGCTCAGCGTGCCGCGGTCGCAGTCCTCGAGCAACGATCGGGCGCGTGTTCCGGACATCGCGGGGCCTTCCGTGGGAGTGAGGAGACCGGCGAATCGAGCCGGTCCGGCCGATCACAGTTGCAACCATCGCCGGGTTGTACTAACCGACCGTGCGACTCGGAATCGACTCGACCGACGCACGCATCGAATCGATGGGACGCGAAGTTGTTCAGGGAATTGCGATCGGGCTCGTCGCGATCGTCGTGACCGTCAGCATCGGCAGCTACATCGCCCAGCGGCTCGAGGCCGCTCACCACGGTGGCAGGTCACACGAGAAGGCCGCCCACGGAACTGCCGACTCCGGCGGGCAGGGTGGCTCCAAGGGCGAGCACGAGAAGACCAACTCCGGCTCTCACTGAGTGCCGTCCGAGCCCTCGGAGGCTTCCTCCCGGTCGCCGGACTCCTCCCCGTCGGCCCCGGTCTCCAGCTCGACCTCTCGCCCACCGGCCAGCCCCGAATCGAGCGATTCGGCGAACATCCCGTCGCCCAGGATCTGCATCGTCGTCCCGACGAGACGATCGATATCGGGCTGGAACCCGATGCCGAAGCCGGCTCGAATCCCGTCGATGATCGACTTCAGCAAGATCGCCGCCGATCGTGGATCCATCTGTCGCAGCTGCCCCTCGTCCATCCCCCGCTGGAGGAGTTCCGCCAGGCGCTGGATGTAGTTCTCTTGCAGCTCCAGCAGCATCTCGCGGATCTCCTCGTCCCGGAGGGCCATTTCGCCGATGATCGCCATGAACCGCGCCGAATCGGTGGTCGCGAACCGCTCGGCGAAGTGCCGACCGATGTCGGCGATCATGCTTTCGATCTCCTCCTCGGAACTGAGGATCTCCTCGATGAAGGTCATCGCCCGGTCGTATTCCTGCTCGACCAGGCTGCGGAAGATCTCCTTTTTGGTGTCGAAGTGAAAATAGATCCCTCCCTTCGAGAGGTCGGACGCCCGGGCGATCTCGTCCATCCTCGCCTCGAAATAGCCCTTTTCGAGGAACAGATCGCGCGCGGCGGTGAGAATCTGATCGGCCCGTTCGTCCGGACTGCGGTGCTCCGTCATCGGCGTGATTGGCGGTGGAGGCGGGGCCCGAATGTCGGTACTTTGCGAGGCTAGGCCCCCGTATGCTAAAGGTCTTTCGGTCGTAATTCCAAGCTTGACGCCCCGACGCAACCGACCTTCGCGGCGGCCGCTGGCGGACTGGGGCTCGCGGTCTCCGGCCGTCCCCTGCTCGACGCCGCACATCCCCGATGACAGTCGACCCAGACAGCGACGAGACTTCCCGCAGCTGGACGAAGTTCGGACGGTACGCCCTCCTCGACAAGATCGGGAGCGGGGGCATGGCCGAGATCTACCGCGCGAAGACCTTCGGCGCGGCCGGCTTCGAGAAGGAATACGCGATCAAGCTGATCACGCCGAGCCTCGTCGACGACAACGAGTTCGTCGACATGTTCATCAGCGAGGCGAAGATCGTGGTCAACCTCTACCACGCGAACATCGTCCAGGTGTTCGACCTCGGCGAGATCGACGGCCAGTACTACATCGCGATGGAGTACGTCCACGGGAAGGACCTGCTGGACATCCTCGCCCGGTGCGCGAAGCTGAACATCAAACTGCCGCTGGATCTGGTCCTGTTCATCACGATGGAGATGCTCAAGGGGCTGAACTTCGCTCACGACGCGAAGGATCCCTTCGGCGACGATCTCAACATCATCCACCGGGACATCAGCCCGGCGAACATTCTGGTCAGCTACACGGGGAACGTGAAGGTCGGCGACTTCGGGGTGGCCAAAGCAGCCATCGAGCGGAGCATCAGCGACGACGAAACGCTGAAGGGAAAGGTCGGGTACATGAGCCCGGAGCAGGTCACCGGGCAGGAGTTGGACGCCCGCAGCGACATCTTCTCGGCGGGGATCGTCTTTGCCGAGGCACTGGGGATGACTCGACTGTTCACCGGGGACTCGGACCTGGACGTGATGCTTCAGGTTCGGGACGCGGACATCGAGGAGAGCCTCGAACGGATGCAACCGCTCCCCACGGGCCTGGAGGAGATCGCCCAACGCGCGCTCGCGAAGCACCCCGAGCGCAGGTATCAGACGGCCGAGGATTTCTATCAGGCACTGGTCGACTTCTGTTTCCAGCACGACATCAAGGTCGGGGACAACGACCTGTCGAACCTGATGGGGCGGCTGTTCGAAGAGGAGATCGAGCGCGAGAAGACCCGCCGTCGGCAGGATCCGAGCCGGCCGGTGTCCGAGGACCGGGAGCCCGTCGAGTCCGCCCCCGAGGAACATACGCCACGGCAGAGTCGGGTCCCGGAGGCCGACTCGAAACATCCTCCGACTCCGGAGACCGATCGAGCGGCCGTCGACTCCGGGGCCGACCAGGCGTCGACCGCCGAACTGGCCGACGATCCGGACGCCACTTCGCGCGTCCAGGGGGCAGGGGAGACACAGCAGCCCGACGAGAGTTCGCCGGCCGAACAGGCCGATCCGTCGGAGATCCGCCGGCAGCTGTACGAGGCAGATTTTCACTTCCGGGGGGGCGACGGCGACATCAAGGGGCCACTCCAGCTCGACGAGCTGCTCGACGTGTTGCGGAATCGGGCACCCGACCCGGCCGACCGCGTCTCGATCGACGGGGGCCCCTGGCGGCCGCCGAACACGGTCCTCGACGAGGTGTCGCTCCAGGAGAGCACGGTCCCGGACAGCGGCGGCTCGGAGGCGGCGGAAGCTCCGTCGTCCGCCCCTGCCGATCCCTCGACCGTCGAGGCGCGCGAGCCCGAGACGGATCGGTCGGAGACCGAGGAACCGACCACCGCCGGGAGTCTGGATCTGGAGGCGACGGTCAAGGCGATGGAGGAGATGAGTGCCTCGCTGCAGGGCGAGGAGACGCCGGTCGGCAACGCCGAGTTCCAACCCGAGGACGAGACCGAATCTCCCGAGCCCTCGGACGTCGAGCCGGCGCTCGAGACGCAGGACTTCGACATGGACTCGATCGAGGAACTGCGCGAGCAGTACCTCAGCTACGAGGGGGATCTCGACGAAACGCCCTTCCCCCGCCTGCTCGGCCAGCTCCATCTGGGGTCGGCGACCGGCCGACTGCACGTCCAGCGCAACACGGTCGAGAAGTCGATCTACCTGCGCGACGGCGAGCCGATCATGGTCGACTCGAACCGAGAGGAGGAACTGCTCGGGGCATTCCTGCTGTCGAAGGGAGAGATCACGCGCGACGAACTCGACCAGGCCCTCGCCCGGCTACACGAGTGGGGTGGGCGGCTGGGCGACGCGCTGGTCGCGATCGGAGCGGTCCAGGCACACAACATCTACGAGCTGCTCTCCGAACAGATGGAGGAGAAGCTGCTCGACGTCTTCGAGTGGCCGGACGGCCGCTACGGTTTTTACGAGGGACAGGAACCCGACACGAAGGGGTATCCCCTCGGTGTCGACCCGCTCGAACTGGTCGTCCAGGGATGCCGCGAGCGTGTACCCCTCGATCTGATCACCGAGTACTACGAAAATCGCCGCCAGAACGCGATCTATCTACGCGACCAACCCCCCGTCCATCCCGAAGATCTGTCACTCGACACGAACGAGCAGCGCGTGCTCACTCAGATCTCGGACGACACCACCCCGAAGGACCTGCTCGACGAGAGCGACAGCGACGCACTGGACCGCGAGACCAGCTACCGGGTGCTGTTTCTACTCGATCAGCTCGGCGTGCTGGCCTTTCGAGGCACCGGCAGCAAGGAACTCAGTGATTTCGAATAAACCGACCGAATCGGCCTCCGAACCGATGACGTCGGCCGACGACCCATCGGTCCCATCCGAGTCCGTGGCGTCCTGCGTACCCGCAGCGTCGGACGGTTCCGAGCGCTTGCGAATCACTCGGGTCGCCGCCCGGTAGATATCCGGCGCCGTGCTCGCGCCGATCGACGTCAGGCCTCGACTGATGGCACGAGACAGCCCGGCGGGCGTCTGTTCGGGCATCTCGACGCGCTGTTCGATCGTCCGCGTCCAGATCAGATCCCCGCTCATCGCATCGCGAAGCTGCAGGCTGACCTGCACCCGGCCGATCCACTTGCCCTGTTCGACGTCGACCTCCTCCATCGCCAGGACACTTCCCGACAGCACCGCATCGACCGTCGAATCGTGGCCGGAGACAACCGCCTCGAACAATCCACTCCGACGATAGACGTCGGCCAGAAAACCGCTGACCAGCGGACCGGGTGCCGTCGCCCAGCGGTGATAGTGGTAGTAACTGAGCTGAAAGGGCTTCTCGCGGTAGACCATCCGTTGTTCGTCGTACGCCGGCGCCGCCGAGAAGGTCTCGATGCCCAGCACGACCGTCTGTTCGCGAGAGGGCGTCTCGGCCCCCTTCATCGCCTCGTCGATGATCGCGGGCCGGTAGTGCGTGACCGAGCGGCCGTGCGAGCATCCGCCGCCGCCGATCGCGAGCCCCCAGGCCAGTCCGAGCAAAACCGCCGATGCGGTCGATGCCCGGCTCCGGCTGTCGCCCGCCAGACGAGTCGAGACGTCGGGAGATCCGTTCATGGGAGTGTCCGCTCCGGCGGTTTGCGCTGAAACAGTCGGATGTACGGCTTCTCGCGGAACGTCCGGCTGATCTCCTTCAAGTCCTCGGAGATTCGCCGGAAATTGGTGAGCGTCGTCTCGACCGTACTCTGGTTGCGGGCGACCATCCGCGAGACGCGCTCGAGGACGTTGCGAAACGACTCCAGCGCAACGGTCACGTGTTCGACGATCGGTTCGATTTCGATCGCCGATACCTTCTGCTGAACCAGCTCGTTGGTGTCACGAAATTCCGTGACGGTCTCGGTCAAGGGAACCGCCTCGAGCTTTCCGCGAGCACGGTCGATGAACGCATTCAACTTGCTCAGTGAGGCGTCGGCTCGCCCGCTCAGCTGCTGGACTTCCTCGATCGCGTCGCGCGCCAACGGCCGGTTTTCCTCGAGGATCGACCCGGTCTTCTCCGCCAACTTGTCCAGTTCCTCGGCCGCCCGACCGACCTCGGCGGTCGACTTCTCGGCGGTCTTCAGGATCTTCTCGATCTCCTCGCGATTCTCCTTGCGCGTCAACTCGAGCAGATTGTTCAGGAGGGATTCGAACTTCAGACTGATGTCCTCCGCCCGGCCCGTCAGTTCGCGCAGCCGGCTCGTCCCCGCCTCGATCTTCCCTCCCGGTGGAAGCTGTTTGGATTCCTTGCTCCCGCCGCGCAACTCGATGAACTTCAGACCGGTGATCCCCTGACTGGCCATGTAGGCGGTCGTATCCTTCTTGACCGGTGTTCCGGGATTGACCTTTACCACCACCTCGACCAGCTCGACATTGTCCGGGACCACGCGTATGCGGTCGACGTACCCGACCCGAACACCCCGCTGCTTGACGGGTGCACCCGGCTGCAGTCCGCTGACGCTCTCGCTGAACTCGATGTAGTAGGTCGACTGCTTCTCCCACAGTTCCGATCCCGTCAGCGCCGCGATGGCCACCCCCAGAAGGACGAGTGTCGCGGTCAGGAACAACCCCAGTTTCGACTTTTCGGCGCGCGTGGCCATCGCTGATGCGTCCGTACGTCGAGCGTCGGGTCGAGTAGAGTCAGCCGTTCAACGATTCGAGGAGAGTAGAACCGACGTCGGTTGTCAAAAAATCGGGCGGTTCTCGGTGGAAGAAGCCGCGGACTTCGTCGACCTCGCTGTCGAACAACTCCTCGACCGTCCCGCGCGCCCGAATCTCGCCGTCGCCCAGCATGATCACGCGATCGGCCAGAATCTTGATGCTCTCGAGCTCGTGGGTCACGACCACGAGCGTCATCCCGAACAGGTCCCGAAATCGCCGCAGCACGTGGTCGAGACCCGCCGCGGCGATCGGGTCGAGTCCCGCGGAGGGCTCGTCCGCGAAGACGATCTCCGGCTCCATGATCGAGGCTCGAACGAGGGCGACGCGCTTGGCCTGACCGCCCGAGATATCCGACGGGAGCCGATCCTCGAGCCCCTTCAGTCCGACCAATTCGAGCTTCATCCGGACCATTTCGCGAATCACGGGCTCGGGCAGATCGGTGTGCTCCTTCAGCGGCAGTGCACAGTTCTCGAAGACCGTCTTCGATCCGAATAGCGCGCCTTGCTGATACATCATTCCGACGCGTTGATAGAGATCGTTGCTCTCCTCGGACGACAACGT
>JBDGRG010000026.1:18725-23396 GCA_042218355.1 Bradymonadaceae bacterium
CAATCCGACGAGCGTCTTCAACAACGTCGACTTGCCGGAGCCGGAGCCCCCCAGCAGTGCAACGATTTCGCCGGTTTCGATCTCCATGTCGACGTTCTCGACAATCGCGACGTCCCCGTAACCGCACGTCAGGTCGTCGCACCGGACGGCGACCTCGCTGTCGGATGGACCGGACATGCTCACCTCGAGTACTCTCGACCGGGATGGAGACGAATCATCGGGGAACGCGAACAGGCGGGGAACGCCGGTCACATCAGCGTCGCCGCCGTCGAGAAGATACTGTCCGCGACGATCAACATGAAGATGCTGGCGACCACCGACCGAGTCGTCGCACGGCCGACGCCGCGTGCCCCCTCCTGGACGGCCATCCCCGAATAGCAGGCGATGAAACCGACGATCCACGCGAAGACGAAGCTCTTGCCGAAGCCGTGCAGGAAATCGCCCATCTGGACGGCATCGATCGTCTTGTTGAGATAGATCGCGGACGTCAGCTCGAGATACGTCCGGGCGATGAACCAGCCGCCGAAGATCCCGATGAACATCGACATCATCGACAGCGCCGGCTGCACGATGGTGATGCCGAAGATTCGGGGGACGAGCAAGTACCGGGAGGGATCGATGCCCATCGTCGACAGTGCGTCGATCTCCTCCTGGATCTTCATCGAGCCCAGCTCGGCGGCCATCGACGAGCCGCTCCGACCCGCGATGATGATGCCCGTCATCATCGGCCCGAACTCGCGAACCATCGCGATGCCGACCAGGTTGGCGACGTAGATGTTCGCGCCGAACTGCTGGAGCTGGTGGGCGGCCTGGAAGGCCAGAATCAGGCCCATCAGGAAGCTCATCAATGCGACGATCGGCAGCGCATCGACCCCGATCTGAACGCACTGCTCGGTCACCGACCCGCGCGGCGGCAAACGGCCGCGGAGGGTCCGAGCGATCGCGTAGACGACGTCGGTGAAGGTGTCGTAGAAGTCGGCGAGGGTCTCCTTGCCGGTCAGAGCCCAGTCGCCGACCGCCTCGAAGAACCCCATCGCCCGGCGGCCCAGCGTCAGCTCGTCGGGCGCTCTGGGCATCAAGCCGAGCGCCTCGCGATGGTCGTCGCCCATCCGTTCGACCGCCAGCTCGACGTCCAGTTCGTCGAGTCGACGCAGCGCCGCCGAGATCGCGCCGATCCCCGCCGTCCCGAGTTCGTCGACCTCCGCGAAGTCGAGCACGACACGATCGATCTCCCCGGACCGTCCGAGTTCGACGAGACGGTCGTAAAGCCCCCGGCCGGCCTCGAGTCCCAGCTCGCCGGACGGTGAGACCGTGACCGTCTCCCCTGCCTCCGAATACCTGACCTCGATCTCCATTTCTCTCCGTCTCGAACCGCAACCCGCTCCGTTCCTGCCATTGTCCAGATCGACGCGAAGATTCAACAAAACTGCCCGAGCGACGCACCACCGATCAGTCGTGAACGTACACTCGGCCCGCGTCCCCGTCGACGGTCACCACGTCCCCGGTCTCGACGACATCGGTCGCGCCCGACGCATTGACGACTGTCGGGAGACCGTACTCGCGGGCGACGATGCTACCGTGACTGAGGGGCCCCCCGAGCCCGACGACGAGTCCCGATGCGCTCAGAAACAGGGGGGTCCATCCGATGTCCGCGTACGGAGCCACCAGAATTTCGCCCGGTTCGATCGACTCGTCTCCCTCGGGATCCTCGACGACCCTCGCCGGCCCCGTAACGATCCCCCGGTTCGCCGACAGCCCCTCCAACACCCGTCGCACGTCGCGCTCGTCGGGCGCTCGTGTCCGATCCGTCGCCTCGGCCATCTCGGGGGCGACGATCTCGCCCTCTCGCAACAAAAAGGTATTCGGTGGATCGGGAAGCTCCTGCAGGCGATCAGTGACCGCGCGCCGAACGATCGAGCGCAACCGATACTCCTCGGGCCGATTCCGGCCATCGACCCATTCGGCGATCTCGTCGTATCGCAGGTAGAAGACGTCGTCGGGTTCGGGGATCACCCCCACCCGGGCGAGTCGCTCGCCGACCGTCAGCGCAAATCGGCGGTAGAGATCGAGACTTCGCACCACGCGCGACCGGAGATCTTCCCTCAGTCGGGCCGTCATTCTCGCCCAGCCGAAGATCAGGCGAAACAGCGCACCACCCGCTCGACCGAACTCGCGGTCGATCGCGCGATCGAACTCGCGTCGCCGCCGGTCGCGGTCGCGCTCGTACTCGTCGGCGGTCGGCTGTTCGTCGACCGCGACGTAATTGCGCAGCACGCCGAGGAGAAACTCCGGATTCTCCCGCCAGCGCGGGGTCGACAGTTCCGCCTCGCGCGGGGCGCGGAATCCGTGCTCGCGTTGAAAGCGACGGAGGTCGTCCAGAAACGCGGCGACCTCCGGCTCGTCCCGCCGCGCCCGCAGCTCCTCGATCGCCCGGTCCGGCTCGTGATCGACGAGGAGCTCCCGGACCGACTCGATGCGACGGGCGCGATCCCCCAGCCGGAGCAGATCGAGACCGGGACGGGCGCTCGAGACGTCGAGTGCACCGATCAACTCCTGTACGCGATCGCCGAGGTCCGAGCTGCCGAACCAGTCGACGGCGGTTCGCATCACCAGATAGCTCATCACGAAGTTCGACCCGCACGTCAGGGCCACCAGGCCGTTGCGGTCGAACAGCCAGTCGATCTCGCCGAGCACCTCCCCCAGTGTCTCTCGGTCCGCACCGGACCACGTCTCGCGTTCGAGTCGAGCTGCCGAACGATCGAAATACCACTCCCACAGCGGCGCGACCAGCGGCATCGACAACTGCGAGGCGGCGATGCGGGCGACGGTGGTCGGGAGTCGACGCAGAAACGAGCGACGGAGACCGGGATCGAGTTCGAGGGACTGCTCGACCAGGTCGAGACCACTTCCCCCGGCCATCTCGTGGAGGATCGATGGATCGACGAACGGAATCGCGTCCGCAATGGAGACGAACTCCGTCACGTTGAGGTAGACGCGGCCCCGGAAACTCCCCACCAGTTCGTACTCCTCGGGCACGTCCAACCCCAGTGCCCCGAAGGCCCGTTCGAATCCCCTCCGGCTGAAGTTTCCGATGATGCTCCAGGTCAGCGGCGTCCCGACGCCGGGGAGTGCCTCGCCGACGTTCGCGTTGGACCAGACGACGGGGCCGTCGTCCCCGGAATCGGATGCCGGCCGCACCTGCAGGAGGTACGGCCGTGGCTCGCCGGCTCCCTCCGACGTCGAGTCGTGCCCCCACGCCCACTCGACGTCGAGATCCGAGCCGAATTCGTCCTCGAGGCCTCGACTCCAGGAGGCGAGTGTCTCGATGCCGGCGGCCTCGAGCGGGACGTCGTCCGCCCCTCTGTTCTCTCCATCGACGGCGAGGATCTCACCCGAGGCCCGGTCGACCGTCAGGTGCCGCCCTCCCCGGCCCGAGACGACCTCCTCGACCTCCCCCTCGGCGACCGAAATCGATATCGGCGCCTCTCCTCCCGCCACTGCTGGATCGCGGGTGAACATCACCCCCCCGACCTCGACGTCGACCATCTCCTGGACGATCACCGCCATCGGGGCGGGAACGGCGTCGACACGGACCCGATGCCGGTAGACGAGGGCGTCCAGATCGTACAGATCGGCCCAGACCCGCCGCACGGCCTCGAACACCGACTCCGGGCCCGCCACCCCCAGCTCCGTGCGAAATTGACCGGCGAAACTCTGTGCCTCGCTGTCCTCCTCGACGGCCGACGAACGGACCGCCCATCGCCGCGCACCGATCGCATCGAGTCGATCGCGGATCTCCCCGCGAGTCGACTCCGGCAGGGGCCGTCGCCGGAGGCACCGCCGGAGTTCGTCGAGGGTATCGACGTCCACGACGTGCCGCCGCACGGCGGCGCGGAAGGCGTCGGCCATCACGCAGAACCCGCGCGGGACCGGCCAGTCGGATCGCGCAGCTCGGTGCAATCCGGCGGCCTTTCCGCCCACGCCCGACGCCGGCCATCGATCCCCCCCGATCCGATACGTCTCGCGATGATCGGTCATGCGCTCGCAACCAGACCGCCGGGCGATCGACCTTCGACTCCCCGCCCGCAGTCGACTCGAGAGGACGTCCGTCTCCGATCCATCCGGTCACCCGTCCACTGACGTCTGGCGCTCGACCCATTCGAGATAAGCGGACTGAACGTCCGTCGCCTCGAACGCCACGATCTCCGGTACATCGTAGGAATGCTCCTCGAGCAGCCACCCCTTCAGATCGGCATAGCGCTCGTCCGTCGTCTTGATCAGCAGGGTATCCTCCTCGTCGCGGCAGACCTCGCCCTCCCATTCGTAGTGGCTCTGAACGCCGGAGACGATATTCACACACGCGGCGAGATTCCGCTCGACGAGACCCTCGGCGAGAGCCTCCGATTCCTCGGGAGCACAGTTGCAAAGTACCACTCGAAGCACGGGGTTCCTCCTTCACCTCGACAGTCGCCGGGCCGGCGAGCACGATCGAGAGTCAGTTCATCGGTTCACGGGTCCCGGAGAGATAGTGGACGACCAGATGCTCGACGATCTCGGGGGGTTCGACATCCTCGAACGATCCGTGCACGACGTACTCCATCACGATCCGCTCGACCATCCCGATGGTCATGTTCGCCAACACGCGAAAATCCGAGCGGGCGATCAGGTCCC
>JBDGRG010000260.1:0-1155 GCA_042218355.1 Bradymonadaceae bacterium
ACGATCCGGTTGTCGAAGTCCTCGCCACCCAGGAAGGTATCACCGCTGGTCGAGAGGACGCTGAAGACACCCTCGGCCAGCTCGAGGATCGAGATGTCGAAGGTCCCACCGCCGAGGTCGTAGACGGCGATCGTCTGTTCGCGGCCATCGTCCTCGTGACCGAAGCCGTAGGACAGCGCCGCAGCCGTCGGCTCGTTGACGATCCGGCTGACGTTCAGGCCGGCGATCTTGCCGGCGTCCTTGGTGGCCTGACGTTGGGCGTCGTCGAAGTAGGCGGGGACGGTGACGACCGCATCGGAGACGTCTTCTCCGAGGTAATCCTCGGCGACGTCGCGGATTTCCTGCAGCACGAAGGCCGAGATCTCGGGGGGCGAATAGGTGTCGCCCCGGGCTTCGACCCAGGCGTCGCCGTTGTCCGCCTCGACGATCGAATACGGGACGCTCTCTTTTGCCCGCTGGGCGTTTTCGTCCTCGTACTTCCGTCCGATGAGGCGCTTGACGCCGATGATGGTGTTCTCGGCGTTCGTCACCCGTTGCCGTTTGGCGACCTGGCCGACCAGCCGCTCGCCATCCTCGGTGAAGGCGACGACCGACGGAGTCGTCCGACTGCCCTCGGAGTTGGGGATGACTTCGGCGTCGTCTCCCTCGTAGACCGCCACGCAGCTGTTGGTCGTTCCCAGATCGATCCCGATGGTCGCACCCATGACGTCGCTCTCGAGGCCAGGCAGTCGCAATTAGGTCGACCGCCGCCACTCGCACGGCAGCGGTGAACAGACTACAGGATAACACGGCATCTGACGGCAACCAACCGGGGGGTCGGTCTGCACGGGTCCGAGCGGAAACCGTGGGATCGGATCACACCCGTCCGCACGCGGAGACCCGCCGGTTCGAGACGTCTCGGCCGACCCTCGCGGGCTCCGACCCTGGTCGGCTCCCGTCGAGACGGGAGCACACCCGACCGCCGCAGTACGGCGATACCTGCCCCGTATTATGCACAATCGAGACTGGATGCGAAGCGGTCAGAGGCCGATCGAAGTCCGAAGGCGTGCGGGGGGGAACGAGAGCGACCTGCACGTCGACTGCCCCCTGCGCCCTCCGGAGCGTCCCGGTGCCGTCGGCCGTCGTACCGTCGGGAGGTGCTCTGGTTACGCGGTG
>JBDGRG010000260.1:1186-9840 GCA_042218355.1 Bradymonadaceae bacterium
AGCCCGTCAGACGAGTCGTCAGCCAATTCTCCCGACGACTCCTCGCCCAGTTCGGCGGAGGACTCGTCGTCGAGCTGGGCGTCCGGTGCCTCCTGGTCGGCACTGTCGTCCGGTGATTCGACCTCCTCGCCCTCCTCCTCCGACGCCTGCGATTCGTCCTCCTCGTCGGGAGCCTCCGCGACGGCGACGACCGCCGGCCGAAGCAGTCGATCGTGGAGGAAGTACCCCTTCTGATACTGGTCGACGACGGTCCCGGGCTCCTGCTCGTCGGTCTCGACCTGCTGGATCGCCTCGTGACGCTGCGGGTCGAACGATTCACCCTCGGCATCGAACGTCTCGACGCCGTGGTCCTCGAGGGTCGTCATCATCTTGCGGACGACCATGTCGACCCCGTCGACGATGTTCTCCTCCTCGCCCGAATCGGCGTGGTCGAGGGCCCGCTCGAGATTGTCGATGGTCGGCAGCAGATCGGTGACGAGATCTTCGGCGCGGTACTTTTCGAGCTCCTCCTGCTTCTTTTCGGCCCGTTTCTTGTAGTTCTCGAAGTCGGCCGCCACGCGAAGCATCCGCTCCTCGATCTCGTCGCGCTCCTCCTCCAGATCGTCGACGCGGTCGCGCAGCTCGTCGCGTTCCTCTCGGACCGACTCGATCTCCTCGCGCAGTTGGTCGAGCTCGGCCTCGAGTTCCTCGCGCGGCGGTCCGTCGACCTCCAGTTCGATCTCGTCGTCCGTCTCGTCGTCATCGGCCTCCTCGGCGGGGCGTTCCTCGCCGGAGGCGGTCGATTCCACCGCTCGGTCGGGCTCGTCGCCCCCCGCCTCCGTGGCGGAGGCGACGTCGTCGGCCCCGCTGTCGTCGTCGCTTTCGTCCGCGACGTTGACGGGGATCTCGGTCGCCTCGCTGTCATCGTCGCCGACCGACTGCTGGTCGGCGTCGTCGGTGTCCGTCCGCTGGTCAGTCATAATGATTCGTCGGCTCGGTCCTGGAGAGAAGTCGAATCGTCGATGTCGGTCCGTTCCGGCTCTTCGGCGAGTCGGAACCCCCGTCGGGCCGCGGCTCAGTCGAGTTCCTCGCGCGCCCGCTCGGAGATCTCGATCAGGTGGCGGGCCGCGGGATCGGTCCACATCACCCAGAAGCCCGGAGCGACGATGACGATGAACTGGAGGACGTGGAGCAGAGCCGCGAAGACGGCGACGCGGGCGCCGACCACCTCGAGCGCGACGAACAGACCCATGCCCTTGCTGACGAAGTACTCGAAGTTGCCGGTGAGCGCCGGCCCCGCCGGAATCATAATTCCGACGACCAGAATTGCAACGACCGTCACGGCGTTCCACGGGTCGATCGCCAGGCCGAATCCGTAGCGGGCGAGCAGCCACAGCGACACGACGTTCGTGCCCCAGTAGATGGCCGTGACGACCAGAAACCGGCCGAGGATGCCGCGGTGAGCCAGCGCGAGGAAGCCGTCGATGAAGGTATCGAGCAGTTCGGCCCCGCGCTCGGCCAGCGAGGTCGAGAACGGCCGAGCCAGGGACTCGACGACCCAGAGTGTCCACTCGCGGCGCCAGAGTGCCAGTCCGCAGATCAACAGAGCGGGGACGAAGATCGCCGCGGCGATCAGTCCGGTCATCGTGGCGAAGCCGGTCGAGGCCCCGCCCGAGTACGTCGCGAGCGTCACGAACAGCAGGCCGGTGACGAAGAGGCCGTCGATGACGCGCTCGACGACGGCGGTGGCGAGGAGGGAGCTCGTCGACAGGTCGGACCGGCGGGCGAGCAGATACGGCCGCACCAGTTCCCCGAGCCGGAGTGGAAGGAGCACGATGGCCGCGAATCCGAGGGCCGCCGCCCGGTCGACCGGCCGGCGCTCGACGTCGCCGATCGGCCGGACGAGAAACTCCCAGCGCAGCACGCGGGCAGCGTGACAGACGCCGTACAGCAGCAGGAACAGGAGCGACCAGAAGGCGAGGCGACTCAGGTCGGCGCCCCGCAGGTACGGGACGATCTCGCCGAACGGCAGGTCGCGAGCGGCCAGCCAGAGGAACAGCAGCCCGATCGCGTTGGCCGCGACGAAGTACCACCCGACGCGGTGCTTCATGTCGGCCCTCCGGATCGACTCATCCGCACGTCACTCGTCGAGCTCGTCGTCGATCTCGTCGCGCAGATCGTCGAGATCGCGTTCGAGCTCCATCTCGGAGAACCGCTCCTCGACCTCGTCGTCGGGGTCCGACGTCCCCCCCTCGAGGTGCCCGCGGACGGCGGTCCCGGCCCCGCCCGGCTCTCGCCCGGCGGCCCGTTTGAGCCGAGCTTTCTGTTCGCGGATCGACTCGAGGTCGGCCTCGATCTCCTCGGCCTCGTCGATGTAGTCGCGCAACAGAGACTCGGCTTCGGCGGCCAGTTCGTCCTCCCCCCAGTCCCGGGCCAGCTCGAGCCGGTTTCGCCACCGTTCCTGTTCGCGCTCGAGCTCCGAGAGGCGTCGTTCGAGCCGGCGTTCCTCGAGGATCAATTCGGCGAGCTGGTCCTCGGCCTCGGCACGCGAGACGTCCGGCCCTCCCTCCCCGCTGGCACCGCCGGCCACCCGGGAACCCGCTGCGTCGGTGGAGTCACCGGCCCCGATCGATTCGAATGGGCCGGTCCGCGCCTCCCGCTCGTCGTCGGGGCCGGCGGTCGGCTCACCGAGCCCGCCCGATCGGGTGCGCCGGCGGTCGACCTGTTCGAGCACCGACCGAAGGGCATCGGCGACCGGACCGTTGCCGGGCGACAGCTCCGTCTCCCCAGCCGCCTCCAGGGACTCGTCGGCCCCGAAGGACTCGAGTTCCCCGCTCGCCCGCAGCACGTCGGGGACGTGCGCCGCCCCGTACTCCCCCGTCAGCACCTCGACCTGTCGGTCCGGCGCCTCCGCACGGCCCACCAGCATCAACGGGCGGCGGAGCGCGACGATCTCGGGGAGAAAGGGGTCGGACGGTGGAGCGACGACGAAATCGGCGGCGACGAGGTAACGCCCCAGATCCGGAACGCGGCCGAACATCGAGGCGGGAAGTCCGTGCTCGTCGGCCGCCCGCCGAAGCGCATCGGCGATGGCGCCGTCGCCGTTGTGATGGAACAGAAATCGGAAGGGCTCGTCGACGAGCGTGGCCTGGAAGACGAACTTCTCGAGATGGTCGGGCGCAAACGAATCGGCCCGCACCACGACGGTGCGCTCGTCGCTGGAGAGCCCGAAGTCCTCCAGGACCTCCGCGCGGTCCCAGTCCAGCGAGATGGTGGGGAGCAGCGGGGGGCCGGCCCGGCGGAGCCGCTCGCCGCCCCAGCCGCGCTGTTCGAGTTCACTCCGGGCCGGACCGTGCGGGACCACGAAGGCGTCGATCGAGCCCTCGGTCCAGGGATCGGGCAGCGAAAAGTCGAGCGGAAGCCCGACCTGGAGCGCGCCGGCCCCGGTCAGGCTCTCGACGAGACTGAGCGGACGGACGTAGCGGGGCGAGCAGACGACCAGCATGTCGGGGCGCTCGCGCCGGACGGCGTCCAGAAAGTGTTCGGGAGTACTCTCCCGCCCCCAGGCGACTCGCAGGCTCCTGAGGATGCGTTCGGCCCCGCCCGCGACGGCCTCGCGCGCCGCCGAGCCGATGACGTCGGTGATGGCGACCACGTCGGCGCGGATCCCGCCGCCGCGCAGCTCGTCGGCAACCGCCTCCACCGCGGGGCGGCGAGCGGTCCGCGCGACGAGCAACCAGACGCGGACGCTCTCTCCGGGGGAGTCGTCGCGATCCGATTCCGTCGATTCAGTGGTCATGGGTTCGGGGGGTCCTGGTGTCGGGCCGTACGAGGCCGTCGGGGGTTTTCGAGGTCGACGAGGGGAAACCGAGGTGGGGTCGGCCGCTCGGCCCTCACCGGATCGAGACCGCCGCCTGCCTGCGAGCCGCGACGACCGACGGCGCTGATGCGAATCCAGAAATGCTCCGCTGCACGTGACGTCGTGGTGCGGTGACCAAGATGGCCACTGCGCCACCGATTGAAAAATCAACCGGCACGAGCGCCGTCGGGCGGACCGTATCTGGCCGGACGCCCCCTCCTCGATCGGCGTCCCGCGGCGGGCGACGAGCCCGCCATGTACGGACATCGAGTCCGTCGAGGTCGCACCGACTCGACGGGTACCCACCGCGCCGACCCAGCCTCCGGGCGCCAAGTGGGCGCGAGGCGCTCCGAGTCAGCGGTCGGCCCACCGCCCCCTCCCGACCGACGTTCAACCCTCGTCCTCGAAGAACTGGTCGAGAAACCCGGCGATCTGACTGACGTCCATGGACTTGCTGAAGTAGCCGTTGACGTCGTGGTCGACGCAGTATTCTCGCAGCTCCTCGGGGGGCCGATCGGCAAAGGCGACGATCACCAGATCACGGTGGTCGGGAGACGACCGGAGCGTCTGGACCAGCTCTTCGACGTCGAGCTGGTCCATCTCGATGTCGACCATCAGGGCGTCCGGTTGCTCGTAGTCGATCTTCGAGAGAGCGCCACTGGGCGTCGACAGCGACTCGACCGACCAGCCGCCAGTCTGGAGGTACTCTTCGGCCTCCATGACGGCCATCAGATCGTCGTCGAGCAGTAGGACTTCTCGCTCGTTCGACACGGTGTGTCCCGACTTCGGTCGAGGTTGACCGGCGGCCACGGGCTCGCGCCCCGCGAGCCGTACGATAGACCGCCCTCCCGGGTCGGTCAATCCGGTTTGCGAGCGTTCAGCTGCCGGCGAGCGGTACGTCCGCCGGTTCGTCCCCGTAGCCGAATCGCCGTGCGACGTCCTCAGTCCGCTCGGCGATCCGTTCGCGGTCCTCCCGGGAGAGGTCCGAATCGTAGTAGTCCGGCCGGGACAGATTCCCGGCGTGGCGGTCGACGAACGAGGCGCCGGGCTCGAAGCCCGCGTGATCGAGCAGATCCCGGAGCACCGACGAACTCCGATCGCAGAGGTCCTCGTAGCGGACGACCAGCACGGCCCGCCGGACGTCGGGATCGCCGTCGAACAGCTCGGCGAGGTATCGGTAGACAGCCCCCCAGTAGCGCGCCCAGCCGCTCACCTCGCGCCCCTCGCGCCAGTCCCGACGGACGGCCGCGATCGCCTCGTCGTCACCGGTGTGGATCGGGGTCCGCGGGGGTCCGAACTCGTAGTGACCCACGCGCTCGAGGTGCTCGACCTCCCGGTCGTCGGCGTCGAGCTGCTCGCAGAACAGGCGGTGCTGTTTGACCGAGGAGGCGACGTGCGCCGACGGCCGGCGCACGGGCACGACGAACCGGGCGTCGTCGAACGCCCGGGCCAGATACGCCAGCCGCGTCACGTTGTAATTCGCCTTGGCGACGTATCGGCTCCCGCCGCGAGCGAGCAGCAGCTTGCGGATGTGATTCCGGAAGAAGGCGTCGAAATCGGGATCGGCGTCGTCGGCTTCGAGGACGTTCGAGGACTCCGGATCGTGGAGCCCCTCGAAGAAGTCCATCCAGAGTGGCTCCTCCATCGCCTCCGGGCTGTCGGGGGTGACCTCGATGCGGTCTCCGTGGGCTCGCTCGTTCGGTTCGGCCGCTCCGTCGGTCTGGCGCCGGACGGTCTCGTGCCAGAGCTTCGGGATGTGGAGGAACGGGAAATCCCGGTATCGATGGGTGGCGACCTCGTCGAGATCGGCGAAGATCCGGAGGAGGACGGTACTGCCCGCCCGGGCGAGGCCGGCGATCCAGACGGGCCGTCGAACCTCGACGTCCTCGAGCCGTCCGGCGAGCAGACGGGTCTCCATCCGTCCGAGCCACCGCCAGAACGAGGGAGCGCGCTCGACCCAGCCGGACATGCGGTGGAGAGTCGGCGAGATGTCGAAGGCGTCGTCGTGCATCGCGTCGTCGGGCCTCTCACTCGATGTCGAAGCCGACCTTCGTCGCCCCGGCGCCCGCCGTCAGCACCACCAGAAAGAGCAGACGCCACGTCCTCGCCCAGTCCGGCCCCCACGGAGTCACCAGCCGCCGGGGCAGCTCGAAGCGGACGGCCCGGACCGGGGCGTCCGGAGGGAGATAGCCGGCGGGATTCGCGAGGATTGCGTGGTACCAACGCCGTTTGGTGACGCGCCGGCGCGGGGCCGACAGCGGGAGTTCGACGAGCGTCCGCCCCCGGCCCGACTCGACCAGCTCGACCGCCCCCTCCTCCGGCCATTCGACCCGGGTGACGGCCCCGGAGCGCGACGCCACGGCGCCGGCGGGACGCCATGCGACGTCGGCGCCCTCGCCGGCGATCGCCGAGGCCGGTGCAATCTCGGTGGTCACGGTCTCCCCCGGAGCCGGCATCCGGTGGGTGTAAGCCCCCTCCATCCAGACGATCGCGACGATCAGCGGCGCCGCCGCCAGGAGCGTCGGCCCGAAGACCGCCCACGTCTGACGGAGCGAGCTCCCGATCGCCTCCTTCGCGAGGCTCCAGACGTGCTCGAAGTCGTCCCCCTCGTAGGCGTCGAGTTGCTGGCTCTGCCGTTTGAGCCGCGCGATCCGCTCCTGATCCGAAATCCAGCCGTACAGTGCCATCGTGGAGGCACCGAGCACGGAGCCCCAGACACAGATCCGCGCCCAGACGGGGAGAGAGGAGAGGAGACTGTCGATGGCGTGCAGAACGGTATGAACCATCGAGGACAACGTCGGGAGGCAGCCAGAGGGACGATCGTCGATCCAGGGGGCGAAGCGGACCCGTCGATCGGTGTGGAAGACGTCTCGGTCCGACTCGACACACACGCGATTCGACCGGTCACCCGTCGGCCGCTCCGTCGCGCTGCGCGCCGTCGGACGAATCGGCCTCTCCCTGGCCGTCGCTCTCGTCGGTCTCCTCGTCGTCGTCGTCCGTGCCGAGCGCCTTCCGGATCGGCCAGAGCAGCACGGCCCCGATGGCACTGACGATGGTCACGATCAGACCGATGAGCGCTCCGATCAGACTCAGGCCCGGGCCGGGTCCGATGTACCCGAGCACGGCCCCTCCCCAGAGGTGTGCGGCGACGACCGTCGAAACCATGGCTGCGTCCACCGAGTGCAGAAGAAACCGTCTCGTTCCGCCCCGTCCCGTCCGACGGGTCGGCGACTCCTCTGTGTACGCGATCCCACGATTGCGGTGCAACTCCCGGCGCGAACGCGGAGCGGTCACGTGTGACCGATCGGAGCGGTGTCTGCGGGGGCAGGCTCGAACCGCCGGGCCGACGAGCGCAGGGCCGGGTTTCGACGTGCCGGGCGCGATCGACCGCTTCCGGGGGGAGGGCCCGCATCCCCGGGGGCGAGAGCTCATCAGAGGTCGAAGACCGAGCCCGGCCCCGGGGCCCGGAGAGTCGACGTCCCCTCGGCCGGGGGCTGGAACTCGAAGTTCAGCGCATCGCGGGCGAACCGGCGGCCGGACTCGACGATCGCGGTCAGCCGGCGACCGTCGCGCTCGACCTGCACGGGCGAGCGGTACTCCCAGACGACGTCTCCGGAGCGCGAGACCTCCAGCAGACGGGCGCCGATCGAGTCGGTGATCAGCACGTTTCCGTTCGGCAGTACCTGCTGCGACCCGTGCCGGACGCTCTGCAGCGGGTCCGACGGCCGGCCTCGATAGGTCCAGACGCGGCGTCCGGTCGCGGGGTCGAATTCGACGACTCGAGAGATGCCGGCTCGACCGGCCGCGCCGAGATTGTCGAAGATCGTCAGGTGGCCGTTCGGCATCGGGTCCGGGTCGTGCTGGCCCGCCCAGAACCCGCGTTCGATCCACTCCAGCCGGCGTGATTAGGGGTCGACCAGAAGCAGCGCATCGAGCGTGCGCACCGAGATCAGCAGATCGCCGCGATCCGCGAAGTCGTGATGCTCGGCGAAATCCCGCTCCAGCCGGTCGATGTCGTTCGCGTGGAGCACGTCCCAGGTCTCCATGCAGGTCTGCCGACGGTGCCATCGCGCGAGGACGTCTCGGTGAGGAGAGTCGGCCAGGACGTCGATCAGCGAGAACCGGTCGCGGACCGACCCGTCGGGCGACAGGCGGACCACGAGATCCTCGAGCGCCCGCACCGGCTCGTCGTCGAACCCCGGGATGGGTTTCCGCCGAGGATTGCGCCACCGGTGCGCGAGCGCCCAGATGTCGCCCTCGGGGCCGACCGAGGCGTCGTGATGGACGCGACCCGGATACGACCAGACGACCTCCGACCGGGCGTCGAGCATCACCAATCCGTACGGGGTGTCCCCGGTCGCCGCGTAGTGGGCCAGCACGCGACCATCGGGGTAGAGATGCTGCCCCGTCAGATCGATCGCCTCCGGCGGAACGGGATCGTCGATGCGACCGCCGTCGGGAAACGCCGATCGGAACGGTTGGCGCCACTCGTGCACCAGTTCGCCCTCCATGTCGACCAGATAAACGGCGCTCGAATGGTCCGAGCTGAACATCGTGTACCCGGTGTACGAGCCGTCGGGGTCGCGTCGGAACGTTCCGGGCTCGTGGCGGGCGGGGACCCAGTCGCTGGAGGGGAGGGACCGCGGGAACCACTGGATCTTCGAGACCGCACGGAGGGCGGTGAACGGGGGTTCGAGCAGCTGCGGATAGGGCGGCAGATCGAAGCCGGTCGTCAGGGCACCGAGCAGAAAGGAGAGGACGGCGAGCCCCCCGACGGCGAATCCGCCGACGTCGACCTCGGCGGCGGCATCGCGCC
>JBDGRG010000260.1:9850-14687 GCA_042218355.1 Bradymonadaceae bacterium
GGCGAATCCGCGAAGTCCCGCCCGTTCACTCGATCCTGGAGCGTCGGACACGAGTCGGTTCCTTGGGCTGGAGCTAACCGTTCAGGGAGGCGATCGACAGGCCACGAAAAGGCGCAAAGCCACGGAGAGACGCACGAAGTGAGATCGCTCTTCTCGCTCGACGGGAACGAAATCGCGCGACTCGTCTCCAGGGACACCGACTCCAGAGACGTGTCGTCGTTTTACGTTCAGTCCTCTTCTCCGGGCCTTTGCAGCGGAATCGCGGTGACGTCCCGTAAACGGTGACGGCTGAAGAATAGCCGGTTCGGCGAGCGCCTCGACCGGCCGACGCGAGGGTCAGTAAAAGTCGACAGGCTTCGGTTTCTCGACGGTCAGCGTGCTCTCGCTCGGGGAGGGCCGATTGAACTCGAAGTCGATCTCGTCGGGGGCGATTCGGGTGGCGGGCTCGAGAATCGAGGTGACGCGTCGCCCTTTCCAGGTCGCCTGCGCCGGCGAACGATACTCCCACACGACCTCGCCCGACCGCGTGACCTCGAGCAGCCGGGCGCCGATGGGTTCGGTGATCAGAACGTTTCCGTTCGGCAACAGTTGCTGCGACCCGCCCCATCGCTCGTGGAACGGATTGGCTTCGGTCCCGCGATAGGCCCAGATCCGCTCGCCCGTCGCGGGATCGAACTCGACGATCCGGGAGAATCCCGTCGGTCCGCTGTCGCCGAGATTGTCGTACAGCATGACGTGTCCGTTCGACATCGGATCGGGATCGTGCTGGCCCAGCCAGAACCCCCGCTCGATCCACTCCAGCGACTGCTTCTCCGGGTCGACGAGCATCAGCGCGTTCAACGTGCGGAGTGAGACCAGAAGGTCTCCCGGATCGGCGAAGTCGTGGTGCTCGGCGAAATCGGCCCCGATCGGCTCGATGCTGTTCGCGTGCGTGACGTCCCACGTCTCGTGGCACTGTTGTCGGCCGAGCCACCGCGAGAAGACCTCTCGGTCGGGCGAGTCGCTGATCACGTCGACCAGCGAGAATCGGCGCTCGACCTCGCCCTGCGGCGACAACTTGACCGCGAAGTCCTCGAGCACGCGAGGCGGCTTCTTCGAAAACCCTTCGATCGGCTCCCGAGCCGGATCGCGCCAGGCATGCTCGAGCACCCACACCTCGCCGTCCGATCCGACGTGCACGTCGTGATGCGTCCGGGCGGGATAGCGCCAGACCACCTCCGACCGGGCATTCAGCATCACCAGCCCGTAGCCGTAGGGCGTCTCGTAGCTCGCATCGTAGATGCCCAGCACCCGTCCGTCGTCGTAGAGGTGCAAACCCATGAAGTTGATCGCCGCCGGCGGAACCGGGTCGGCGACCTGCGGATGGTTCGGAAAGGCCTCACGAAACGACTTCCGCCACTCGTGAACCAGCTCCCCCTCCATGTCGATCAGGTACACCGCATCGGCGTGGCCGGAGCTGAACATCGTGTACCCGTCGTACGACGCATCCGGCGCCGGGTGGGACGTTCCGGGCTCGTGACGCGCGGGGACCCAGACGTCGTCGGCCAGCGTCGGGGTCAGTGGGAGTTTTCGGACCGCCCGCAACGCCTCGAACGGCGGCTTCAGAAGCTGCGGGTACGGAAAAGTCTCGAACGCGGTCGTAAACGAGCCCGCCAGAAAGGCGAGGACGACGATGCCGACGAGAGCCACCGTCCCGTAGAGACGCTCGGGGCTGGAGGCTGGGTCGTCGGACATCGCAGTCGAGCGGGAAGTGGAGCGAGACGAAACCGGCGCGGCGGGTCGCGTCGACTTACCATTCGACGGTCCGGGGTCGGTCGAGTTCGAATCGGCCGGCCCCGGGTTCCGGACGTTCGAGCGGAAAATCGACCGCCCCGGCGCTCAGCCGGGTCGCGGGTCGGACGATCGCCGAGATCTGGTCTCCGCGGTACGTCACCTGCGACGGTGGACGGTACTCCCAGACGATCTCGCCCGCACGAGTCACCTCCAGCACGCGCGCCCCGATCGGCTCGGTGATCAGAACGTTTCCGTTGGGAAGCGCCTGCTGGGCCCCTCCCCACGAGTCCTCGAACCGCACGTCCCGGCCGCCTCCCCAGGCCCAGACTCGCCGCCCGGTCGACGGGTCGAACTCCACGACGCGAGACGCCCCTCCGGGCTCGGTCCCGCCGGCATTGTCGTACACCAGGATGTGACCGTTCGGCAACGCGTCGGGATCGTGCTGTCCCTTCCAGAAGCCGCGTTCGAGCCACTGGAGCTGGTGGCTGTCCGGGTCGACCAGCATCAACGCGTCGAGGGTCCGCACCGAAATCAGCAGGTCCCCGCGATCCGCGAAGTCGTGATGTTCGGCGAAGTCGGAGGTGACCGGCTCGACGGAGTTCGCGTGCAGCAGGTCCCAGCTCTTGCGACAGGCCTTCGCCCCGAGCCACCGTCCGAGCACGCGATACCGGTCCGAGTCGGCGATCGTGTCGACCAGCGAAAATCGATCTTCGACCTCGCCCGACTCGGAGAGGCGGACGACGAAGTCCTCGAGCACCTGGACGGGGTTTCGGTCGAACCCGCGGATCGGCTCCTCGACCGGGTCGCGCCAGTCGTGAGTCAGCGTCCAGACGTCGCCGTCGGGGCCGACCTCCAGGTCGTGATGCGCGTGGCCGGCGTAGGTCCAGGCGACCTCGGAGTCGGCCTCGAGCGCGACGACGCCGTATCCGTAGGGGGAGACACCGCTGGCATCGTACAGTCCCAGGACCCGGCCGTCGGGGTACAGATGAAGTCCGATCAGGTCGATCGCAGCGGGCGGAGCGACCTTTTCGAGGTGCGGAGCCTCGGGGAAGGCCTCCCGAAACGGCCGGTGCCAACGGTGGACCAGCGTGCCGTCGCGGTCGACGAGGTAGATCGACTGGGTGTGACCGGTGCTCAGGAGCGTGTAACGGCCCCAGGACCGGGAGGGAACGCGGTTGTAGACGCCCGGCCGGTGCCGAGTCTGAACCCAGACGTCCTCGGGGAGATGCGGCGGGCGCAGACGCCGATCGACCACCCGGATCGCCTGGAACGCCGGGGCGAGGAGTTCGGGATGGGGAGTCGCTCGGAACTCGGTGGTGAACGCGCCGGCCGTGAAGGCGAGGACGGCGATGCCGAGGATCGACCCGACTCGGAAGAGCCGCTCGACGATGGGGCGGCTGTCGGACGCCATCTACTTGCCGACGGGAGCAGCGAATGGGGGGACGACGACCGACGGCGGACACCCGGCGGGGGTCGGTCGTTCGCGAGCAGGACGTGGTGGCGGTACGAGACCGATTCCAGAGAGGCGGCGACCGGATTCGAACCGGTGAATCAAGGCTTTGCAGGCCCTTGCCTTACCACTTGGCTACGCCGCCCGACGGGGGGAGCGAACCGGCGGAGCGGTTCGGCCGCCCGAAGCGAGCGCCAAACTAATCACGGCACGTCGGAGCCGTCAAGATGTCGACCGTGAGAACTTGCCCTGACTGCACGCCGCTGTTAGCCGACCGAGTGCGACTCGGAACTCGACGCCCGTCACGGAGACACGCCGTGAGTCCCCTCGTCGGCTTTCTCCTCGGATTCGCCAGCGCAACCGCCCTCGCCGGCGGCCTATTCGCCTGGTATCGGGGCCGGGTCGACCGCCGGCGGACGGCACGCGAACGCACCCACGAAGAGGAACTCGAGGCGCTTCGCCGACAGGCCCGCGAACGCATCGAACGACTCGAACGGGAGCTCCGAGAACTCGAGCGGACGGGCCACGTCGACTTCGGCAAAGCCCTTCTGCCGGCTCTGGACTCGGTGGCGGGCGCGGTCGACCGCGCCCGGGAGGTCGACGAGCTGGAGGAGGAGTTCGAGCAGGGTCTCCAGATGGCTCTGCGCCGACTCCATTCGGTGCTGGAAAACCACGACATCGAGGCGATCGAACCCGACGAGGGGAGCAACTTCGACCCGGATCGCCACCGTGCGCTGCGCGCCGTCGACGACGCCGAGGTCGAGCCCGGCCGCGTCGTCCTCTGTCATCGACGCGGCTACCGATTCGAGCAGCGCGTGCTACGTCCCGCCGAAGTGGAGGTCAGCGTCGCCGAGGAGGAACAGTCCGAGGGGCCTGCGGGCGAGAGTCCGGACGGCGACCGAGCCGATGTCGAGGAGACCAGCGAGGCGTCCGAGCCCGCCCCCGAAGCGGCCCCCGCAGAGTCGTCGACCGAGGAACCATCGCCAGCGGACGAACCGTCGGCGGGGGGCAGCGAGGAATCGTGAGGTCAGGCCCCGTCGGACTCGACCCGGCGCACCGAGCCGCCCACCAGCCCCTGTTCGAACGCCGCGGCCTCGTAGTCCTCGACCCGTTTTCGAGCCGAACTCGGCCCGATCAGCCGCGCGGACCGCACGCACTGGCGTGCGAGACCGATGCCCTGTTTGAGCAGCGCGGCGACCTCCCGGCGGTCACAACCATCCCCGACGAAGGCGAACAACGACCGGTCCGTCAGACGGATCTCGTCGGTATAGTCATTCAGACGGAGCAGTCGACGGCGGATCCGCGGCGCGACATACGTCTCGAGCCGCTGTCGATCGCGGGCGAACAGCAGAAACTCGCGGTCGAAGTCCTCGTCCCCGAGTTCGATCTCCTGGACCTTTCGGATCTGATCGAGCGGACTGCTCCGGTCGTGCGAGAAGATCTGGACGTCCTGGGCGAGCGAGACGGGAAATCGGATCTCGAGGCGGGCGTAGGCCCCCCAGTCCCCCTCCCCCAGCTCCAGTTCGACGTCGAGCGGCCCGTGTTCGCCCTCCAGCAGCCGGATCTCCTCGCCGAACAACGGTCGACTGGCGCGGTAATCGAGATCGACCCCGG
>JBDGRG010000261.1:0-6911 GCA_042218355.1 Bradymonadaceae bacterium
GGTGGTTCGGCGCCTCGATTACCATCCGGGGGAGTCGGTCCGGCTCCGCGAGGGGGTTCGCGGGCGATCGAACGGAACGCCGGCAACTGCCCGATCGTTGGAGGTGTGTGAGAGATGTTCCGATTCAAAATTTCGGCTGTCCACGTGGTCTTGGTCCTGGGGTTTCTCGGGGCCGCTCACTACCTCGTCCGCACGAACGTCGTCACCGAGTTCGAGCTCGATGCGGAGACGTCCCTGCGCCGGGCGGCGACCATCGCGGAGCAGTCCAAGCGGCTGGACCACTTCGCGCTGCACGAGAAGGCGCAGATGCTGGCGTCGGATCCGAAGACCTTCAAGTACATGACGCTCGAGGAGCGTCCGGATCTTTACAGCTACCTCAAGAACGAGAAGTACTCGGGCATCAGCGCCTCGAAGATCAGCGAGAAGCTCGGGGAGGAGCGGCGCAAGCGGAAGCAGAAGAAGGGCAAGGAGTTCGAACTGACGGCGGAGGACGTCCGACATCTGGCGGTGCACGAGCGGCTGCTGGTCGGCAAGTACCGGTTCAAGAACTGGAAGAAGAAATCGAGCGACCAGCGGAACATCGCCACGGGGATGCTCGACCATCGGCCGGTTCGTCCGGACATGGTCATGGCGCTGGACAGCGAGGGCGTGGGGATCGCGGCGCTGGGCCAAGACCGCTACTCGTGGTTCGGTGAAAAGGTAAAGGGCGACCATCTGAAGACCGTCGAGTACGTCATCAGCAACGCCGCTCACAATCCCCAGATCGACATCCCGAAGCGCGATCTGTGGCAATGGTCGTGGCGGTCGGGCGACGATCCGTCGCTCTACCAGGTCGTCCTGGCCCCGATCCGGCCGACCCTGGCCGAGAAGCCGGCCGGCGTCATCGTCGTCGGCTACTCGATCGACGACGGAACGGCGGCGAAGAGCCAGCGCCTGCTGGCGGGGGTTACCACGCGAGAGGGACGGGCGCAGGGGGCGGACGCGAGGGATCTGCGTGCCGCACCGGAGGTCGCTTATTTTCACGGCCAGTCGATCGTCGGGTCGACGTTTTCGACCGGCATCGTGAGCAATCTCGAGGGTCGATTGTTCGACAAGAACGACGAGTCGAACCAGGGCAAACTGGACATTCTGGACGAGGACAGGCCGGAGAAGGAAATCCGGCTGACCATCGACGGCGATCCCTACATGGCGTTCGTCCGATTCTTTCCCGAGGAATTCGACGTCGACAAGCCCTCGGGGATGATCATTCTGTCGAATCTCAAAGAGGCGAAGGCACCGGCGCTGGGGACGTTGCGGTCGCTGAACTGGATCGCCCTGGGACTGGGACTGCTCGGGATCATTCTGATGCTGTTGCTCTACCACCGATTCATCCGCCCGCTGGCGAACATCGAGGAGACGATCGGTGAGATTCTCAGCGGCGACGAGGATGCCGAATTCGTGCTCTCGGGCGAACACGAGGTCTTCTCGAGCCTCGCCCAGGGGCTGAATCTGATGAGCGCCTACCTGCGGGGCGAGCCGATGCCGGAGGACGAGGAGGAACTCGAGGGCTGGGGTGATCTCGCAGCCGGCGGCGAGGAGCCCGGAGCCGGGGGCGAAGGCGGCGGCGAATCGCCGACCGTCGAGGGCGTCGGATTCATGGACCAGCAGGGCGGTTCCGACGACGAAGAGGAGGGCTGATTCCCCGATGGCGCGCGTACGGACCGGTCTCGAGCGGCTCCTCGACAGTCCGGAACGTCTGGCGACCCTGCGCGATGCGCGCGTCGGTCTGCTGGTGAATCCGACGTCGGTCACCGCCGAGCTCGATCACGCGATCGACGCGATGGTCGGGCGGGACGTCGAGGTCGTGCGGCTGTTCGCGCCCGAGCACGGCGTCCGGTCCCAGGCGCAGGACATGGAGACCGTCGAGCAGCGCCGCGATCCCGTCTCCGGGCTGCCGGTGGTCAGCCTCTATCAGGAGGACCGCGATTCACTGAAACCCCCCGCATCGGTCCTCGAGGATCTCGACATTCTGGTCGCCGACCTGCAGGACGTCGGCGCCCGCTACTACACCTACGCGACGACGATCGGGCTGGCGATGGATGCCTGCGGGGAGGCGGGGGTCGAGGTCTGGGTGCTGGATCGGCCGAATCCGATCGGTGGGGTATGTGTCGAGGGGAACACCGTAGAGCCGGAGATGCGGTCGTTCGTCGGCTCCCAGCCGATCGCCAATCGCCACGGCATGACCCTGGGGGAGCTGGCCCGGTACTTCGATCGATTCGGCGGGTGGGAGTGTGAACTCGACGTCGTCCAGATGGAGGGGTGGAGGCGGTCGATGTGGTACGACGAGACCGGGTTGCCCTGGGTGTTGCCCAGTCCGAACATGCCGTCGCTGTCGACGGCGGCGGTCTACCCGGGACAGTGTCTGCTGGAGGGGACGCTGTTGAGCGAAGGGCGGGGGACGACGCGCCCCTTCGAGTTCGTCGGGGCGCCCTACGCCGAGGCCCGCGACGTTACCGAGCGGCTCCGCGGATACGATCTCCCGGGGGTCGGTTTTCGGTCGCACGCCTTTCGGCCGATGTTTCAGAAGCACGCCGGCGAAGCCTGCGGGGGGGTGCAGTTGCACGTCCGCGACCGGCGGTCGTTTCGGGCGCTCCGGACGGGCTATGCGGTCGTCCAGACCTTCGCCCGACTCCACCCCGATGCCTTCGAGTGGCGCGAGGAGATCTACGAATTCGTCGACGACCGTCTGGCCTTCGACCTTTTGACCGGGGATCCGGACGTCCGGCACGCCCTCGAGGAGGGAGTCTCGCCGCGGGATCTGGTCGAGTCGCATCGAAAGGATCGGGCGGACTTCGAGGAGAAGCGCGAATCGTGTCTGCTGTATCGGGCCGGTTCGGATGAGCGATGAGGCGATCGGTCTGTTCGGCGGCAGCTTCAACCCCCCCCACGTCTGCCACGTGCTCGCATCGGTCTGGGCGCTGCAGACGCAGCCGCTCGACCAGCTGTGGTGGGTCCCCGCCTGGGAGCACGCCTTCGGCAAGTCGCTCGAGCCCTATCATCACCGGCGGCGGATGTGCGACCTGGCGGTCGACGGGCTCGAGGCGATCGCCCTGTGCGACATCGAGCGCGACCTCGAGCTCTCCCACACGATCGACACGGTTCGGGCGCTGGAGGAGCGCCATCCGGATCGGTCGTTCGCGCTGGTCGTCGGGTCGGACATCCTCGAGGAGCGCGACGAGTGGAAGCAATGGGACCGGCTGACGGATCGCGTCGAGCTCATCGTGGTCGGCCGGTCCGGATTCGGCCCCGACGCTCAGCCCCAGACGGTTCCGTTCGAGTTGCCCGACGTCAGTTCGACGCGACTGCGCGATGCACTGGGCGAGGACCCGGATCCGTGGGTGGCGTCCTGGTTGACGGCGGAGGTCTTCGACTACATCCGGGAGCACGAGCTGTATGGAGTCGGCGACTGATCTGCGCGGGCCCTGGGTGGTGGTGGGGGCGGGGCGGGTCGGTCGGACGATCGCTCTGCTCGCGGATCGGCTCGGGGTGGAGGTCTCGGCGACGTGGAATCGGACGTCGACGGCCGCCGATCGGACGGCGGAGCTGGTCGAGGCCGACGCCTGTGCCTTCGGGCGCTTGCCCGCGTCGGTGCGTGAGCCGCTCTCCGACGCCGGCGTCGTCTGGCTGACGGTGGCGGACGAGGCGGTCGAGGACGTCGCCGACGAACTCTCCGGATCGATCGACTCGGGGTCGATCCTGCTGCACACCTGCGGGAGTATGGGCAGCGAGGTCCTCGGCCGGGCCGGATTTCGGGCGGCCGTGGGGACGCTCCATCCGCTGCTTGCGATCTCCGATCCAGAGATCGCCGTCGACGCGCTGGGCGATGCGGTCTGGACGGTCGAGGGGGAGTCGGAGGCGGTCGGTTTCAGCCGCCGTCTGATCGGGGCGATCGGCGGGGAGGTGTACCGTCTACCCGAGGGGGCGCGCCCGCTGTATCATGCGGCGGCGGTCACGGCCGCGAATCTGCTGGTCGGGGTCGTCGACGCCGCGATCGAGATGGCCGAACGGGCCGGTCTGGACCGGACTCAGGCCCGGGAGATGCTCCTGGCGCTGGCGGAGAGTGCGCTGGCGAACGTCCGCGACCATGGCACGGAGGATGCGCTGACGGGCCCGGTCGCGCGCGGGGACCGGGCGACCGTCCAGCGCCACCGCCGGGCCCTGCAAGAACGCGCTGAGGGCCACGGGCTTCTCGAGCTGTACGACGTGCTGACGGACTGGGTCGACGAGTCGCTCGCCTGACCCGAGGTCGGAGGCGGAGGCGGGTCAGACGACCCGACAGCGGATGTCGCCCTCCGCGACGCCGACGGCGACCGTATCGCCCGGTCGAGCGGTCTGTTCGAGGATCAGTTCGGCGACTGCGCCCTCGACGTGGTCGCGCACTGCCTGTCGCATCGGTCGCGCGCCCAGGTCGGGGTCGTACCCGCCGTTGTCGATCAGGTGGTCGACGACGTCGTCGTCGAAGGTCAGCTCGATCTTGCTCTCCCGCCGGATCCGATCGGCGCTCTCGGCGAGCTGCAGCTCGGCGATCTTCGCGATCTCCGGACGCTCGAGCGGTCGAAAGACCAACTGTTCGTCGAGTCGATTCCACAGCTCGGGGCTGAAGGCCTCTCGAGCGCGGGAGAGGGCGCGCTGGGCGAGGTCGGTCCGGCGCTGTTCGTCGTCGCGTCGCTGGCCGAAGCCGATCGGTTCGTTCGAGCCGCCGGCGTCCTCGAACACCTCGCTGCCCAGGTTGCTCGTCATCACCACCAGTGTGTTCGAGAAGTCGACCTGTCGGCCCTTGCCGTCGGTCAGCTGCCCCTCTTCGAACAGCTGCAGTAGGATGTCGCGGATGTCCTCGTGTGCCTTCTCGACCTCGTCGAGCAGGACGATCTGATAGGGACGGCGGCGGACGGATTCGGTCAGCTGCCCCCCTTCGTCGTGGCCGACGTAACCGGGCGGGGCGCCGACGAAGCGGCTGACGGCGTGCGCTTCCATGTACTCGGACATGTCGATCTGGACGACTGCGTCCCGGTCGTGGAAGAGGAACTCGGCCAGTGCCTTGACGGTCTCCGTCTTGCCCACGCCGGTCGGTCCGAGGAACAGAAACGATCCGATCGGGCGCTCGCCGCGGAAACCGGCGTAGTTGCGTCGGAGGACGTCGGAGACCGCCTCCAGCACGTGGTCCTGACCGACGATCCGCTCGCCGAGGTGTCCCTCGATCTCGAGAAACCGATCCCGTCGGTCGCGGGTCAGACGATCGGTGGGGAGGTTCGCCATGTCGGCGACCACCTCGGCGATGTCCCGGCGATCGACGGCGGATTTCCCGGTGCGGGAGGCTCGACTGCCGGCGAGATCCATTACGCTGAGCGCCTTGTCGGGGAGGCGCTGCTCGTGGACGTAGCGCCTCGACAGCTCGACCGCCGCGGTGACGGCCTCGTCCTGGTAGCCGATGTCGTGATGGTCCGCGTACTGCTCGCGGACGCCGTCGGCGATCTCGACCGCAGTCTCGGCGTCGGGTTCCTCGACGGTGACGACCTGGAACCGCCGCTCGAAGGCGGGGTCGGCCTCGATGAAGGTGCGGTACTCGTCCCGGGTGGTCGCGCCGATACACGGGAACGCCCCGCGAGCGAGCGCGGATTTCAGCTCGTCGGCCGCGTCGTTCCCGTCGCCGCCCCCGGCATCGAGCCAGGCGTGGATCTCGTCGAGGAAGACGACGACCTCGCGGCCGGCTCGCTCGACCTCCTGTTTGATGCCGGTGAGCCGCTCGGAGAGCGATCCGCGCAGCTGCGTTCCGCCGAAGACTCGCCCCAGTTCGAGCTCGATCACCGCGCGCCCTCGACCGCCGGGGTCGGAGTCGGCTCGACGGACGAGCTCCCTCGCCAGACCCTCGACGATTGCCGTCTTGCCCACGCCCGGCTCGCCGACGAGCATCGGGTTGTTCGCCCGCCGCTTCCCCAGGATGTCGACGAGTGCGACGATCTCGCGGTCCCGGCCGATGACGGGATCCAGCGAGCCGCGTGCTGCCCGCTGGGTGAGATTCCGCCCGAACTCGACGAGGTTCGGGTAGGTCTCCTCGTCGAGGGCGTAGTCGGGGGAAGTCCCGAGCTCGACAGCGGGGGCGCCGTCGGAGCGGGCGACGTCGGGCGAGGGCGGATCCGAGCGGTCGTCGTCGGCGTCGGGGTCGTCCCCGTTGGATCGGTCGGTCGGGGAGGGGAGATCTGCGCTGGGCGGGGCGGTCTCGGGGAGTTCGGAGCCCTCCTCCTCGTCGGCGTCGGGGTCGTCGAAGAGCTGCTCGCCGAGATCGCGAGCCGCGCGCTCGGCCTGGCGTTCGAACTCCTCGGTGGGGTCGCGGTGTTCCGAGCCCTCGGCCTCGTCGGCGTCGTCGGCCGGTTCGGCCGACAGGTCGTCGGACTCCCCGCCCGGTTGCCCGCGATCGGCGGGCGTCTCGGGTTCACGGGCGACCGTCTCGACGACGCCGGTCGGGGAGATGCCCGGATCGGTGTCGCGCTCTCCTCCCGCGGGGCGAGGCGCGTCGGCCTCGGGGTCGACGTCGAGCGATGGGTGGAACGAGATCGGGCTCGGGGCTTCCTCGCCGCCGAGGTTCGAGCTGGGCGGATCGGCGTCGGTCTCCTCCTCGGACGAGGTCTCGAGGTTCGAGGTCGGGTCCGCCGGTTCGGGCAGCCGGCGCGCCCCGGTCGCGAAACTCATGACGGTCGCGCGCACCCGAGCGACGTCGACGCTGGCCTTGCGGAGCAGTCGGTAGGCGTGAGTCCCCGTCTCGCGCATCAACGCGGCGAGCAGATGGAGGCAGTTCAACTGCTCGAAGCGCGCACCGTTGGCGATCCGTTTCCCGCGTGCGTAGACGTCGTCCAGGGCGCCGGCGCATTCACCGT
>JBDGRG010000262.1:0-2745 GCA_042218355.1 Bradymonadaceae bacterium
AGGTCGATCCCATTTCGTCTCACGCCTCCGGTTTTCCCCTCTGAGCTCTCTGAGTCCTCTGCGGTTCGGTTACCCCGAGCCCTCTGCGGTACACGACGGCCATTGCCAGGCGCGGAGGGTGGCATCGGCCACCCGCGCCCCTTCCAGCCGCCACCGATACCACTCCGTCTCACGACACACCCGCAACCCCGCCCTCGGCCCCAGATGCAACCCCGGACGCGGGACGGTGATCCGTGCCTCGCCGTACTCGTCGTCCAGGTATCCGTAGTCGACCAACATGTCGACGCCCCGCCGGTCGAGGAATGCGGCCATTCGATCCCGGCGGATCGCCCGTAGCGTCGACGTCGTGCCGACCAGCCCCTCCATGTGAACGACGTGCCCGTCGAAGAAGTACCCGAAACTCCCCGCCCGCTCGCCCATCGCGACGACCGTCTGCATCGAGTCCGGCCCCAATCGGCGGTTCATCTCCTCGGCCGCCGCTCGGTTCAGCAGCTTGAAGCTCGCCCCCGCCCGGTCGGGCGCCGACGCGAACTGCACGACGGGCACACCGACCAGCGTGACGACGAACAACACCGCCGCCCCGGTCGACCGCACGTCCCCGGAGAGCCCCCCGACACTCGCCTCCTCGACGATCCGCGGCACCGCAAAGAAGGCGAAGAGCACCAGCGGATACTGGTACCAGATCCACAGCGACCAGGTGCTCGACAGCAGGTTCGAGGCCGAGAAGACCACCATGAAGGCCGCCGAGCACAGACCCGCCGCGTCGCGCGGATGAACGGTCCCGCGGCCGCCGCGACCGGAGGCGATCACCCAGCCGCACCAGACCGCCCCGCCGACCGTCGCCATCGCTACCGGGGTCCACGCGGGGTGGTTGACCAGCAGATTCAGATATTTCCAGTTCAACAGGTGGTCCCCCATCGTCTTGACCCGCACCGAGATCGGCACCGCGCACCCGGTCAACCAGACGTTGAACGCCAGGTAAGCGGCGCCGGAGACCGCCATCGGGCCCGCCGCGCGCAGACCGATCCCGAGGGTCTGGTGCCCGGTCGTCTCGGCGCGACCCACGTGGACCAGACAGACAGCGCCGACGGTGATCGCCCCGAGGAGGACGGCGTCCAGACGAGCCAGCTGGAGGAGCGACAGCAACAATCCGAGCAGCAGGAACCGCCCGTCGGCGCCCTCGGAGGGATAGGGGGCGACGCAGCGTCGATCGACGTGAAGTAGCGAGAGCACCGCCAGCGGGATCGCCAGCGAGGTCTCCATCCCGGCCGCGAAGACGTCGTCCGCCACGCCGATCCCGAAGCACAGCGACGCGGTCGCGCCCAGCACGCCGAACGACCGGTACAGATACCGGCCGGCGGCGACGACCGCGACGACGTACAGAGCCAGCGAGTAGACGCCCACCGCCCGCAACACGCCGACCCGGCCGAGGTCCAGCCCGAAGAACGGGAGCAGATTCGCCAGCCACAACGGGTGAAACCCGCTAGTCGGCTCGAGCCCGTCGAACGACACCATCCCCCGCTGCCAGACGTTCCGGGCGATGCCGAAGTAGTAGTACGCGTCGTCGGCGAACAGGTCGACCACCGCCGCGGGCTCCGCGCCCGCCAACCAGCCGGCCCGGGCCGCGACGACGGCGGTGAAGACGACCAGAAAGACGTACCCGAAGCCGCCGCCCGGCCGATCTGGTGGGAGATCCGAATCCATCGCACTACTCGCGAGGGACGCTGCGACCGCTCTACTATCGTTTCGACTCGCCGGTCGCCTCGGCGACGGCCGCCCAGCCGTCCTCTCGCGAATCGATGGCCGTCCAAACGGCCGCCTGGACGAACAATATGAGGAGGCTCACGCTCGCACGGGCCGTCTGTTCGACGACCTGAGACACGTGTCTGGCAACCCGCGACGACTCCGTGCTCTCCGCCCCGACGAGGGCCAGGACAGCCGGGTCGACCACCTGGAGCACTCCGAACATCGCTGAACAGGCGATGAAACCGACGAGTACACCGCGCCAGTGCCGTTTTGCCAACCGGAAAGATCGCTCGAAGCACTCCCAGATGCCCAGCGAGGTCGTCGCCGCCAGGTACGGAACGCCGCCGAAGACGAATCCGTAAAACAAACCGGGGAGCAGCAGAAGCAACACCCCCACGATGCTCCCGACGAACCAGACGACCAGACCGAGCATGCCCCGCTTCCACCGCCTCAGGCAACGGCGCACGACGGATCCGACGTCGCGCGAATGCCAGCCATCGAGCGTCGCCGCGCGCAATGGTGCGAGCGCGGCAGTCAAAAATCCGAGAACCGACCCCGCGGCCACGACCGCCACGCCGATGGCCGTGTATTCGACGTAGTTGTCGATGATGGAATCGAGGTGGATGAGGACGAGCATGGATGCGTTGATCATGAACTCGGCAGCCACAGCGGCGATCGGAACCGCACCCAGCGGGCCCGGCACGACCGCCCCGACGCGAGCGATCTGATCGACGACCGTGCGCGCCCCGATTCCCCCGCCCCATCCGTCGGTCAGCGACCAGGCCTCGGAGGCAAACCATCCCGACTCACCGGACGCCTCCGTGACTCCCTCTTCGCGACGGTCGCTCATCGGCTCGCCTCGCGCCAGACAGCCAGCTACTCGACCTCGCCGACGAACGTGGGGCCTCCCCGCCGCGGGTGCAACTCCCGTCCTTCGAATCTCGCGCCCGTTCCGATAATTTTCAGCTCGAAAATACTCGCCCCCATAGCCCAACTGGC
>JBDGRG010000263.1:0-902 GCA_042218355.1 Bradymonadaceae bacterium
CCCGGGCCCGACCGTCACCGGCCGGAGCCCCCCTGACTGTCAGTGCGACTCAGGTCGGAGGGCGACAGACCTGGGTCCACAGATATCGGTGCTGGCTGCCGCGAACCTCGCTTCGCCCGTGCGGATCGTTCGGCCTTGCGTGTCGAGACCGTAACGTCCGGTCACTCGCGGTCGGGGTCGGGGAGGGCTGGACGGCAGCTCGGTCGACGGGTCGCGCGGCCCGTCGGTTCGACTCGCAGGAGCGCATGCCGAGAGAGTCGTCGACGACGTTCTCCCTCTCGACGAGCTCGAAGAGCCGGCCCTCGACGCGCCCGAGCTCGTTCTGGAGGATCCCGTCGTCCGAGTGCTCGTTCGGAGCACCGTTGAACGCCAGACGCTTCCGTTGTCGGCGAGCAGCACGCCGCAAGTCCGGAGGGCGGCTACGAAGTCGGGGGCCCGGCGATCGAAGCAGTCGACGTCGATCTCGTCGGACTTCAGCTGGCGGTCGTCGACCATCTGGACCTGCATCTCCATCGGCGGCAGGTCCTCCGACGTCCGCTCGCTCGCCCGGTGACTCGCCGGCGGCCGGACGAAGGCTCTTCGCGTGGTCTCGACGGTCGAGAGGGCTTCCGGTTCCTTACCTCCAGTCCCGCCGTGGTGAGACTCCCGGTGACAGGGCGGATAATTTGCGGCGACCCGCCGAGGGTGGTCGGGGCCGGTGTCCGGGACGCCGCGACTTGCAGAGGGGAGGTCCGGCCCACCGGAGTTCGACCCGGGGGCTGTTTTCTCGCTCGCCCATCGAGCCGGTGCGGGCGTCGGAGCGACCGACGGTCTGCTTTCGTTCTTGAACCCAGCGCGCGGGCACTCACCATTGGAGAGCATCGCCATCCGCAGGACTTTCCACTCCCAGTGATCATGGCCGA
>JBDGRG010000263.1:912-5461 GCA_042218355.1 Bradymonadaceae bacterium
CCATCCCGGACGAGGTCTGGTCCGAACCCGCCTCGCAGGTCGCCGACGACCTCGGCGTCCGACTCCGCGACGGTCTGGGTCCGGGGGAGGTCGAGTCGAGACGGAGGGAGTTCGGCGAAAATCGACTCCGCGAATCCGAGCGCCGCTCGGCGTGGCAGATCCTCGTCGAACAGTTCCAGAACGTGGTCGTCGCGTTACTGACGGTCGCCGCGGTGGTGTCCGTGGTATTCGGTCACGTGCCCGAGGCAATCGCCATCGGCGTGGTGCTGGTTTTGAACACGATGATCGGGTTCGCCACCGAGTACAGCGCCGCACGATCGATGGAGGCGCTTCGAAAAATGGGGGACATCGACGCGAAGGTAATACGAGAGGGCGAGCACCGGCGCATCCACGCCCGTGAGCTGGTCCCCGGCGACGTCGTGCGTCTGCAGCGAGGCGACGTCGTCCCGGCCGATCTGCGCGTTGCGGAGGCGACGAACCTCGAGGTCGACGAATCCTCTCTGACCGGCGAGTCCATCCCCGTCGCCAAACAGACCGAACCGGTCGATGCGGGGCTGGAGCTCGCCGACCGCTCGAGCATGGTCTACCGCGGGACGGTCGTTTCGCGGGGGAGCGGTCTCGGCCTCGTCGTCACCACTGGCGTCGAGACCGAACTCGGTGAAATCTCCGAACTGATTCGCGGGGCCGAGCGGGCGCGAGTCCCGCTGGAGGATCGACTCGAACGACTCGGACAGACCCTCGTCTCGGTGGTTGTCGCCGTGGCGGCGCTCGTCGGTGCGGCGGGATGGATCGCGGGGCGAGATCTGTACCTGATGCTCGAGACCTCCATCGCACTGGCGGTCGCCGCCGTTCCCGAGGGGTTGCCGATCGTGGCGACCGTCGCCCTGGCGTACGGCATGTGGGAGATGCGCGAACACGACGCCCTGATTCGACGCCTCCCCTCCGTCGAGACGCTCGGTGCGGCGACCCGCATCTGCACCGACAAGACCGGCACGCTGACCGAGAACCGCATGAAGGTCGCCGAGCTGGCGACGGCGGAGACGACGTACCGCGTCGATCGCGACGGTTCGAGGGTTTCGCTGTCGGTCGACGGCGAGGCGGTCGGGACGGCGGAGAATTCCGCGTTGCGTCGGGCAGTCGAGGTGACGGTACTGGCCAATCACGCCTCGGACGACGGGCCCGAGGACCCGATGGAGCGGGCACTCGTCGAACTCGGGGACGAACTCGGTTGCGAACGGGCGGTGCTTTTGGAGGAGTCTCCTCTCGTCGATGCCGTGCCGTTCGACACCGAGGTCAAGATGATGGCGACCGTTCACGAGGTCGACGACGGGTTCATGTACGCGGTGCAGGGAGCCCCGGAGACGATCGTCGATCAGTGCGCGGTGGTGTTCGGCGGCGACGCTCCACGCGAGCTCACTGCCGATCGGCGCCGCGAGCTCCTGGCGCGCATCGACGACATGGCGGATCGGGGACATCGTGTCATCGGGCTCGCAACCAAACGGACCGACGAGGCGGATGCGGCCGCCTTCGACGACCTGTCGTTCGTCGGGCTCGTCGGGCTGATCGATCCGCCGCGCGAGGACGTCGCTCCGGCGATCGAGGAGTGCCATCGCGCCGGCATCCGAACCGTTGGTACAGTCCGCAGACGCCGAGTTCCTCGTCGGCGACGACATCGAAGGGCTCGAGGCCCAGGGGCGGGACGAGCGGCGAGAGAGGCTCCTCGACACCGAGATCCTCGCCCGGGTGACTCCCCAGCAGAAGTTGACGCTGATCCATCTGCTTCAGGACGCGGGCGAAGTCGTCGCCATGACGGGAGACGGCGTCAACGATGCGCCGGCTCTACAGAACGCCGACATCGGCGTCGCCATGGGGCAGCGCGGGACGGAGGTCGCCCGCGAGGCGTCCGACATGATCCTCCTGGACGATGCGTTCCCGACCATCGTCGAGGCCGTCGAGCGGGGGCGCGCGATCATCGAAAACATCCGGAAGTTCGTCGTCTATCTGATCTCCGGAAACATCGGAGAGATCGCACTCGTCGGCACGGCGGCGGTACTCGGGGTTACGCTCCCGTTGCTCCCCCTCCAGATCCTCTACCTGAACGTCCTCAACGACGTCTTTCCGGCTCTCGCGCTGGGAGTCGGGCCCGCCAGCGCATTCGTCATGGACCGTCCGCCGACGAGCGGCGACACCACCGTACTCGACGCCGAAGACTGGTGGGAAGTCGTGGGCTTCGGTCTCCTGATCGCCGTCGCCGTCGGCACGGCCTTCTGGGTGGCACTCGGTCCGATGGGATGGACGACCGAACGCGCCGTGACGGTCTCCTTTCTGGCGGTCTCGACGACTCGCTTGCTGCACGTGTTCAACATGCGCGACCCGAGTTCGGGTCCGTTCGACAACGAAGTGACGCGCAACGGATACGTCTGGGGCGCGCTCGCCCTGGATCTCCTGTTGCTTCTGGCGGCGGTGCACGTCCCGGTGCTCTCCGGGGTTCTCTCGCTGACGCCGCCGGGGACGGACGGTTGGTTGCTAGTCGGGGCGTCGGCACTGGCGCCTCTGATCGTCGGTCAATTCTACCTGAGGGTCCGCCGCCTGGCCGACGAGTGACGAGTGCGAGGCCGTCGGCGAACCCGACGGGCCCGGTCCCGCCCCGGGTGGATCATCCGGCGCTGGCGTCGCCGTCCTCGTCTTCGGGGGGACGATCGTACTCGAGACTCGGGACCAACAGGTCCTCCAGAAAGAACGCCGACAGTTGCGCGCGCCCGGACAGGTCGGCCTTTTCGTAGACGGAGTGTGCCTGCTGTCGGACGGTCCGGTCGCTGACGTTTCGGTGCTCGGCGATCTGTTTGTGGCTGAAGCCCTTCAGCAGGAACAGCGCGACTTCTCGTTCCGCGGGTGTCAACTCCCAGCGTTCGAACTGACGGTCGATCGCCTCCCCCAGCCCCTCGAGCGCCTCCTCGGCTTCTCGCCGCCATCGGTCGGCCTCTTCGCGCGAGTTTGCGAGCTGTTCCTCGAGCCGCCGCGCCGACTTTTGCAGCCGTCGGTAGCGGCGGCCGAGCAGGGCCATCCCGGTCAGGGCCAGAACGGCGATCGCTCCCTCGACCAGGACGTGAGCCATGCTCACACCCTGCGTGTAGTCGGTCCCGATATCGATGGCGACCACCGCCAGAATGCCCCCGAAGAGGGCGAGCGTACGGACGATCGCTCGTTTTTCGCCTCGAACATCCGTCATTTTTCCTTCCCACAGACGTTGGATCCCGGAGGAAGCCAGGGGCCGAGTGGCAGAAACTCACAGACGTCGGATTGGAGCCGCGCCCACGGTGCCGACGATCGGGTGACAGACGCGGTCGCCCAGTCTGTCCCTCTAACATCGGAGAACCGATATGTTCGAGGCACCGCTCCATCCGAAACTCGTCCACGTCCCCGTCGCACTGGCCGTTTTGATGCCGCTGGTCAGCTTCGGTCTGTTCGTCGCCTGGTCGAAGAGGTGGTTGCCGGCCCGCAGCTGGTGGATCGCCGCCCTGCTCCAGGCCATTCTCTTCGCGGGGGGGTGGATCGCCTACGAGACGGGGGAGAGCAACGAGGAGAAGGTCGAGGAGGTCGTCGCCGAGGAGGCCATCGAGGTCCACGAGGAGCGAGCCGAACAGTTCTACTGGGCCTCCGGCGCCGTGTTGGTGTTGATGATTCTGCCCGTTGCCCTCCCGACCGACGAGCGTCGCCGGCGCTGGATCGCATTGGCCGCCTCTGCCGGCACGGTCGTCGTCTTCTGGCTCGGCTATCGCGTCGGCGAAGCCGGCGGCGCGCTCGTCTACGAGCACGGTGCGGCGCAGGCCCACGTCGACCAGTCGGCCGGGGGCGGGGGGCCGCCGAGCGGAGAGGGGGAGGCGCACGAGGAAGAAGAGGAAGAATGAGCGTGTCTCGCGACCCCCTCTGGTCGGAGCTCGCCACGGTCGCGGTGCCCGCCGTCCCGGTGGAGCGGTCCGCCGGGACGTTTCGGGCGGGCTGAATGCGGGGTGCGGCCCACCCGTCTCCCGGTTGCAGCAGGGGGCTCGTCCGAATAGAGTCGTGACCGTCGAGTCCTCCGAGGCTCGGTTCAGCATTCGCCCCCACCGAGTGGGCTACCGAGATGCCGACGGATCTGGTGACAGTTCGGACCTTCAACGCGCCGACCCCTGCCAAGCTCGCGGCGACGGAACTCGAGGAGGCGAACATCCGCGTTCGGGTGGTCGACGACGAGATCGTCGCCGCCGATCCTCTCCTGTCTCAGGCGTTTGGCGGCGTGAAATTGAAGGTGCCCGAAAGCCAGGTGGAACGGGCTCGGGAGATACTCACCGACGCACGGGACGGGACGCTGGACGACCGGCTCGGTGGTGAGGAGACCGAGTTCGAGCCACTCTCGGACCCGGAGCGAGAGGAGTGGGACCGGGTCAGCCAGGGGCTCCGTTGTCCGTCGTGTGGAGACTCGTCGGTCGGCCTCGACGGGCGCTGGCTCGCGGCGTGGATCCTGGCGAGTCTGGGGGCCTGGTGGTCGGGACCATTGTGGCCGGCCGCG
>JBDGRG010000264.1:0-3599 GCA_042218355.1 Bradymonadaceae bacterium
GACCGTGGAGCCCCATGAGCACCTTCTCCGGGGTCGCCGGCGCATCGAACGCGTAATCGCGTGCGTCGTAGGCACGCATGGCATCGCGGATCGCAAAGTAGACGCCGATCCCGTACATCAGCGGCGGCTCTCCGACTGCCTTCGACCCGCGGGGTCCGACCGGGTTCTCCTCCTCGCGCAGCTTCGTGTCGAGTTCGTCCGGCATCGTGTAGACGTCGGGCGCCTTGTAGGTCGACAGCGCACCCGACAGAAGCTGCCCGTCGTCGTCCCAGGCCAGCTCCTCGAGGGTCATCCAGCCCAACCCCTGCGCCAGTCCCCCCTCGACCTGACCGAGGTCGACGAGTTTGTTCAACGGACGGCCCAGGTCGTGCACCAGCTTCACGGCGTCGATGTCGTACGTCCCGCGGATACAGTCGACGGTCACCTGAGTGATGGCCGTTCCGTAACAGTGGTAGGCGAAGGGCTCACCCTCCTCCTTGTCCGCCTCGAACCAGATGTCGGGCGTGGCGTAAAACGCGTGTTCGGAGAGCGAGATCCGTTGGTGATAGGCCTCCATCACCGTCTCTTCCCACGTCCAGTCGGTTTTCTGTCCGTCGACCCAGACGTATTCGTCGGCGAACTCGATCGCTTCGGGGTCGTCGACATCGTCGATCTCGTCGACGAGCATATCGCGGAACCGATCGAGGATCCGCTCGGCGGCCAGGATCGTCGCGTTTCCGTTCAAATCGGTCGTCGCACTCGCCGCGCTCGGCGACATGTTGGCGATCCGGGTCGTGTTGGTGCTCTCGAGCTTGACCCGGTCGCGGTCGATGCCCAGCTCCTCGGCGGCGATCTCCGCGATGTTCGTCGACAGGCCCTGCCCCATCTCGACACCACCGGTCGAGACGCTCACGCTGCCGTCGGTGTAGACGTGCAGCAGCGAGGACGCCTGGTTCAGGTGGGTCTTGGTGAACGAGATGCCGAAGCAGATCGGCATGATCGACAGCCCGCGCTTCGAGGCCTCGTGTTCCTCGTTGTACCGGTCGGCCTCCTCGCGCATCTCCTCGAAATCGAACGTCTCGACGCAATCGTCCCACGTCACCTGGGCCTTGCACTGCTCGGCCTTCTGGCCGTAGGGGAAGACGTCGCCCTCCTCCAGCAGATTCCGCCGCTGCAGCTCCTCCCGAGACATGTCGAGTTTTTCGGCGAGTTTCGCGACCGCCGCTTCGATCACGAACATCGCCTGCGGCCCGCCGAACCCGCGGAACGCCGTGTTCGGCTGGATGTTCGTCCGGCAGCAGGCCGCGTAGATCCGCGCGTTCGGGATGAAGTACGAGTTCGTGGCGTGGAAGAGACTCCGCTCGAGGACCGCGGGCGAGAGATCGGCGTCGGCGCCGGCGTTCTGGTACAGTTCGACGTCGTAGGCGACGATGGTGCCGTCCTCCTTCGCCCCGATCTTGAAATCGGCCGAATACGGGTGCCGCTTGCCCGTCATGATCATGTCGTCGAGCCGGTGGAGAACGATCTGGACCGGTCGATCGAGTTCCTTGGCGGCGATGGCGACCATCGCGGCAAACTGGGTCGCCTGGTCCTCTTTGCCGCCGAACCCGCCCCCGAGCCGCTTGACGTCGACCTCGACCATGTGCTCCTCGACATCGAGCACTCGCGAGACGGCGCGCTGGACATTGTACGGGCTCTGCGTCGACGAATAGAGGATCACGCGGTCGCCCTCCGCCGGAACGGCGCGCGACCGGTTGGTCTCCAGATAGACGTGCTCCTGCCCGGCGATCTCGCAGCTGTCCTCGAGGACGACGTCGCACTCGTCCCAGGCCTCGTCGACGTCGCCCAGATCGAAGGTTCGTGGTGTCCCGATGAACTGATTTTCGTCGTGGGCCTCCCGCGGATCGACGATCGGCTCCTCCTCGTCGACCTCGATCTCGATGTCGTCGACGGCGTCCCGAGCCAGCTCGTGACTGTCGGCGACGACGAAGGCGACCGGCTCGCCGATGTACGAGACGTCACCGTCGGCGAGCATCCCCTCGCCCGAGACGATCGGCCCGATGTCGTTCTCGCCGGGGATGTCGTCGGAGGTAAAGACGCCGTGCACCCCGTCGCGTTCGAGCGCGGCCTCGGCGTCGAGCGACTCGATCGTCCCGTTCGCCACCGGCGACGGGAAGACGGCCGCGTGCAGCATCCCGCTGGGCGGGTCGACGTCGTCGACGTACTCCGACTCGCCCCGCGTGTGGAACGGCGCGTCGACGTGTTCTTTTTCGCTACCCATGGTTTGCTCCCTCGCTCACGCTCGGTCGCTGCCAGTCAGCTCGCCAACTCCTTGAATTGCACGCGGTCCGGATACAGCTCCGTAAAGTGCGCGATCAGCAACTGTCGGACCAGCAATCGCTTGTAGTCCGCGCCGCCGCGGACGTCGCCGATCGGCGAAATCTCCTCGTCGGCGACGGCGATGGCGTTCTCGACCGTGCCGCTGGTGACCTCTCGACCCAGAAGGTAGTCGCGCGTCTTCTCGAGCAGAAGCGGCACCGGTGCCACACCGCCCATCGTGAGATTCGCTTCGGTCAGCCGACCCTCGTCGTCGGTCCTCAGCCGCGCCCCGGAGCAGACGGTCGCAATGTCGAGTGCTTTGCGCTTGGAGACCTTCTCGAAGTTGACCCGCGTCCGCTCGTCGCCGTCCGGAAAGACGACCTCGGTGAGCAGTTCGTCCTCCTCGCGGTCCATCACCTTGTAGTCGAGGTAGAAGTCCTCCATGGGCACCACGCGGCGGTCGTCCTCGGACTGCAGGACCAGATCCGAGCCCAGCGCGAAGACCAGACTCGTCATGTCGCCGATCGGCGAGGCATTGACGATGTTCCCGCCCAGCGTCGCGCGGTTGCGGATGTGCAGCGAGGCCACCAGAAAGAGGTGGTCGTCGATCGCCGGAATCAGCCGTCTGATCTCGGGATGCTGGCCGAACTGTTCGAACGAGACGAGTCCGCCGCAGCGGAACTCGCCGTCCTCGAGGCGGATCTCGTCCATCTCCGGGAAGTGGTTGAGGACGGCGACCCGCGAGTGCGGGAGGTCCTCGCCCTCCTGGACGTAGATGTCGGTGCCGCCGGCGACGAAGTAGTCGGCGACGTCGATCTCCTCGTCGGGCGGTTCGGGTTGCGGGAATTCGGCGACGCGCTCCGCCGCATCCGTGAAGTATGCGGGGATCATGCCGGCCTCGGCCAGCGCCGCGATCCGGTCGTCCGCTTCCCAGATCTCGCGATGTTCGCCGCCTTCGCCGAACGCCTCGACCAGCGCTCGGCTCGCCCGGTTGAGCGATTCGTAGCCCGTACATCGGCACAGGTTGCCGCCGATGGCCCGCTGGAACCCGTCGAGCGTCGGCTCCCCCTCCCCGCACATCAGGTACCAGACCAACGAGACGACGAAGCCCGGCGTGCAGAACCCGCACTGCGTGCCGCCGTAGTCGACAACCGCCTGCTGAGCGGGATTTAGCTCGCCCTCCTCGAGGTTCATTCCCTCGACGGTGACCACGTGTTTGCCGTGCATCTCGCCGAGTGGGACCAGACACGAGGTCACCAGCTCGTAGTCGACCTCGCCGTCGTCCAGCTCACCGACCAAAA
>JBDGRG010000265.1:0-5950 GCA_042218355.1 Bradymonadaceae bacterium
TGATCAGGAAGTTCGGCAGCAAGTTGATGTGGTCGAAGTCCTCGGCGACCACCGCGATCATCAGTCCCAGCGCAGAGAAGGCCAGCGCCGTCAGGAACATGAAGGCGAGCGTCACGCCGACGTTGTAGACCGTCCCGGCCCCCATCAGCGCGGCGATCGCCCAGATGATCCCGCCCACCAGCATCCCCCGGACGATCGCCGCGCCGGTATAGGCGACGACCAACTGGACGTAATTCAGCGGGGTGACCAGGACGTCGACGATGATGCCGTGGATCTTGCCGATGAAGAACGAGAACGCCGAGTTGAGAAAGGCGTTGTTGATCAGCGACAGCATCACCAGCCCGGGGACCAGAAAGTCGACGTAGGGTTCCCCGTTGATCGTCTTCAGCCGTCCGCCGAGCGAGTATCCGAAGACCAGGAAGTAGAGCAGCGTCGTCAGTGCGGGACTGACGATCGTCTGGGCGGCGACGCCCCAGAACCGGTCGATCTCCTTCTTGAAGAGCATCCAGGTGCCGTACCAGGCGCCCTGCTCGGCGATCGCGACCGTCTCGGCGATCCGCTCGCGCGCGGCCTCCTCGGCCTCGGAGGTGAACCCCTCCCGTTCGCCGTCGAACGACACGGACGGGCCCCGGTCGGCGGGGCTGTCGGGCTGTGGAGCGGGCGGTTCGTAGGAACTCACGGAATGCAGGGGGTCGAAGTGGACTCGGATGAATCGATCGGCAGCTCGAGCGCGCGAGCACAACGATTCGGGAGCGCGAATCAGCCGTTCGCCTCGTAGATCAGTTGCTTGAAGACCTCCTCCAGCGAGGTCCGGCCGCCCTCGAGTGAGCGGACACTCGCGCCGGTATCGCCGATCGCCTGCAGAAAGCGGTCGACGGGTGTCCCGCCCTCCAGCTCGCCGGTGGGGACACGGTACTGAAGCGTCGCGCGCCGGGGGCCCTCGCGTTCGACCTCCAACCCGTCGAGACTCGGCAGGGCCCCGTCGGCGACCTCGTCGACAAATTCGACGGACAGCCGGCGGACGCCGAACTCGCGGAGCAGATCCTCGCGGTCGTCGACGCGCAGCAGCTCGCCCTCGTGGAGGATCCCCACGCGGTCCGCCAGCCGCTCGGCCTCCTCGATGTAGTGTGTCGTCAGCACGATGGTCGTGCCGCGCTGACGCAGACCGCGCACGTAGTCCCACAGTTCCTCGCGCAGTTCGACGTCGACCCCGGCGGTCGGTTCGTCGAGGAACAGCAACACCGGATCGTGCATCAGCGCCTTGCAGATCATCAGTCGGCGCTGCATGCCGCCCGACAGATGTCGGGTGCGCTGGTCGGCTTTGTCGGCCAGCGAGAAGGCCTCGAGCAACTCGTCGACCCGCCGATCTTCGGGCCGGACGCCGAAGAACCCGGCCTGGTACTGCAGGACGTCGCGCACAGTGAAGAAGGCGTCGTACTTCAGCTCCTGAGGGACCAGCCCGACCAACCGGCGCGTGATCTGCGGGCGGTCGGTGACGTCGAACCCCGCCACGCGCACCTCGCCCTCGAAATCCGTCAGCAGTCCGGTCACGCAGCTAATCAGCGTGGTCTTGCCCGCGCCGTTGGGTCCCAAGAGCGCGACGATCTCGCCCGGCTCGATCGCCAGCGAGACGTCGTCGACGGCGGTCAGGTCTCCGTACCGCTTGGTCACCCCCTCGATCTCCAGAATGTGGTCGCCGTCGAAGGACTCCATCACGAGGCTGCTGGGCCGTTGGACTGCTGGGCTGCTGAGCCGTTAGGCTGCCGTCCAGATGCTGAGTTGCTGAGATGTCGAGATGCTAACAACTGCACAACCATTGCCTTTCGGCACTGGGCGCGCAGTCGAACCCCGAGCCGCTAAGCTGTCGAGGCACCGAACCGCCGAGCCGTGACCGTGCGACTCTGTCGTCTCTCGGTCGTCCAGTTGCGCGGTCGTGCGGTTGTAAGCCCAATCGCTCAATCGCTGAGGCCGAGTTTCGCGAGGCTGGAATTGCCCAATTGCCGGGCCGACCACAGGGAGGCCCTCACCCTCGCCACGTCAGCACGAAGGCGGGCGGGATGTTCCGCCAGACGAGCTGGCTGCGGTTGAAGGGTCCGAACCGGCGGTTCATCGCCCGCCGAAACTTCCGCGCCGACGGGGCGGGCCAGGCGTGGGCGAGCTGGACGGCTCGAAACCAAGTTCCCTCGTCCATCAGCTCCTCCAGCCCGTCGTAGATGCGCGCCTGAACCGGCTGGGGCAGCGTGGCGAACGGGAGCGCGCTGGCGATCAAATCGACCTCCTCGAGTCCGGCGTCGTCGACGTAGTCGACCATCTCCTCGGCCGAACCGTGGTAGAAATGCGCCTCGTCCGAGAATTTCTCGCGAAGGACGTCGACGTACTCCTCGTCCTGCTCGATCCCGACGTAACGCGACGGATCGTCCGTCTCGCGCAGCAGCACCCGAGTGATCGGACCGGTGCCGGGCCCGAGCTCCAGTACCGCCGGGTCCTCGACGTCGAAGTCGCGGACGTACTCCTCGGCCAGATACCTCGAGCTGGGGATGATGGACCCGACCTCCGCCGGTGATCGCAGCGTGCCCTTCAGAAACTCGAGCGGGTCGTCCTCGATCATCGTCGCTCCTCGTCGTGCGAAGGCTGGAGACACGATCGGTATACCGGGCTCGTGGACAGGGTCGGACCGAAAACCGACCCCGGCCCGAGGGCGAAGCGCGCGGGACTATGGCGAGACCAACCCCGGAGGATCAAGGCGACGCGGGGGCGCTGCACCGTCGAAACCGCCGCGCGAGGTCCGCGAGTCCCTCGTCGGCGAAGTGCTCGACGGCTCGTCGGCAGAAGGCGGCCTCGAAGCCGCCCTTCTCCTCGAGGACGGTCTCGGCGGCTCGCCCGAGGACGGGGGCGAGCGCCCCGCCGGGCTCGACCGACAGCTCGTGTTCGACCACGGTGCGCACGAGAAAGCGCTCGACCTCCGAACTCGTCTTCCCCTCGTAGGTCATCATCCGGGCGGCAACCTCGACCGCTCGGCGATGACGTCCGGTGCGTTCGAGCGCGACGACCATCCGAAACGGAATTCGTCCGGCCGCGACGAACGCCGAATAGGCCGGCCGATAGATCGCCAGCGCCTTCTCGTACGCCTCCGCCCGGACGTAGCCGCTGGCGACCATCCACTTGGCCTTGATGTTCGACGGTTGTGCTCGCATCACCGGCCGCCAGAGCGCCACGATGTTCCGCCAGCGCAGCGTCTGGACATGCGCGGCCAGCCCCAGCGCGGCGACCAATCCGACGACCGACGCCCGTTTCAGCCCGCGCCGTACGCGGACCTCACTGCGAGACAGCACCCGGGAGACGCCCCCGACGGCAGCGACCAGCAGCCCGAACAACGGGAGATACATGTACGCATCGGCCGTGAAGCGCGGCAGCACGACCAGACCCGAGACCGGCGCGTAGAACATCCACCAGACCAACCACCCGCGATCCGACGTCCCGGCCCGACGCCAGCTCCCGACCGTCGCCGCGATCAGCAGCACGAAGAGTCCGACGCCGATCCAGGCATCGCGCGCCGCGCCGGGGTAATCGGCGGGATAGTCGGGCTGGAGCCCCAGGGGATAGACCGCGTGCTCCAGCTGCAGCGTCAGCCCCGAGAAGATCCGTCGGAGGCGTTCGCCGAATCCGACGTTCAGACCCGACCCCAGATTCTCGCTCGCCACGACCGCCTGCTGTCCGGCGACGGCGATCGGGAGGTACGCCGCCGAGCCGACGACCGCCACGGCCAGCGGCCCCCATCGCCGGGGGTCGTGCAGGCGGGCGGGGTCGCGGAGCAGCGTCTGTCCGATCCAGATCGGTCCCAGCACGATCGCGTCCGGCCTGCATCCGAGCGCGACGACGAATGCCCCGGCGATCGCCGTCGACCGCCCCCAGCTCGGCTCGTCGAGATGACGCTCCCACAGCCAGATCGATGCGAGGGCCGAGGTGGCGAACATCAGTCCCTTGAGATTCGCCAGCCAGGCGACGCTCTCGACCAGCAACGGATGCGCCGCCCACAGGGCCGTGCAGGCCAGCGCGGCCCGCTCGTCGTCGAGCCAGCGGCGCGCCAGCAGGTAGGCCAGGCAGACGTTCGTCAGGTGAAACGCCAGGTTGACCAGATGGTTGAACGGGAGGACCCAGTCCGCCGGCAGCTGGCGCACCAGATAGTGGACGAACGTCGGCAGCGGAACCGGATACCCCAGCGAGGGCGTCGCCAGCCGCTGCCACCAGCTGGCGCCGAACCAGTCGACGACCTCGGGTCGGCGGAGCAGATACAGCTCGTCGTCCCACCCCACCATCAGCCCGAACTCCGGCACGCGCACGTAAACGGCGACGGTCACCGCCACGAGCACCGCCCACGGCCAGTACTGCTTCCATCGATCACTCACGCCCGAACCCGGCGGGGAGCTCACCGCTCGACCTCTTCGCTCTCGACCCGGTCGCGGCCGGCATCCTTCGCTCGATACATCGCCTCGTCCGCCCGGCCGATCAGCGCCTCCGCATCGTCGCCGGCCCGCAGCGAACTGACCCCGGCGCTGCAGGTCACCGAGATCGAGTCGTCGTCGAGCTCGAACCGGTGGGAACGGAGCGCCTCCAGTAGTCGCTCCGCCAGCTCGACCGCCTCGTCGAGCTCGGTGTTCGGCAGAAGTACGGCGAACTCCTCGCCCCCGTACCGAGCGGGCAGGTCGGGACCCCGCGTCTCACCGTCGAGCAACGACCCGACCTCCTCGAGCACCCGGTCGCCCGCCCGGTGCCCCCGCTCGTCGTTGATCGACTTGAAGTGGTCGATGTCGAGGAGAATGAACGAGAGCGCACTCTGATATCGCTCCGCCCGGTCGACCTCCTCGCGGACCCGACGGTTCAACTCGCGGCGGTTGGGCAGCCCGGTCAGGTCGTCGGTCCGAGCCACCTGGTCGAGTCGTTCGACGAGCTCGCGGTTGCGTTCGTTGATCACCTCGAGCTGCTCGTTCAGCGTCTGCAGCTGCGCGTACTGCGTCTCGAGCGTCAGCCGGCTGAACAGCTTCCGACATGCGTCGGCGACCGCCCGGTCCGTCTCGGACCACGGTGCGCATCGGCCGGCCACCTCCTGTGTCCACGTCTCGAACGACTGGCGCGGGTCGATCCGTTCCTCACCGTCGTCGAGGCTCGCCGGCCTCCGAGGGTCGCCCGCCCACTCGACGGTCCGCCTCTCTTCGGGTCGAAACCAGACCGCGTACGAGGAGGCGGTCTCCCCGAGCCGGACCGCCAGAAACCCGGCGACGGCCGGTCGATCCCACTCGGCATCGATCTCCTCGACGATCGAATCGACCGCGACCCGGCTGTGCTCGACGAGTTCGGACTCGATCCAGTCCAACAACTCGCCCCCCGCTCGCCGGGTCTCCTCGTCGGTCAGCCAGAGTGTGCGATCTCGCAGGCACAGATGCATCCCGGACGCGTTCAGCCCTTGTAGCCACCGGTCTCGGTGATGGCCGATCTGCTCGAGTAACTCCTCGTACCCGCCGGACGTATCGTCGACCTCCTCCTCCAGATCGTCCAACTCCCTGATCCGACGCTCGCGACGCGTCGCTCGCAAACCCGCGAGCCGATCGGCGACGATCTGACCGACCTGCCGACACAGCTCCCGCCTCGACCACCCCACCGCGACCGGTTCGACCGAGTGGCAGGCCAGCAGCCCCGCCAGTTCACCCTCGACCACGAAGGAGATCGACATCGATCCCGCCACCCCCATGTTTCTCAGGTACCGGCAGTGCACCCGGGGGACGGCCCGCAGTCCCGAGTACGTCAGATCGAGTTCACGACGGTCCCGCGGTCCCTCCGGGCCGACGATTCGGACGGGATCGGGCTCGACATCCGGAATGTACCGAAGGGTGTTCTTCCGATACAGCCGCCTCGCCGGCTCCGGAATGTCCGACGCCGGAAACCGCTGACCGAG
>JBDGRG010000265.1:5960-7237 GCA_042218355.1 Bradymonadaceae bacterium
AACGAACCCCCTGCTCGCACTCCTCGGCGACGACCCGCCCATCTCCCCGCTCACCGAATTCGTAGAACATCACGCGGTCCATGTCCGTGATCTCACGGACCACCCGGACCGCCTCCTCGCGAAGTCGATCGCGCCCTTCGACCGTTCGCAACCGGTCGAAGTACGAGCGAGCCGACGCCAGCACCCGGGTACACGACTGCTCGTCGCCGACGATCGTGTCGAACTCGAGCCCCAGATCCTCACCCAGATTGAAGACCGATGCGACCGTCCGCTCCGAGCCGGCCTCGGAGATGAACAGATCCATGTGCTGGAGTTCCCGAGAGGCGTGGTCTCGGATCGCCTCGACCCCCGAGTCGTCGAGGAAGGCATCGACCGACGCTCCGAGCAGCTCCGACGGACGCCCTCCGAGACACGACGCCGTGTTCTCGGCCGCCGACTGCACCTCGAGCGACTCCGGATCGACGTGCAGCATCGTCCCGTGGGGCTGGATACTCGCATTCAGCTCGATCGGATCCCGATGGCACCGCTCGAGATCGAGGTCGTCGTCGACCTGCACTCTCCCGCGCGTCCGAAACTGGCGGTCACTCATCGAACCACTCCGTGTACACTCGAAAGGTCGACGAAGCGGACTGGACGGCGGCCTCGAGCGCCTCCGACCGATCGACACGGCGGCGGAAGTGCTCGCGGAAGGCCTGCCACCGTCGACTCGTCTCCTCGGGCCGATCGGCGAAAAACGCGTCGGCGCCGAGGAGGTCGTCTCCGAGATCCGCGGCGAGGTCGCGTCGGATCACTCGTTTGCCCAGCGCCGAGCCCTCGACGACATACAGACAACCCGCCAGCGCCGGGGCCGTCTCCAACGCGGGCATGGCAGCGAGTGACGCGACCGGGAGCTGGTCGATCGCCGCCGGCTCCATCCCGATCGTCTCCAGATCGGAGGCGAGCCGGCCGGCACGATCGCGATGCTCGAAGTCGGGCATCAACTCCTCGATGCGCCGTTCGAGACGCCGGTCCAGCGGCCGGTACAGGCCGTAATAGGCGACCAGAAGCTCACGGAAGCGGTCGACGTCGAACGAATCGACGTCGAAGAACCGGGCGGACATCACGGCTTCGACACGGTCGTGGGCAGCGCCCGTCCGGTCGCGAATCGCGTCGAGTGGGTCGGTCGCCATCTCGGGGGGTGCGCCAGGACGCGGTCCGACTCCTCGCGTCGCCGCGAGCCCGCGAGGAACTCCTCGATCTCCTCGAGGATGGGGTCCACGTCGCCGACGAACCACAGG
>JBDGRG010000266.1:0-10455 GCA_042218355.1 Bradymonadaceae bacterium
CTGGTTCGTCGGGGGGGCCTCCGGGCGAGTGGAGCTGGTCGGACCCGGGGGCAATGCGGCGTCGGTCAGCGGCCGATTCGTCAACGCCGGGGCCGGGATTGACCTGGAGTCACGGGGAAAACACGGATGGCTGGTCGCGGCGGCCGACGGGACGGTTCAGCGGCTCGATGCGTCGGGCGAGCCCCAGAACGAGGCGGGGAACTCGTACGATCTCGACGGCAAGGCCAGTTGTCTGGAGGCGGGGGCGAAGGGCTGGCTTCTGGGACTGAGTAGCGGCGACGCTCAACTGATCAACCGCGACGGGCGACCGACGTCGACGATCAGTTCCGTCGTCGGTGGCGAAGCTCTCACCGCGGCCGCGCACGCCTCCGGAGAGTGGATGATCGGGACCGCGGGGGGGACCTTCGTTCGCGTCGGGGACCGCTCGCTGCAACGACGCTCCCAGCGTCGACGATTGGATGGTCGCCCGGCGATCGTGGAGGTCGTCCGGGCCGGTGGGAAGTGGATCGTCTTCACCGATCGGGGGTTCGCACGCATTCGTCGGGCTCAGATTCCCGATTCGGCGACGGAACTGAGCGGGCGTTCGGGGGCGGCGGTCACCGCCGCGACGGCGGCGGGCGGGCGGGTCGCGGTGGGCCTGGCGGACGGTCGAGTCGCCGTCGTCGGGCCGGGCGGGCTGGAGACTCCCTCGTGGCAGGACGCCCTCGGTTCCAAATCCGTCCGGGATCTGACCCGGTCGGGAGACCGCTGGTTGGTGGTGGGCGACGGGGGCCGTGCGCGTCTACTCGAGGCCGACGGGACGCCGGTCGGCGACGGGCCGGTCACACTGGGGGCCGGCAACGATCTGTCGGGGGCTCGAGCGGTGTCGGACGGCTGGTTGGTGGCCATCGCATCGCTGTCGGCCGTCCAGTCGGTCGATCCGCAGCTCGAGTCGGCGAGTGCCTCGGCGAGTTTCGATGGCGAGTCGATCGAGGCCGTCGCGGCCGGTGGGGAGACCGTTGCGGCGGTCGGGAGCGGCGGGACCTATCGGCTGTACGGACCCGACGGAACCCCGGCGACGGACGTAAAGCGCATCGGCGGGGTCGACCGATTGCACGACGTCGCCTGGGACGGTCGGCATTTCGCGATCGTCGGGGCGGACGGAGCAATGAGGCGGATCGCCCCGGACGGGACGGTCGAAGGACGGAGTTCCCATCTGGGCGGGACGGCTCTGTCGGGCGTCTCCTGGAGCGGTCGGTTCTGGCTGGTGGTCGGACGCGGCGGCCGCGTGCAGCGGCTCCGTCGCGACGGCAGTGATTACACCGACCCGGTGTCGTTCGGATTCGACCGGATTTACGGCGCGAATTTCAGCGGCCGGGAGTGGTTGATCTACGGTGCGAAGGGGGGACAGGCGGCCTTTGCGCTGCTGTCGGAGAGCGGCGACGTCCGTGCGACATTGACGACGATCGGGAAGGTGTCCGGGGCCCTTCGCGCTGCAGCCTGGAGCGGTCGGACGTGGTTGGCCGGGGGAGAGGGCGGGGCGGTGGTCCGGATCGGACAGGGCGGCGACGTCATCCGTCGACAGGGGAAGACCAAGTTCGAAGTACTCTACGGGTTCACGATACGGAGCGCGTCGTTCGACGGGGAGCACTTCCTGATCGGGGGCGACAACGGCGCGGTCCGCCGGTTGAATCCGAACGCATCGCCCGCGGGCGCAGCGACGGCGATCAATCGGTTCGAGGCGGTGCTCGGGGCCACCTGGACCGAGGCGCGTGGTTTCGCCGGCGGTCCCTGTCTCTCCTCGGATTTCTGCTACGACGGTTCCTGCGTCGGGACGGTTTCGGAGGGCATCTGTTGCAACGAATCGTGTTCGGGACCGTGCGTGGCGTGTCGGTCGTCGATCACCGGGGAGCCCGACGGGACCTGTGCGCCGGTGCCGGCTGGCGAGGAGCCACCCGAACGGAAGTCGTCGATGGGGGAGGATTGCCTGGCCGAACCGAAGGAGACGTGCGGCAAGACCGGCAAATGTGACGGCGAGGGAACCTGCGCGGTCTGGGGCACCGACGTGACGTGTCGGCCGGCCAGCTGTCGGGCGGGGAAGGCGACGCCCGCGGGCCACTGTGACGGGAAAGGGACGTGTTCGGTTCCCGACCCCTCCTCCTGCAGCCCGTATGCCGGCTGCGACGGCGACGCCTGCCTCGACTCGTGCGAGTCCGATGCGCAGTGCGCGGAGGGGTTCAGCTGCCAGGGCGGCGAGTGTCGAGAGGACGCCGGAGGCGGCGGCGGAGGCGGGGGATGCTCGACGACCGGGGATCGCGCCCCCGGCGGAGGTCTGCTGATCCTGATTTTGATACTGTCTGCCGGCGGCCGGGAGTCGTGCCGCCGAATCGGAGGGAGTCGATGAGCGATCTGGACGACCGTTGGGCACTGGTGACCGGAGGTTCGAGCGGGCTCGGGGTGGACATCGCCCGCAAACTGGCGGACCGCGGAGCATCGATGATCCTCGTTGCGCGCCGGGAGGAGCGGCTCGAGGAGGTCGCCGCCGAACTCGAGGACGACCACGGTGTCGACGCCGACTGGATCTCGATGGATCTCGCCCGGCGTGGAGCGGCCAAGGATCTGTACGACGCGGTCGAGCAGAAGGGGTACACCGTCGATGTCCTGGTCAACAACGCCGGCTTCGGCATCTACGAAGAGTTCCTGGAGACGGAGTGGAGCGACCAGGAGTCGATGCTCGATCTCGACGTGCGCACGCCGCTCCATCTGACGCGCCTGTACGGCGAGGAGATGGTCGAACGGGGGTGGGGCCGAATTCTGCAGGTCGCGTCGATCGGTGCGTACGAACCGACGCCGCTCTATGCGACGTACTCGGCCTCCAAGGCGTTGCTGCGCAATTTCAGCGAGGCATTCGACTTCGAACTCGACGGAACCGGCGTCAGCTGTACCACGGTCTGTCCGGGGGTCACTCGCACGGAGTTCTTCGATTCGGCGGGACAGGACGAGGTCACGCTCTATCAGAAACTGACGATGATGAAGAGTGAGAACGTCGCCTCGATCGCCGTTCGGGCGATGATGCAGCGGCGGCGGCTGGTGGTGCCCGGCATCCTCAATAGCCTGACGATGTGGTCCACGCGGTTCATGCCGCGTCGGCTGTTGACGTACGTCGCGTATCTGACGATGCGGCAGGGCTGACCCGGCTCCGCGAGTCCGGTCCCGAGGGGCGAAGTTCCTCCCGACGAGAAATTCGACGCAACGCCAGCGGCCAAAAGCTCGATCATAGACACGTGGACCCCACCGCGACCGGCGCCCGGTGTTCCCGGTCCGCGGACGGGGTCGGACGAGTGTCGTATCGAGCCTGAATAGACGGGAGGAACAGCGATGGGTGGGACGAACCACGACGTCGACAGCGCCGCCGCGCGCTCGGTCGACCATCGAACGGACCGGCTGGACTCGAAGGCCCGGGAGATGATCGCCGAGTGTGAGCGGTTCGAACGCCTCGTCGAACGCGTCGAACCGGTCGCGGAGGACGAGGTCGACGATCTGCTCGATCGCCTCGACGACCCCGAGGCGCGCCCCGGCCGCATCGAGCGGGCGCTGGTCCGGCTGGCGACGGTCGATCGGCCTCGGGTCGGCGCCTCGTTGCGCTGGTTTCGCGCTCGTTCGGATCGGACCGATTATCTGCGGCGACTGGCAGTCGTCGCGCACGTCGAATGGCGCGAGGCGCGCCGCGAGGAGACGCAGACCCCGGTCCGACGCGCCGGTTGAGCCGCCTGCCGGGAAACAAACCGAGCGGGCAGTGTGTTTCACAAGCTGCCGGTCGGGCGTGTATCATGGACACCCCGTCGGGACGGCGCCGCATCCGACGTGGTGACCGCCGGCTCGACCGTCGACGGATCCGTCCGCGGAGACGTAGCCGCGGTCGTTCGATCCCCCCTGTCCATGGAAGGTTCGTGAGACGAACGCGTACGAGTCGTTTTGGGAGCATGGCCGTAGTGCTGGCTGTGTGCGTTGCGGCGAGCGCCACCGCCGTCGCCGGGACGAGTCTGAAGTATCGAGTCGAGAACCGCACCCAGAAGGGGAAGAGCCGGCCGAAGTTGATTCTCCGTCCCGACGGCGCTCTGGAGAGTGGAACCGTCCGGTTCGAACGGTCCGACGGGAAGACCCGGACGGTCCAGTTCGGAGCCGTGGGGGCCGGCGAGCGGGAGGTCGTGCCGATCGAGCAGCCGACCGGCACGTACAGCTGGACGATCGAGGTCGAGGCGACGACGGCCGACGGCGGGACGGTCGAATCGACGATCGAGACCGACGTCACCTGGGTCGAGAGGCTCGAGTTGAGCGTCGTCGAGGAGCACGTCGATCTGGCCGACGGCGAGCTGTCGATCCGGAGCAATCGGCCGGTCGCCCGGGTCGAGACCGAGATCCAGAGTGCCGACGGAGAGCTCCTCCACCGCCGCGAGCGCAAGCTCGACGGACGCCGGGAGTTCGAGGTCTCCTGGCCGGTCGAGCAGGACGTCGGTGCGATTCGATTGAAGGCCTACGACCGGCACGGATTCTGGCGCGGACTGTTGCTCGAGCCCTTCTGGGTGAAGATTCCCCACAAGGAGGTCGAATTCCACTTCGGAAAGGCGACCTGGAAGTCGTCCGAGGCCTCGAAGCTCAGGAGTTCGCTCGAGCGGATCCGCGAGGCGATGCAAAAACACGCCGACAAGGGACTTCAGATGAAGCTCTTCATCGCCGGGTACACCGATACGGTGGGGTCGAAAGCCAGCAATCGGAAGCTCAGCCGGCGACGGGCACGTGCGATCGGCAACTGGTTTCGCGAGCACGGCCTGCAGATTCCGGTTTACTACCAGGGGTTTGGCGAGGACGTGCTCGCCGTGGAGACTCCCGACGAGACGCGCAAGGCGGCCAATCGCCGCGCCCTGTACATTCTGGGAAATGCAATGCCACCGACCTCGGAGTCCATCCCGAGTTCCGACTGGCGTCCGCTCCAGTGACGCGTGTGCGGATAGCTTCGACGTGATGTAACCGTTCACGGGGCGGTCAGCACGATTGGGCCACGAAGGCGCAAAGGCGCAAAGAACAAGACGCAAAGTAAAACGACAACAGGCCCTGGCAGCAGATGTTCACGGAGATCAGCCGCTCGGTTTCATGGTCGGAGATGACCGTGCTGAAGCTCGAGAGCAGGCCGAGTTCTCTTTCGTCGATCGAGAACATTGCCTTCCCTTTGCCCCTTTCTTCGTGTCTTCGCGTCTTCGTGGCCTGTTAATCGCACGCCTGAACAATTACGACGTGATTTCGGGTTTCGCGCCGACCGACGATTCTGGGCAACCGATGAGCGACTCTCCACAGACAGACCCGCCGGCGGCGGGGCTCGTTGCACTGTTACTCTCGCTGGTGATCGCCGGGTGCGGGGAGTCGACCATCCCGCACCGCGAGGCCGAGGCATACGTCGCGTCCTGGGCAGACCGGATCGGTCGCGTGCTGCGCGAACGAGCTTCGAAGACGACTGCGCAGTCGATCTTCGAGCGCGAGCTGAGCGAGCGGGCCGACGATCAGCGCGAGTCGGTTTCTCGCGACGAGCCCCCGTACCTGGCGCTGGCTGACGATGCGTACGGCCGGATCGACCACGAGCTCCGCCTGACCGATCGGGACGGCCTCTCCAAACGGGGAAAGCAGGCGTTCGATCGGCTCGACGCCGTCGACGAGCACGCGATCTCACGGAAACATTTCGAGTTCGAGAAGTTGTCGGAGCTCCGGACGCGACTCCAGTCCCTGGCCGAACGGATCGAGTCGAAGTCGGCGTTCGATCTCCGGAAGAAGGAGAAGCGGGCGGCGATCGCGATCGTCGGCCGCCAGAAGGTCGGCGAGTTCGCATTGTCGAAGGAGAGCGACGGTCGGTTGGCGCGGACGTTCGCCGAGCATCGGCGCGGAAAACGATTCCGGGCTCGAGTGCAGTCACTCCGACCGGTGGTCGAGGAACACGCTCGGGTCCGCGCGAAGCTCGAGCGAGTGCTCGCCGAGAACGTCTTGCGTTACTCGCGGCGCATGAAGCACTTCCAGCTGCGGGACCTCTACGTCTCCCCCCGGCCCGACGACTACTGGACGAATCCGAACATCGAGGGCGACCGTCCGGACGAGGAGAAGGGGCCGTTCGTCGCGGAGACCCTCCGCAAGCAGGCCGTCCAGGTCGCCGATGCGGTGGCCGAACCGGTTGCGATTCTCCACGATCGAATGACTGACACGCTCCACGAGGTGCTGACGTCGGAGGCTCCGGGGAAGGTGCTCGACGAGTTGGCCCCCTCGCATCCGCAGTACGCCAAGCTGAAGAAGGAGTACGAACGATACCGGGAGATCGTCCGGAACGGCGGTTGGGACAAGGTCGCTCCCGACTGGGATCTCACCCCGGGCGAGACGAGTTCGACGGTTCGTGAGCTGAAGCTGCGACTGCGCGCGGAGGGATACTTTCCGAAGGATGCTGCGGCCGACGAGCACTACGGAGAGACGCTGGAGAAGGCCGTCGAGGCGTACCAGCGGACCCATCAGATGAAGGTGAACGGACGGCCGCACGCGACGTTCTGGAGTAGCGTCAACAAACCCGCCCGCGAGCGCCTCAATCAGATCGGATTGAATCTCCAGCGATGGCGGGCATCGGAGGTCCGGCACGAGGATCCGCTGTACGTCCGGGTGAATCTCCCCGGCTTCCACCTCGAAGTCTGGAAGGATCAGCAGCTCGCGATGCGGTTCCCCGTCGTCATCGGCGACGATGAACTGAAGGTCAACAAGAACGTCGAGAAGAAAGAGAAGAAGAAGAAAAAGAAGGAGGAGAAGGAAAACCCGAACCATTCGCCGACCTTCAGCGCGTACATCGACCGGGTCGTCTACAACCCGTACTGGAACGTCACCGACCGCATTCGGAACGAGGAGATCCTCCCCAAGGTTCGCCGTTCGCTGGAGAAGACGTACACGGACAAGCTGCGCCGGTTGAAATACGCGGTCCAGCAGCGCGAGGAGAAGACCGAGACGAACGAGAAGAAGAAACGCGAGCCCCCGACGGAGGGGAACCGTCAGTCGGCCTCCGAGGGGGGCGGTGAAACGGCCGGTCTCGCGCCCGACCGAGCGCTGGCTTCGGCCGGCATCGGACCGGCGGAAGCCGAGGCGGGCGCACCGGGCGGCGACGGGACCGGGGCTGAAGCCGGAGGAGGGGGAGACTCGGAACAGCAGTCGGCGACGACGTCGGACGAGGAACCGTCGGCCGCGAATTCCTCCGATTCCGGTGCTGCGTCCGCGGAAAACAACGGGAAGAGCAAGGACGCGAAACCCGCCTGGAAGAAGGTGGAGATCGAGGAGTTCATCGCGAAACGGATCGATTCGTCCGAGACGAAGAAGATCTTCAAAGATCAGATCGTCTTCGACGTCGCCGCGATCGAGAAACTGCTCGAGAGAGCCCCCGCCGAGGTGCGAGCCACGAACGCCGAGTTCTGTCCCGGTGCGGAGCGGAAGACCGCGGCGACGACCGGCGGGGCGAAGGCGTCGGGTGGGTCCGAAGCCGATGGGAAGTGCGAGGAGGGTCCGTCCACCTCGCTGGGTCGAGTGTTTCCGTATCTCCAGCGCAAGTCGGGGAAGGTCGACGTCAGTACGACCGATCCGGACAACATTCCCGAGTGGTACGCGAAAAATCGCTACGAGGTGAAATTTCCGGGACAGGAATGGGAATACGTCCGGGAGCTACAGGGCGAGAAGAATTCGCTGGGTCGAGTGAAGGTGATTTTTCCGAATCCCTATGCGGTCTATCTCCACGATACGCCCAAAACGCATCTTTTCAGTCGGACGATCCGGGCGTTCAGCCACGGCTGCATGCGGATGGAGAAACCGTTGCGTCTGGCTGAATTCCTGCTCCGCCAGCAGGGGCTGTACGAGAAGTACGACGTCCAGAAGCTCCTCGAGGGAGAGGAACACGAGATCGAGGCGGACAACCTGAAGAAGGCGAGGAAAAAACCGGGGGTGATCGAGACCAACGAGGAGGGGAAAAAGGTCCGGATGACGTACGAGTACAAGCCGATCTTTCTGAAGCGGCACATCCCCGTGCACGTCGAGTACTTCACGGTCCGCGTCGACGAGAACGGGCGGGCGAATTTCTTTCTCGACGTCTACGACCGCGACGAGAAGAAGCTGAAGAAACGCGATTACATCGCGGGGCTGAAATCGAGCAATTGAGCAATTCCGGTCTCGCTGCGCTCGACCTCGGCGATCGAGCGATGGGGCCTAAAACCGCACGCCCCTGTGACCGCACAACCACACGACCGCCCAAACATCTGACGGTTCGATGGCTTCGAACCCTTCGCACGGTCATTGTCGTGCGATCGTCGTTCGGCGGCTAGACGGCTGGGCCGACCGACGGAAGGCCGGAGTTGCTCGAAAGCCGGGCCGACCAGCGGGAGGTCCGAGTGATTACCTCCGCCACCAGGCGAAGTGTTCGATATTCCCGGAGGGGCCGTGCACGTCCGAGTCGACGGACCCCTTCCGTTCGAGGTCCAGTTCTACTTCGGCCATCCGGAACACCTCCTTGATCGTCTCCCGTCGAATCGCCTCGTCTCGAACGACTCCCCCGTCGCCGACCTGGTCCGGGCCGGCCTCGAACTGGGGTTTGATCAGGGCGACAATGTCGGCGGAGTCGGTGAGAAAGGGCAGGGTGTTCGGGAGGACGAGTTCGAGCGAGATGAATGAACAATCGACGACCGCGAGGTCGCACGGCTCGTCGAGCGCATCCTCGTCCATCTCCCGGATGTTCGTCCGCTCGATCGCCGTCACCCGGTCGTCCCGTCGGAGCTTCCAGGCGAGTTGTCCGTATCCGACGTCGACGGCGTAGACGTGTTCGGTGCCGTGCTGGAGGAGGTAGTCGGTGAATCCGCCGGTCGAGGCGCCGACGTCGATCGCAGTGCGTTCGTCGACGTCGAGGTCGAAGTTTTCCATCGCGGCGTCGAGTTTCAGTCCGCCCCGCGATGCATAGGGATTGGCGTCCCCGCGCAGCTCGATCTCCGCATCGACGGGGACGCGCGTACCGGCTTTGTCGACCTGTTCGTCGTCGACGTAGACGTCGCCGGCCATGATTCGAGATTTCGCTCGCGAGCGGCTGCGGGTCAGACCGCGTTCGCGCAGCAGGACGTCGAGGCGTTCTTCGTCGGTGGACATGGTGACAGGGGACGGAGACGACGGAGCGAGCGAGTCGGTCGGAGCGCGCAGACCTCCGAATGTACTCGGATCGGGGTGAGGTGTAGATAGACACCGTCGAGGTCGTATGGTAGCATTCTGGGACGGTTCGGCAATCCACGTCGCAGCGCCCGGAACTCGCAACGAACCTTCCAGCGGTCGAAACTCGGGTACGCGTCGCGACCTGCTCGCGTCCGTCCAGCCGGAGGCGCGTCGGCCGACAGACGCACCGCGCGTCGTGGAGTCCGATCGAGTGACTACAGGGTAACGAGCCGTCATGTCGGCCGTTGGGCCATCGATGCACGCCGGCGTTCGGTCGAATCCGGAGACCACGGATCACGTCCCATGTCAGAGGATTTTTCCCAGGACAAAAATCGGAAGACGCTGCGGAGTTTCTACTGCCGCGACTACCTGTGGGAGTTGTTCGAGCAGATGACCCGGGAGTTGGGCTGCTCGATGGATTATCTGGTCAACGAGGCGATGCGCGAGTACGCCCGGTCCCGCGACTTCACGCCCTCGGGGATGCAGGGGGGCGTCGACCCGAGTGGCGACTACTCCGACGAACATCCGGCCGGGCCGCCCCGTGGGGGTGGCGAGCCCGCTCAGCAGCAGGGCGGCGGGCGCGATCCCTCGGCGCTCGAACACAAGACCTTCAAGCAGGGCGTGCCGAACGTCGGCAACGACGGCGGTCAGGGGGGACAGGGCGGACAGCGCAATCGCCAGCAGTCCGGCTCGCGGCGTCGTCCGTCGGACAACTCGGGCGGGCCACCGCCGCCCCCGAGTCCCGGCGAGAAGAGTGCGGACCAGAGCTGGCAGCGCCAGAATCAACCCCCTACCAAGAATCAGGGCGGCGGGGCGGTGCCACAACAGAACTTCCAGCAACAGGCCTCGAGCGGTCGCCCGACCGTCTATCTTCTGTTCAACAACAACCGGTATCCGATCGAGAAGGACGAATTCGTGATCGGTCGGGGTAGCCAGAATACGGACCTGACGATCCGCGACGGCAATATCTCGCGCCAGCACTGCGCGATCGTCTACCGGAACAACAACTGGTATCTGAAGGATCTCGATTCGACCAACGGCGTCGAATATCGCGGCAGCCGCATCGAATCGAAACGGATCGAGGAGGGAGACGTCTTCTACCTGTGCGATTATCCCCTCCAGTTCACCTACCGCGGTTGACCCGATCCGGGCGGCCGTCGACGCCGTCCGGGTGTGTTCCAACTCCGTGGGATGAACACTCCAGAGCACGCTGAAAGAAGCGTA
>JBDGRG010000267.1:0-22921 GCA_042218355.1 Bradymonadaceae bacterium
GATCGACAGTCGCCATCCCGGCCGGCGGTGCTTCAGCGCCGTGGACGACGGTCGGCAGGCCCCCGATGGTCTATCTGACTCCTACAGACACTGATCCCGCAGGCGGTCGATGTCGCCGTGACATTGTTTGCACGGTGTCGGGTCGGCCTTCAGCCAGTTCCCGCATTGCGTCCGAAAATCCGGAGGGTGGGGATCGACCTGCGTGTGGCAGGTTTTGCAGTCCTGTTCGGTGTGGCAGCTCGCGCACTCGGTGATGTTGCGGCGCGCCATCGCCGCATGATTGCCCGTTCCGCCGGGGTTGGTCCATCCGGGCGGGTGGACGTCGCGCCCGGGTGGGGGGCGGTCCGGGGGGGACGCCGAGACTCCGGAGCGTGCGTGACACGAGGCGCAGAAGGTCTCGGGTTGGTGGCAGTCGGTGCATCCGTCGGTGCTCGCCCGGGGTTGTGCGGCGTGCAGGGAGTCGAAGTTCGGCGGATGGACCGCGAAGGGTCGGGCGCTCTCCTCCTCGTGGCACGAGGCGCAGTCCCGTTCGGTGTGACAGTCCGTGCAGCGGGTCGACGAACTCCTCGCGACGGTCCCGTGTCGGGCCAGCCAGTCGGGCCCGTGGTCGGCGGGCGACGCGCGGTCGTCGGACGAGGAGGCCGGCCGGTTCGAGGCGGACGTCCCTCCGCCCCTGGGTTCGGTGGTATGGCACGTGTCGCACGTCTCTCGGGGTGCCCCCGGTTTCGCCGAGTCGTGGCAGTCGGCGCACTGCTCCATTTCGGGCATCGATATCCCGCCATCGGCGGGGGAGCCGTGGCAGGAGCGACAGGCGTCGCCGGTCGAACCGGTGCCCGGCGCTCGGATCGCCTCGACGTGCCTCGCGTGGTCGAAGGTCAGGTCCGGTGGGCGTTCGGGCGAGGGCATCGGGGCAGGGTCGACCTGCCGCCAGTCTTCGGGTTTGTCGATGTCGCCGTCGACGGAGGGAGTGTAACCCGCGTGGCAGCCCGAACAGGTCTCCAGGGCCGGCTCGGCGCGGTCGGTGTGACAGTCGGCGCAGACGGACATCGAGGGGCGGAGATCGTCGTCGGCCGACGTGCTCTCGGCGGCTCCCCCGTGACAGGTGGTGCAGGACGTCCCGGCGTGGGCGGCATGGGAGAACTGGAGACGGTCGGAGCCCTCTGCGTACACCGGTCGCGGGAGTGTTGAACGTTTCGACGCGCCGGTGTCCTCCTCGCCGCGGGACGATGCGACCGACAGGACCAGGACCGCCGCACCGGCCGCGGCGGCGATCAGGATCCGGCGGTCGCGCCGGCGACATCTCACTGGGAGGAGGGCGTCGAAGCTCACGGTCCGGTTCGGGGGATCGAGGGGCTCATCGGCGGACGTCGACATCGATGGTGACGTAAAGATTGGTCTGGTCGAAATCGATCGAGCCCCGGGTCGTCTCGCCGGTCAGGCGGAACGTCCCGAAGTCGGAGATGGGCAGCGAGGTTCCGGCGACGATCGTCGTCGCCCAGCCGCCGGTGCGGCGCAGTCCGCCCGGTTCGGCGCGCAGGTAGGAGAGACGGCCGAAGATCTCCCACCGGTCGAGCAGTCTCATCGGGACGGTCAGCCCGGTCTCGGCCGTCAGATGCCGACCGCCGGCCACCCCGGGAGTCCCCTCGACGCTGGCCTCCGATGTCCATTCGACGATCCGTCCCGGCAGCCGGATGTCGGTACGATGCGACAGCGCGCCGCCGAGCCGGCGTCCGTGAACGGGAGCCGGGATCGAGGGGCGCATCGGCCGAGTGTACAGTCGCGCCCAGGAGCGAGCTCGGACGGCCGTCGACAGGGCATCGAGCCGGACGTGATGGGAGAGTCGCGCACCGCGGTGCGGATAGGCCCCGAAGACGTTGTAGATACTGCTGGCGTCGAACCAGGGGACTCGGTGCTCGACCCCGGCCGACAGGCGGCCCGCGTCGGCGGGCAGCTCCCAGGTCAGATTGACCTCGGCCCGGTCGGGTCGCTCGAGCAGGGTGTGGTAGCTGGCGGCACTCGAGACCGTCAGTCGGGGGGTCGGGGCGACGGAGGTCGCCAGACCGAGGCGCTCGGAGCCGAGGACGTGGCGGGGATGTGCGCCGGCCGAGGTGCGCCGTCGCCACCGACGCCGATAGGCGAACTGGAGCGACCCCTCGACCCCCCAGCGCAGCCCGACTCGCCCGCCGGCGATCCAGGGGGTCTGCTCGGGGCCGTCGCCGCTCCCGCCGGCGCCGGGCGAGCCGGGGACGTCGCCGACGTCGGTCGCGAATCGGTGCATCCCCCGCTGGACGTCGCGCCCCCCGTAGAGGGTGACGGGAGCGGCCGCCGCGCCCAGGTTCGGTTCGAGGTGGACGTGCAGTCCGTCGAGATCCCGCAACCCGAGGGGGCCGCGCGCCCACTGTCGACCGGCGGTCAGTTCGACACCGGGGATCGGTCGCCACCGGACGTAGGCCAGGCGGATGGCGACGTCGTTCCACGACCGGTCGAACGGAGGTGTGTCGCGGCGGGCAGTCGGCAGGGCGAAGTCGGTCGCGTAGCGGACGTCGGCCCGGGCCCGGATCGAACCCGTTCGATTGCCGAGGAGATCGTAGCCCGACAGCGACAGCCCCTGGATGAACCGGCGTTGCTCGACGGTCGAGCCGTCGATCCGGCGGAATTGAGTGGCGCGTCCGATCGTGCGGCTTTCGAGCCGGGCGGACTGAGCGCGAGCGGCGTCGGGGGCGGCGTAGAGAAGGGTCAGAACGACCATCGGCGCCAGACCCGCGGCAGCGGGGTCGGAGGGGGGCGGGTCGAGGAAATCGATGAGGGGGGCGTGCACGCCGCGGACTCGACGATGGCGGAGTGGAACGGGATTCGAGTCGCTCGCGGATCCGATGGATGCCGAAGGGGGTCGGACGAGGGCCCGCAGTCGGCACCGTGTCGTGCGTGCCGTTCATCCTCGACACGCGCTCGGATTGGTAACGCGACGGCGGCGAAATGTCTACGCGATGCCCCGCGGCGGCCCCGGGGCGTCGGGGAGGGTCGCCACGGCGCCGTGCAGAAACGTTATCAGGCCGGTGAGTCGATGGTACGCTCGGTGCGTCCGGCGGGGGCGGACGGCGGCAGCTGTGAAAACAATTCACCCCTGTGAAATGATTGCGCAGGCTCGCCGCGCGTCCCCCCTTGGAATCCGGGGAGGCGAGGGGAGCCGGGCGGGAAACCGGGCAGCGGTCGGCGATCGAAGTGGATCGAGTCTTGCGTGTAATATGGGTGAGCGGCTCGACCGTCGTCGGCGGCGGGCGACATTCGCCCCGATGGCCGAGACACCGCAGTGTACGAGACGAGGCGCGAGGATGCTTCGACCCGATGGCACAACGATTGGGCCCGGGGGGTTCACCCTGGCCGAGCTGCTGGTCACGCTGGCGCTGGTCAGCGTGCTGGCCGGATTGGCCGTCCCGTCGGTCGAGAATTCGCTCGAGCGGGCCGAGGCCCGTCGGGTTGCCCGCCAGGTCGCGAACTCGTTTCGCGAGGCGCGCAATCAGGCGATGAGCCGGGCGCAGGTCGTGTTGGCGGAGGTCGTCACCGCCAATCAGGGGCAGATCGTGCTCTATCGGACGACGAATCAGGCGACGAGTTGCCGCGAGGCGAACAAGAACAAGGCGACCGAGGTCGCTCGGACGACGGTCCGGGAGATCTCGGGCGACATCGGGATCCTCGGTCACGCGACCGGTCAGCCCGAGTGGCTCTGTTTTGCACCAGACGGTCGGGTGCTGAATCTGGATGGCAACATCGTCGACGGTCCGCTGTGCGAGGGGGCGAATTTCCGGATGTGGATCGGCAACAAGGATTTGAAGGTCGAATCGATCCACAAGAAGTGTCCGTCGTCGAAATCCGAGCGGCGCGAACAGGACCGCGAGCGAACGATGGCAAATTTCTGGGTCGTGCACGTCCCGTTCAACGGGGCGGTGCGGGCCAGTCAGTGACGGAGATTGTCGTGACACGAGGCGACTTCGAGGCGAGAGACCGCGCATGAAGGGGCAGCGACAGACGCGGGGGAGGGCCGGCTTCACCCTGGTCGAGGTGATGGTCGCCAGCCTGATCTTCGCGGTCGGGATGCTCGGCGTGTTGGCGATGCAGTACCAGGCGCTGAGCGGATACACGTTCTCCCGCGATCTGACGGGCGCGACGCAGGTCGGCCGGCGCGTGGTCGAGTTCATGAAGGCCGAGTCCCACCATTGGCGCCAGCACAAATCGTTGACGCAGAAGGGGAAGTTCGAGCCCGTCTACAAGAAGAAGAGCGGCTACTGGCACCACGATTCGCTGCTCCGTGCGGTCGTCGACAACGCCTGGACGTGGCAGTCGGTCTTCACCGAGCCGGTCGATATTCGACTGTCGGACGCGGGGGCGCGGCGGTACTGCGTGTTTCTTCGGGGCGACGAGCTGCAGGATCCCAAGAAGGCGGGGTCGGCCTCGACGGGGATCGTCCAGGTACAGGTCGCGGTCGTCTTTCCGGGTGGCGATCGGATGTTTCCGGGGGCGACCCAGTCCAAACCGGCCGGGACGTGCTCGGGGCAAGTCTCGGTCTCCGGCGGGCAGAAATCGCTGACCTCCATCATCGACCCGGTCGAGAAGGGAAAGATCCCGGAGTACGAGAAGGCCGGATTTCGGGTCGTCCACATGGGGGCGACAATCGTTCAGCGGAAGCACCTCGAGCGCGGCGGTCGAAACCGGCGAAGGAGTGGGTCGTAAGCGATGTCGACGGGACGACAGTCCGGTGGCCCGGAGGGGAGAGGCAGAGGCCTCGACTCGCGGGGGTTCACCCTGGTCGAAGTACTGGTCGCGGTGGCGATCACCGGGATGATCAGTCTGGCGATCTATGCGGTCTTCGCCAGGACGACCGAATCGCTGCAGGAGGCCGACAGCCTGGCGACGACGGTCAACGACGCGCAGTTTGCGGTCGAGCGGATGCGTTCGGCCCTGCGCAACGCCGGGGCGTTCGGCACGCCCGATTCGGACCACGACAGCTGGGTCAAACCCGATCCGCGCGACCACGGAACCGAGATTCGTGTCGCCGGTCTAGTCTCCTACAGCGGCTGGCAGGACGATCGCAGCGTGCTGTCGAAGAAGAAGCCGGATCTCCAGTCGACGAACGAGCGGACGAAGGATCTGCGAGCCAGCTACGACGGGATCGTCGTGATCGGGGCGTTTCGATACCCGGGGTCGTTCGAGATCGGCGACATCGCCTCCGACGGCGGCAGTGGAAAGGTCTTCGAGACCGAGCGGGGGCTCTACAAGCTGAAGCTGAACAACCCCTTCGACGTCCAGACCGGGGCGCACGGGTACAAGTTTCAGAAGCAGTCGACCTACGACTCGATCATCGGGAAGCGGGCGAGCGGGCCGAACCTGATCAACACGGAAGTGATCCGGGTGATGGACCGGCACGGTTACTTTCAGTTCGCCGGGATCAGCGACGCCTCGAAGGGGAAGTCGAGCAGCGGCAAGTTACCCAGCAAGACTTATCTGAAGATCGAGTTCAAACACGCGCTGTATCATCGCGAGGGCAACGAGCGATACGGGTTGCAGCCGCCCAGTCAGCAGGATGCGGGCATCAGCTACGAGGCCGCGCTGTTGGATGCCTTCTGGTATCACGTGCGCCAGGATCCGACCGACCCCGGGAATCTCCGGCTGGTGCGCGAGCGGCTCGACGCCGACCGGCTGATCGAGAAGGGGTTGACCAAGGACTGGTCGAACCTCGATCCGGCGAAGTATCGGGCCAAGGAGGGGGAGGATTATGCGGTGATCGTCGAGAATGTCGCCGACTTCCAGATCTGGTTCGACTGCGCGCCGGAGGACGGGGCGGGCAACATCGTCAAGGCCGACTGGAAGATGGAGTGGAAGCCCCCCGACGGCAGCGGGACCCCCGCCTCGGGGTCGACGGCCGGTTACAACTGTCTGGATCCGTCGGATCCCGATCCGGGTCGGGCGCGGATCGCCCATCTTCGGCTGTCGCTGCGGACCCGGACCGAGCAGGACGATCTCGAGCACAAACCGTTCACGACCCGGGGGGGCAGCGGGACACACGTGCAGATGGGGACGTTCGACACCGACGGCGACACGACCGACGCGGCGGCCGTCCACACCACGCAGATCGACCTCGAGCTGCCCAATTTCGCGGCCCGCAACATCCGGTAGGGACGAGATGCGCACGCCTGTGACCGACAGTGGCGAGGGTCCGGTGCCGACTTCGGGGGTGACCGGCGAACGGGGCAGCGCGCTGATCCTGGTCATGCTGGTTCTGCTGGCCCTGTCGGCGGTCGGGATGATCGGCCTGCGGAACGTCTCGCGCAGCGTCGATTACTCCGGGGACTTCCGGATCCGGACCACCGCGCAGATGTTTTCCGATGCGGCCGGATCGTTCATCTCGCAGCGGCTCGGCGACAAAGCTCGCCAGATCTGGGGGGCGATGGAGCGTAAACAGCAGCTGAAGCTCGAGGATCACCTCAGCAAACTGGGAACACGCGAGTCGCTGGTCGAACAGGGGGCGCCGCTGAAGCTGGTCCAGGACCGGACGGAGAACGAGGTCGATTTCTCGACGCTGCTGAAGGCGCCCAAGAAGTCGAACGAAACGGGGCTGTTCTCGGACGGCCAGCATCGGTCGTTCGAATCGGCGGTCGGCCAGACGCGGTTCGAGGTCGTCATCCGAGATCCGCTCAGCGGCATTCCCGTGCCCGGTTACTCCGATCGGTTCTGTTTCAAGAAGGTGACGGTGGCGACGAAGGCGAAGATCGGGGAACTGAAGAAGAACTGGGACGAGCCGCGGCAGGTGGGCGTGGGGCGGACGCTGTTCGAGGGGATGATCGGCCCGGTCGAGTGCGACTGACGCGATGCATCAGCGAACGTTCCGTTCGACAGGAGAGACGATGCAGTCCCGGCGACGAGACATCGCGGCGCGGATGCGACGGTGGGTGCTGCTGGCGGCCGTGGCGGCGGGGGCGGTCGGTCTGATGGCCCCCTCCGGGGTCCGGGCGCAGGTGGTCCAGAACCCGAACGAGGCGGGCGAGCAGGGGAAGAAGCCCTTCGTGCTGATGGTGATGGACTCCTCGGCCAGCATGGAGTGGACCTCCGAGGGAGCGGAGATGTATCCCGAGCGCGACTACGCCCCGTTGGGGGTGGGGATCACCGACGATCCGTATCCCTCCCAGCCCGACGAATACCGCCCCAAGGACGCCCTGCACGTCTCGGACTCGGGAGATCTGGCTCGACCGCCGGACTACAAGTCGAATCCCATCATGTACGGATCGTGCATGGTCTGGGAGCCGCCGTGTTCGGAGTACGAGCGTCCGTCGTGGAACCCCTCGTCGCTCTGGACGTCCCACTACAATCCCGCGACGCCGATGGGCGAGCGGTTCGAGGTGTGGATGCGGGGCAAGGAGTCGGTCTTCAATACGGTCAAGCGGGCCGGCGGTGCGGCCGGAGATCAGCTGGAGTTCCCGGTCCGGCTGCTGAACCACACCCAGCCCCGACACGTCACGTTCAAGGAGATTCTGACGGGCGAGATGGTGCTCAAGCCAAACGGCCTGCGCAACCAGTCGGTGACGAACATCGACCATCGCATCTATGGGCCGGGGTGCTGGCTGGTGCCTCGGATGCGAGGGATCCGCACGCGCGGCGACCCGATCTGCTGCAAGAAGTCGTCGGACGGGGTTTGCCAGAAGGGATACCCGAAGTTCGAACAGTACCCGGACCGCAAGGATCCGCGCCCGCACTTCCAAGAGGTCTTCGACGCCCAGCTGGGCAACGGGCTGATGGACAACCTCAGCGGCGAGATCTTCTTCGGGACGGCCGCCTTCGACAGCTACAAGTGGCCGCAGGACGGCCAGTCGTACGGGACCAAGGGGCTGGACTTCGAGGATACGGTCGACTGGCCGCCCAACCACCTGGAGGACGAGATCCAGGGGAGCTTCCGCAACGTCCGAGAGTCCGATCCCGGGACGTACAACCTCGGCGTCTATCGCATCGCCGCGCCCGAGACCTTCGAGGTCCCGGGGCGGTACATGCAGGACCTGTCGCTGTATTCGCAGGTCAGCCTGCTCGACGCCGGAACGCTGAAGGCGAAGGCCGAAAACAGTTCGTCCTTCGACCTCGATCCGACCTCCGCGCCCAGCCCCCTGGGCTTCAGTTTTCGCCACGGCCTCGAGAACTACATCGGGAGCACCAGCAAACCGTTCAAGCTGTCGCGCCAGCCGATCTCGCGGAACACGCCGCTGGCGCCGACGATGCACGACATCCACCAGTTCTTCAGTCAGCCGAGCAACGCCATCAACCGGGATCGCTTCAAGCAGTGCCGTCCCAAACACGTCATGCTGATGACCGACGGGGTCCCCCTGCCCGAACGGCCCCAGGAGAAGGGCAAGGACGGGCACTGCGTCGACATCGGGAAGGGATCGCTGTCGGGGGCGTTTCGGTTCGATCCCAAGAAGTACAAGTACCGATGCACGGAGGAGATGATCCGAGACTTCGTGCAGGGCAAGCACAGCTCGAACTACATGGTCGGACAGGGACAGGCCGACCCGGAGTACGACCCGCGCGTCCACGTCATCGGTCTGAACCGGGGTGTGGGCGGCGGCACCCGGTCGAAGAAGGCGCTGGCGAAACTCGGCTCGATGGCCAAGGCCGGCAAGACCTGCGCGGGGTTCGTGTTGCAGGATGGCTCGGGCAAGGGGCCGTGGATTCCGAAGCCGAACGGGAAATGCCGGCGCGACGACCACCCCTGTCTCGTGCCGCAGCCGACCAAAAAATTCAACTTCGTCTCCTTCTCCAATCCGAGCAACACGGGAACCTGCGAGTACCCGGCGCTGGTGCTGCGATGCAACGGGGACATCGATCCGCCGTCGACGGTCGGCGAGAAGGAGGCCTACCGGCGGTGCAAGGACTCGAAGTGGTTCTCCCGGGCGTTTCAGCAGATGTTCAACAGTATCCTCAAGTCCTCGGGGCTCTCCTCGCGGACGACACCCGCGATCACGAATCGTCTCGACGACCCGGGGCGGTCGGCGGGCGGGCAGTACCGGCTGTACTCCGGCGTGAAGGTCACCGAGGGGAATCCGTACTGGAAGGGTGTGATGTTCCGCGAGAAGCGGCTCTGCTCGGCCAGTTCCGGTCAGCTCCAGCAGCTGAACAACCAGGGCGGACCCTGCAGTCAGACGAACGACCGGTACGACTGCATGCACGAGGACATCGAGGATCAGGTCGGGGGGCAGACCACCACCGGGGAGACCAATGTCGACACGCGGCGGATCTTCACCTCGGTCCCGGACGAGTCGGTCTACAACTACGATCAGGACAGGGGGAAGTCCGCCAACGCCGACGCGTGCGGTCGGTTCCACTCGACGTTCCACCTCGAGGAGGACGGGGGTCGCGGGGAGTTCCAGCAGTCCTACATGGAGACCAACGGCGGGTCGACCCAGGATCTGGTGGCGCACAAGCGCGTGCCGTTCGCCACGGAGACGCTTCGCAACGCATTGGTCGGACAGGCCGGCAACGCGCGGGACAAACCGCTGTCGGGCGCCAACTCGGTGGCCAGTGCGCTGAAGTCCTACTTCAAGGTCAGCAGCCTCTCGGCGCTGGAGACGCTCGTCGCGCAGGTGCGCGGGCATGTCGCGGACCGGCGGGATCGGGTGTTGGGGGCGATTCTCAACTCGGACCCGGTCACCGTCGAACCGCCCAGCAAGGATGTTCCGATCGACAGTTACCGGGACTTCAAGTCGAAGTTCGCCGACCGGCCGACGATGCTGTACGTCTCGACGCTCGACGGCATGCTCCACGCCATTCACACCGGGGTGATGGACCAGAATCCCGAGCAGGTCCGCGTCCGCGACCGGGCGATCACGCCGGATCAGGCCGGCGAGAATCTCACCGAGGTCGAGGGAAGCGCCAAGGATCAGCGCGAGGCCTGGGCGTACATCCCGCACATGCTGCACGACCAGTTGTCGGCTCAGTACGGGCAGGGCAATCCGACGCTGATGGACGGGGCGCCGGTCGTCAAAAACGTGCGTCTCTGCCACGGCGAGTCGAAGTACAACCAGAACGTCCAGGCCTGTCGGGCGATCTGCGAGCAAAACGACGGGAGTCTCGACTCGATGTGCACTCAGGGATCGTCCTCCTGCGTGCCGGACGCGATGCAGTGGCGGTCGGTGCTCGTCCAGGGGCTAGGCCAGGCTGGCAGCGGGTACTTCGCGGTCGACGTCACCCGTCCCGGGGGCCCGTACACCGACGACAACAAGAACACGTCGGTCGAGCGGCCAGATCCGATCCCGCTGTGGGAGTTCGACCCGAACTGGGAGCAGGGGCAGATCGAGCACATGGTCAGCAACGACTTCCCCCTGAACGGCGAGGAGCTGGTCTATCCCCCCAAGAACTGGCGAGACACCCACGATCCGAGCAGCAAGTGCTCGGACAACGAAAACGACTCGGACTACTTCTGGAAACAATCCTTCATGGGGCAGAGCGTCGGGAAGCCGGCGGTGGGGACCGTCATGTTGCCGGGGCTGGGCAACGACGCGAACATCAAGCGGCCGGTGGCGATCTTCACCGGCGGCGGGCCGGCCGATCGAAACACCTGCGACATCGGCATGCGCGAGGGACGGGCGATCTACGTCGTCGACCTGCAGACGGGATCGCTGCTGCGGCGGTTCGTCGGGTATCGAGACGCCAATGGCTGGAAACGGTTCGATGCCCAGGTCATGGGGAGCCCCTCGCTGTTCGACAACTCGACGGGACAGCTCGTCACCCGCGGGTTCGTCGGTGACTCCAAGGGGCGGCTGTTCCGCCTGGACCTCTCCGAACCGAATCCCGCCGACTGGGAGGTCTCGCTGTTCTTCGATCCCAAGGACAAGGTGCTCAGCCAGAGCACCTCCAAGAAACTGGGCCCCGCCACGCTGAAACCGGCCGTCGCGATGAATCAGCAACAGAACCTGGTCGTCGTCTACGGACTGGGCGAGCCGGGAGACGAGACCCCCAAAGGCGAGACGCAGATGCTGCTGGCGGCGCGGGAGACCGAGGATGCGATCGCGAAGAACGAGCAGGGGAGCTTCCTGTGGAGCATTCGTCCGGACAACCTGCTGAAAAAGAACGAGAAGATCACCGGCGAGCCCGTGATCTTCAATCAGACGGTCTACTTCACCTCCTACTATCTGCAGCAGAACGACCTCTGCGGGCTGGGGCGCTCGCGGATCTGGGGGGTGGAGATGAGCGATCAGAACAGTACGCTGAAGAACGTGCCCGACGGAACCTTCGAGTGTAATTCCGGGAAACTGGCGAACCTCAACAAGAGCCGGTGTACGTCGCGGTACTTCGAACCGGAAGAGGACACGCTGATCCGGGGGCTGACCATCACGCTGGGGCCGGCGTGTAGCCTGACCGGGTCCGATGCGTCGTCGGCCGAATTCCAGTCCGGGTCCGATCAGAAACCGCGGTTGATCGCACAGACCGGCTCGGCCGATCCCGGAAACGTCGGCGGGACCAAGCCCGGGAGCAGCCAGTCCGGTTCGGTCATCAACCGGGTCGAGACCAGTATCGACTCGCCGAGTAGTCAGACGATTCCACTCAGTTGGACGGTGATCAGCCAGTGACCCTCCGCGACGTCGAGTTCGCCGCCGCGTCGAGTGCGGAGCTGGCGGTGATGGGGTGCGGGTGGGTGCTGTTCGTCCTGACCATCGTCGGTTGCGACTCGCCGGGAGACGACGAGGGGGCGGACACCGACCGGGCCGAGCAGACGTCCGACCGCGATGCCGGGTCCGGCGGCGACGCGGGGCGCGCGAAGACCGCCTACGGCCTCCCCTTGCCGCCGTCGACCGAGCACGTCCGTCGGTACGACGGATCGGTGGAAGTCGAGACTCGGATGTCGATCGACGAGCTCGTGGCGTTCTACAGGCGTCGGCTGGTTGACTACGAGATCCTCCGGCCGACAAAATGGAAACTCCGGATCGTCGGTCTGCGGGACTTCATGCCGTCGATTCGGGGGCACGAGTACGGGCCGTTGGTCTATCTGACGTATCTCCCGCGCCGGCGCCGTCCACGACCGGCCCCGCCCCGTGGGTCGGCGGAGGAGGAGTCCGCGGGCGAGAAGGGTGGTCGGGCCGAGGAGGCCGACGCTCCGGCCGAATCGGCGCCGTCGACGGGAGGCGGGTCGGTCGAGTCGACGCTCATCGGCCCCGCGGGTCAGCCCCACGAGAAGGGCGAGCCGGTTCGCTTGAAGACGCCGGACGGCGAGTTGCTCGCCCCCGGTGCGAAGTGGGGCGAGCCCTACACGCCTCCGGAGGGCAGCCCGCTGCACAAACCGATGTACCGTTCGAACTTCGGCGAACCCTTCGGCGAGTGGAAACTCCCCTGAGGCTCGGCCCTCGCCGCGGGATGGGCCGTCCGAGCGGGTCGGATCGCGACCACAGCCACTGCGGCGGGAGGACGGAGGCCTGCCGCGCGTCGAGGAGGGTTCTTGAGCGACAACGTCGATACACTGCTCGTCCGCACGGTCGTCTGTGTGATTCTGGCCGCCGCCGCGGTGGTGTCCCCGTCGGACGGACGTGCGAGTTCCCCCGAACAGGGACGCCAGCTGGTCGTCCTGGAACTCGGGGCGGAGGGCCGCACTGGGGGCCTGAGTGCGAAGTTGACCGAGGTGTTGCAGGCCGAGGTCGAAGCGAGCGAGGCGTATCGCCTCGTCGGCCGCGAGCCGGTCGCCCTGTCGGACGTCGCCGTGATCCTCGGTTGCCGGACCATCGAACCGCGGTGTCTGTCGCGTGCAGCCGATCACTTCGGGGCCTCGTACGTCCTCTTCGGTCGGGTGCGCCACCGAACGGGTGAGACGTACCAGGTCGAGATCAAGCTGTTCGATTCGGAGGGTGGGAGTTTTGCGGGGAGCTTCGAGCAAGAAGTCGAGGGAGCGAAACCGCCGTTCGACGCCTTTCGGCGCCGGGTACGCGAATTGCTCGACAGTGGGGACGGGGACGAGACGACGCGTCTGCACGTCGGAGCAAACGTGCGTGGCGCGGAGGTGCGCATCGACGGTGAACCCGAGGGTCGGGCACCGGTGACGGTCGAGGGGCTCGAACCGGGCGAGCACCGGGTCGAGGTCGCCCGCGAGGGATACCACCCTTGGCAGACGTCGGTGCGTGTCGAGTCCGGAGCGCGAGTGCAGCTCCAGGCTTCGCTCGAGGAGAAAGCCGAGCCGGCGGCTGCGAAGACCGAGAAGCCCCCTCCGGCGCGGTCGACACCGGAGGACGACTCGGTGCGAGCCGGCGGGGGGGCGCCTCCCTCTCGGCCGGAGCCGCCGACGAGTCCGACGGACCGCGACGCCTCCGGGATGGGTCCGGTGGCGGAGTTCGGCCCCTGGGCTGTGCTCGGGGCGGGCGGAGGGATGCTGATCGCGAGTCTCGTCAAGGGGTTGGACGTCCGGGAGGCCAACGGCGATCTGCGCCGGTGGCGCCAGGACCACCCGCGTGCGGCCCAGCGAGACGGCTGTGTCGGACGCGAGTGCAACATCATCGAGCGCGGGCGTCGATCGCAGTTGACGCACCGGGTGCTGCTGGGGCTGGGGACGGCAGCGGTCGCCGGGTCGGTCGTCTGGTTCATCCTCCGCGGTGACGGTGGGAGGGAACGTGCGGAGAGGGAGACGCCCGTCTCGTTCGGACCCAACGGAGTCTCACTGACATGGTGATGCCGACGACGTCGCAGTGGACGTGTCGAGGCCGGGGGGCTCACTGGGTCGCCCGTGTGCTGGTCGCGACGTGTCTGACGGCGATCGCTTCCCCCGGCTCCGCTCAGCAGCGCCAGCTGACCAAGAGCGACCGGCTGGCTGCGCTGTACGCGCCCCAGCTGGATTTCACGCGTTCCGGGGATCCGTTCGTGCGCGTCGCGATCGTCGAGGGCCGGCGGAGGGTGTCGTTCCGACCCTCGGGCCCGATCCGTGTGATGCCGATGAGCGACGGCGGCGCGGAGGTCGTTCTGCCGGGCGATCGCACCTACACCATCGACATCTCGAACTCGCGGCCGGGGTCCTACACGCACTGGGTCGTCGCCGGACGGTTGTCGTCGGAGCGGCGCACGAAGCTCGACGAGCTGAAGGAGACGTGGGTCGATCGGGGGTACGAGCCGAAGGTGTTTCAGGTCGGTGGGCTCTTCGGGGTTGGGGGCGAGGTGTTCGATTCGCGCAAACAGCTGGTCGCCGTCGGGGGGACCTCTCACTACGAAAAGGCCCGGCGACTCGAGAAGAAGCTCGAACGCGAGTACGGGATCGACGGCCGCATTCACAGTGAGTTGACCGACTATCCCGGGGGGACGTTCGAGTTGAGCGGGGAGGGAGTCGATGCGGTCGTCCGGCACGACGACGTCCTCTGGATCGCGCCGGCCGAGGGGCAGCACGGGGAGATCCGATACCGCGTGCCGGAGGTGCCGCGAGCGCAGGCGGAGGGGACCGAATCCCGGGTCTACACCGGCCGGCTGATCGTCGCCCCCGATCAGGACGGTAATATCGCGCTCGTCAACAAGCTCGGGGTCGAGAAGCTGCTCCGAGGCGTGGTTCCCTCCGAGATACCGACGTCGGCCCCGAAACAGGCGCTCCGGGCGCAGGCGGTCGCCGCACGCAACACCATTCTCGGATCGATCGGGGTGCGCAACCTCGCCGATCCGTACATGCTGCGCACCGACGTCTACGGTCAGGTCTACCGTGGACTCGAGGCCGAGCATCCGCGCACGACCCGGGCGGTCGAAGCGACGCGCGGAGAGGTGATGTTTTCGGGCAAGAAGATCATCAACGCGGTCTACAGCTCGAATGCCGGTGGGTTTACCGCTGACAACGACAGCGTCTGGAATGCCGAGCCGCGGTCGTACCTTCGGGGGGCGCCCGATGCGCCGTCGGACGAGGTGCCGAAGGCGTTTCGCGACGGTCTGTCGGAGGGCGAAATCGAGGAGTTCCTCGACAGCGATTTTCCGGCGTACAGCCGCGACTCGCCGCTGAGGAGCAGTGACTACTACCGATGGCAAACGACCGTCGATGCCTCGACGCCGCTGTCGTGGCTGGCGGAGAACGGCGAGGAGTTCGACAGTCTCACGTCCGCCGAGGTCGTCGAACGCGGGAAGAGCGGTCGAGCGATCCGCCTCGTGCTGGAGAGCGGCGACGGGCGGAAGACGACAGTAAAGCGCGAGCTAAACATCCGGCGTCTGTTCGGCAACCTGAAGAGCGGTCTCTTCGTGATGGAGACCGACCGCGGACCCTCCGGGACGATCCGGGAGTTTCGCTTCCGCGGGGCCGGGTACGGGCACGGCGTCGGCATGTGTCAGACCGGTGCGGCGGGGATGGCCGAACAGGGGCATTCGTACCGGGAGATTCTCGAACACTACTACGAAGGGATCGAGGTTCGGACGCTGTATTGAGGGGAGAAGGGGGAAGGGAGGAGGGGGAGGGGAAGCATGGTGGTATGCGACGTCTCGCATCTCGCCAGTGGCGCCACCGCCGTTCGGGAGCATTGAACTCGTCGCATCCCCGCCGAACCCTCAGTACCCCGATACCTCAGTCCCTCGGTACCTCCACATGCCGCCAGATCTGTGAATCTCCGACTACGCCGCATACCCGCACGACGGGCATCTCGCGTCTCGCATCTCGCCAGTGGCGCCACCGCCGTTCGGGAGCACTGAACGGGTCGCATCCCCGCCCAACCTCAGTACCCTGGTACCTCCGATACCTCAGTTCCTCAGTACCTCCGCGAGGCGCCAGCGCCGGGAAGCTGCCGACGCGTTGCGAACCCCCGAAACCAACTACCATCTCGCCCGGTGTCGTTCGGCCAGGCCGAAGAGGTCGTGTGCCTCGCGGTCGATCAGACGCCCGTGCCAGCGTCCGATCGGTTGCAGGTAGTCCGAGGTAATCACCCGGAGGTCCGTGTTGCGCCGCCGGGTCGTCTCGACCGACAGCGAGAGATCGATGGAGCCGTCCTCCGAGCGAATGGCCACTCGGGGATCGCGCGTCGACGTGTCGAAGTCGAAGGTCACCGGCGGTGCCCGTCGGAGATCGTCGCCCAACCAGACGGCATTTTGTCGGCAGCCGGTAAAGTCGCTCGACAGGTTGAAACCGATCGGGCTCCCGTCGTCGAGCCGGCCGCCGGCGATCGCCCAGTCCCACTCCGTCTCGCGGTTGAGCAGACCGTGACTGTGGTCGAGGTAGCCGGTTGCGGGCTCGGAGATGTCGAAGGTGCGTCCCTCGGCCGAGACGTGGCCGCGGGCGGGAAGACAGACCTGTTTCTGCGTGATATTCACGCCCTGTTCGTCCTCGCCCTCGATCGGACAGATCGCCGTCAGTGGAGGCGGACCGTCCGTGTGCAATTCGAGCTTGACGTGGATGTCCGCGATGTCGATCTCTACCTCGGTCGCCGGGTCCTCGCGGGAAATCGCGAACTGTCGCCGCAGGCCCCGGAGCACGGCGGCCCGCCGTGCCGACAGGTCGTCGGCGATGCCGGCGACGAACGGGGGGAAGACCTCGGCCTCGTCGGCGATCATCCGTTCGGCGAGGCGGTCGAAGACCCACAGGAAGAGGGTGGTGGCGTATTGAGCGTCCAGCAGCGTGCCCCCACAGGCGACCTGGCGGTCGGCGACGGCGAACGACTGCCACTGCTTTTCGCGGAGTAGACGTGATCCCGCCCCGCGTTCGAGCCGGTCGACGGCTCGCGAGAGGTCGGTCGAGCGGCAACGGCCACGGTAGGTCCCCGCCCGGGGGCGGCCCTCCTCGTCGAGTGGATCGTCCGGACAGGACTCCAGCGAGTCGGACATCGTCTCGAGTGCTCGCAGACATGGGGTCGATGCATCGATCAGCCGCATAGTGTCTCCAGACGACCCTCCCTGCAAGGGATCCGCCGCGCCCGCCGAGCAGTCCCCCTCCGTCGGGGATCGGCGCCGATCGGTGGTCGGTGATCCTCCGGATGTGAGCCATCTTCGTGGGAAGAATGCTCCAGCGTACGCTGCCAGAAGCGCGGACGAGGCTTCGCGTACCACTGGGGTGACGAGGCGGAGTCGCGATGAGTGACAGTCAGCGGACATCTCGGGGGGCGACATCCGATCCGGGCCCGGTCTATCGGAACCCGAATCTGCTGATCATCTTTGCGGTCACGCTCGTCGGCGTGATGGGGACCGCCAGTATTACGCCGACGTTCCCGCGAGTCGCCGACGTGCTGGGAGTGTCGGGTCGGCGGATCGGCCTGCTCGTCACCGCTTATTACGTCCCGGGCCTGGTCCTGACACCGTTGCTGGGGCTGCTCGCCGATCACTGGGGGCGCAAGCCCGTCCTCGTGCCCTCGCTGTTCCTGTTCGGGATCGCGGGGTCGGCCTGTGCACTCGCCCGCGATTTCGAGATGCTCCTGCTGTTGCGTGCGCTGCAGGGCGTCGGGGGGGCCTCGCTGGCCGCGATGAGTCTGACCATCATCGGCGATCTCTTCTCGGGCGACCGCCGCACCGCGGCGATGGGGTACAATGCGAGTGTCCTCAGCGTCGGGACGGCGACGTATCCGACCGTCGGAGGCGCGCTGGCGCTGCTGGGATGGTACTATCCGTTCGCGCTGCCGATTCTCGCGGTGCCGGTCGGGCTGTTCGTCCTCGCACGGCTCGAGCGTTCCGATCCCGACAACTCGCTCGAGCTTCGCGCCTACCTGGGTCGTCTCTGGTCCCTCCTCGCCGACCGGGGGGTTGCGGCGGTCTTCGTCCTCACGCTGCTGACCTTCGCGGCGCTCTTCGGACCGTATCTGGCCTATTTTCCGATGTTGATGTCCGAGCGGTTCGGTTCCTCCTCGTTCGTCATCGGGCTGTTCATCTCCAGCGTCTCGGTTGCCAGCGGCGGGACGTCGGCGCGGCTGGGCCGGCTGACTCGGCGGTTCTCGAGCCGCACCTTGCTGCTGGTCGCCTACGCCTGCTACGCGGTGTCGTTCGCCGCGATCGGGTACGCGGAGAACTTCTGGCTGATCCTCGTACCGTCGCTCGGCTACGGCGTGGCCCAGGGGCTGAACATTCCGACGCTTCAATCACTGCTCGCCGGGGTCGCCCCCGACGAGCAGCGCGCAGCCTTCATGTCGCTGAACGGACTGTTCTATCGGATCGGACAAACCGTGGGACCGACGGTGGCGGGGGTTCTTTACACCTCGGTCGGATTTTGCGGGATGTATCTGGCGACGGCGGGGATGATGGTCGTCGGGCTCGTCACCGTCGCCGCCGCGATCGACGGAGAGTGAAGGCGTCGCATCGGGTCGGCCGACCGGCGTGGGATGCGTTCACGAGTGATTGGTCGCACCGGTGTCAGGGGGACGGGGTGGGCGTCCGTCTCAGAGCCCCCTCCCGCTGCCGTCCATCGTCTGAGAGAGCCCCCCATCCTTCGTCGGGGATTTGTTCCCGACGGGTCGTGATCGCACCCACCGGCGTGCGGCGGTGTGTCGGAACGAGCAGTCGAATGTTACAATCGCGTCGGTCGGGAGCCCTCCTCGCATGCATCGACTCGGGCTCCGATTTTCGGTCCCGTCTCCCGGAGGCCCCGGATGACGTCCGTTCTTCCAGGCGTTCACGACGAAAACGAGGAGCTGATCGACGAACTCCACGACCGGCTGGAGTTCACCGTCGACATGTTCTCCGATCGGATGAATGCCGAAGAGGTCGCCGGCGTGCTCTACGAGCTCGCCGACAACCTCCGAGAGGAGGCGGGCGGGACGGTTCGGGATCCGGCCGATACACAGACCGATTTTCTGACGGGTGGGGACGACGGCGACACCGATCCCGACGCCGAGACCGATCCGCCCGCCGAACTGCTGGAGGACGAGCGTGTCTCGCCCGAGGCCCGCGAGGCCTTCGAGGAGTTGTGCGCACGCGCGGCGTCGGACAACTGGTTTTCGGTGCTCGGGGTGCACTGGTCGGCGCACTCCGGCGATGTCGAACGGGCCAAGCGCGAGGCCTTCGCGCTGCTCGAACAGTGCGAAGAACTGCGCCGGCGGGGACCAATGGTCGAGTATCTGCTGCAGTTCGCCGAGGCGCGTATCCGCGACGCCCATTCCTTTCTGATGGTCGACGAAGTCCGCCGCCACTACCGCGAGAGTGTGATCGACGACCGCGTCCGCGAGTCGTACGTCGCGGCGCTGGAGAACAAGGTCGAGGATTTCCTGCAGTCGGGTCGTGACGACCGGGTCTTCGACGACTATCTCAAGCTGAAGGAGATCGCTCCCGACAGCCCCGTCCTCGACGAGTAGGGGGGGGCGACCTCAGCGGCGGACGATTCCCGCGACCGCCCATCCCTCCGGACGCTGCCGGACGTGAAAGGCGACCGGCCGCGCCGTGCCGCCCTCACTCGAGCGTCGCACACGCATCCGGACGACACGGTAGGCGCTCGCCCCGTCCTTCTTCAGAGCGGTGCAGACTCGGGCCCCTTCGACGGACCCGACGCGTCGCCAGGGACCGCCCCGACCGGCGATCTCGTACCGCGACTTCTCGGGGCGAGCGTATCCGTGTCGGACCATGAGATCGGTCGTACAGAGTCGGCCGTCCCGGATGCTCGGAGCGACCAGCGGCGACATTCGACCCAGGTAGTGTTCGACGATCGTGTCCCGCCGCTCGATCAGTACCTCCGCGACATACTCGGCGTGTTCGGGGTGTGAGAACCGCCCGCGTTCGACGATCGCCCGGACGTGTTCGTCGGTGAAACGCGCGATGATCGACGCCGCCCAGAAGGCATCTCCCGGGCGCATGTGTCGAAAAGCGGGATTCGGATAGGACGGTCTCCATTTCGCCGGAGAGAAATGTTCGGCGTCGAAGTAACCGAAGATCAGCTGCTCGCCGGCGTAGGTGCGCCAGGGGCGGTGCAGAAGCCCGAGCGTGAAGTAGTCCCCGAGGATCTGCCCGATGTCGACGAGGTAGGAGTGGCCGAGCCGGCGGTCGAGCTCCTCGGAGTACGGAGTCGCGCCGAGGCAGTCGGTCCAGTCGATGAAGTAGTGACGGACGTAACCCCGGCGGGAGTCGGGGCGTGAGACGAACGTCGTCGTCGTGTGCGAGGGATGGGCGTCGACGTGGCCCAGCCAGGCCGCGAAGAGCCGGGAACCGCGCAGCTCGCGTCGATTCTCGTGCGGGATCACGTCGTTCGGATCGTCCGGGCGAGTGCCCTCGAACTGAAACGGCCCGAGTTCCCGGTGCGACGGAAGCCGGACCGCGGTCGCGCGAACGCGCCCGCGAGCATCTTTTGGCGCACGGTCGAGGATCGTCCGGAATCGGTCGTGCCAGTCGGGGGAGCCCTCGACGGCGAGTTCCTTCTCCGGGTCCAGGTAGACGACCCGGTTGCAGGGGACGTGGTAGCCGGCAGCCCAGTAGATGCGCGCCCCGATCGCGTCGGCCGCGGTCGCCCGTTCCGGCTGATCGTCGGCCCCGAATCGAAGGACGTACCGCCCGGGACTGTCGGAGTGATGGGCCACGAAGTCGGGGCGGTCGGTGCCGGCCCGCGGGGCGATCAGCGTCCAGCGCCCCCCGCTCGGTATCTCCTCGCGGCTGCAGGGGCCCCGGGCGACGCGCCGGGGCGGGAGCGGACGGGCGGTCATCCGATTCGTGTACCAGCTCGAGTTCGGTACCCCGCCCATCGCATTTGCATTCGCCGCCCGCTCGGGCGGATCCGGATGGGTCGCCTCGCTGAGCGGGCGGAACAGGAGGTTGTCGACCATCTCCCATGTCGACGACAGCTGCCGGGGGGTGGGTCGGTCGATCGGTCGTCGGTCGTTGTCGTGCCAGACGACCTCGCCGTCGAACGTCCGCTGCGGCCCGGCACATGCGGCCTGAACCACCCCCAGGCCAGTAAACAGGACCAGGGCGGCGTACAACCCCGTAGGCCCCAGCCGTTCCGTCTCTGTCGGCTCGCTCGCCGTCATCGATCGGCCTCGTTTACGCTGTCTGGCGCCTCGCTCCTGGTCGTTCGCCACTCGCGTCTCGCATCTTGCGACGCGCACCACCAGAGCATCGGAAACTCTGGCTACGTCTCACGCCACACACCGCTTCTTGCATCTAGCGTCTCGCCGCCGACGTCTCGCTCCACGATCCCTCGATACCCTGATCCCTCGAGACCTCAGTACCTCGACGAACCACCAGAGCTGGGAAGCTCTGGCAACGTTGCATACCCGCCCAATCCGACATACCCCGATACCTCAGTACCTCGACGAACCGCCAGAGCTGGGAAGCTCTGGCAGCGCTGCAAACCCGTACACATCTAGCATCTCGCGTCTCGCATCTTGCGACGCGCACCACCAGAGCATCGGAAACTCTGACTACGCTGCATACCCGCACACATCTGGCGTCTCACGTCAGAACCCCCAGTTCGTCCCGAGATTGATGCGGAACGTCTCGAGCCCGAACGGCCGTGCCCCGAAGGTCGTCGTCCCGACCGCGATGTTCGCGTCGTACTTCGTCTGACTCGAGAGCACTCCCTCCGTCCGAAGGCCGATCCCCACCGACGCCCGGAACAGACCGGGTTCGAGTTCCGAAAACCCCGACCCGAAGACGTGGCCGGACTCGATGAAGACGAGCCCGTCGACGATGGTCCAGACCGGGTATCGGTAGTTCAGTGTGGCGAGGATCGACGACTGCCCTCGGAACTGCTGGCGTCGGAAACCGCGCATCGATTCGATGCCTCCCAGTGCGATCAGCTCCGGAAACGGAATGCGGTCGGTGCCGATCGGTTCGATCGTCTCGGCTCGGATCCGCAGGCCGGCCGTGTGACCGGGCAGATCGAAGAGGTCCCAGAAGCCACTGGCCTCCGCACCGTACCGGACGTGCTGGAGCTTCGCGGAGTCGGCTCCAAACCCGCGGCCGTATTCGGCGGCGGCCTGCAACCGGACGCCCGACCCGCTGCCGTCCGTTCGCGTGTCCCAGTAGACCCGTCCGGCGAATTCGGCCAGCGTGTAGTCCGTGGTGACCGCAGCGACGTCGGAGCGCCGGATGGGATACCGGTCGTCCGAGGTCCCCGACCGAGCGTCCGGTCCGCAGACATCGCGGGCTCGCTCGGGCGAACACTCGACGCGGTTTTCGGACAACGTCGTCTCGACGCGACCGCCGAAGCCGGTCTCCGTCGGCCCGATCTCCGTGCGCAGGCGGGAGAGAAATTCCCGTCGTTCGTACCGGCTGCCCCTTCGGAGCTGTCGGCGGGGGCCCAGCCCGGCGAAGTAGTAATCGTCCCGACGCTCGTGTTCGACGGACAATTCGACGCGGACCGGGTCGACGAGGTGATTGTAGGCCATCTGCGTGCGGAGCAGCAGATTTCGGTCGATCCGGCCCGCCGCACCGATCCGGAAGTCGACGTGTCCGTCGGCGACGTCTTCGGTGAACAGGCTGAGTCCGTACGACGCCGCCGTCCCGGCACCCGAGGAGTAGATCGGTTCGAGCCCGAGTTCCGTCTCTCCGACGTCCGTCACGTAGCCGATTCCCTGTTCGACGTTGCTCGGTTTGACGTTCTGGGTCAGAGCATCGATGGGTCTGCGGAACAGCCCTTCGACGGTCAGGTGGATCGGATAGAGGGCGACCCTGGGGATCCAGAGGGCGACGTCCCCGATCGACGGCCGGGCCCGGGACCGTCCGTCGTAGTCGGGAGGTCGGCGAGCGTCCCCGTCCAGCGGCTCGCCGACGGGTCCGTCTGGAGATTGGTTCTGCTCGGGTGGGTCGGACGGCGAGTCGGCGTTCGGGGGAGGGGCGGGGGAGGCATCGCCTCGGGCTGTCGCGGCGTCCGGGCTCCCGCACAGGAGGGCGGCGACGGCCGTCAGGACCAGCAGTCTCTCCCCCGGCACGTGGAATCTGGAGGGCACGTGGCGGTCGGATCCGGAGCGTCGGACGGTGGGATTCGGCAGGCAGGTTTGGATGGCCCAGACGCGGCGGTGGGTCAAGGGTATTCGGGTCGTGCGGGTAT
>JBDGRG010000267.1:22931-26741 GCA_042218355.1 Bradymonadaceae bacterium
CGTGCTTTTCCGGGGGGCGATGGAGGTGTCGAGGTACCAACGTATCAGGGAAGGGGGCGGGGGTGTGGCGTCGCCAGCGCTTCCAAAGTCTGGTGGTTCGAGGGATCAGAGTATCGAGGTATCAGGGGAGTCGGGCGGGTGTGCGGCTCGCCGGTGCTCCGACGAACAAAATGCCGACCGGTGACCTCGTCACGGGTTCGAGGGGTCGCCGGCCCCGGCGTCGCACGGCGGCCCCGCCAGCGACGTCCGCGGATCGGTCCCGCACAGCTCGAGCGACAACCCCCCGATCTGGCCCTCCTCAGCGCTGGCGTAGAGCTGCTCGTACCGTCGGTCCGTGATCACGCCCAGATACCGGAGATTGCTCAGAATGTGTTCGATCTTCACCACCCGCGATACCGGCAGTCGGCCGCGGTCGATCAGCCGACCGAAGAGGTGGGGGCCCGGGAGGATCGCTGCCAGCAGTGCGGTCTGTCCGACTCCCAGAGCCTCGGGTCGCGTGTCGAAGTAGTGCTCGGCCGCTTCGCGCAACCCGCGGACGCCGGCGCCCCACTCGACGATGTTGAGGTACAGCTCCAGAATGCGTCGTTTGGGGAGGATCGATTCGAGTCGCCAGGTCACCCACAGTTCGCGCAGCTTTCGAGCCAGCGTGCGACGCTGATTCAAAAAGAGATTTTTCGCCAGCTGCTGAGTGATCGTGCTTCCCCCCCGCTCGAGGTCGTCGACGCGGAGATTGTGGACGAGCGCGTTGCGGATGCCCGTCCAGTCGACTCCGTCGTGCGAGTAGAAGTCGACGTCTTCCGCGGCGAGAATCGTGCGAGTGACGTGGTCCGGCAGGTCCTCCAGCGCGACCCACTGGTTCGGGTCGAGTTCTCCCAGCACCGACGCGCCCGCCAGCGGACCGGCGGCGGGGCCGGTCGAGGCGAGCGGGGTGACCGGCGTGTTGGGACTCTCGCGGAGGACGTCGACGTCGCCGTCGATCTCGACGTCGAGCGACAGCGAGCCCGGAATTCCGGTGTGGCCGGACGACGAGACGGCGACGTCGAACTCCCCCGTCAGATTTGCGCCGAGGGCGGGGCGGGCGAGGACCCGGGGAAGCGTGCGCTTCAGTGCGGGTGCATCGACCCCGTGCGCGTTCGCCGTCAACTCGAAATCCCAGCCGGGCGGGGCGCGAACCGCTGTCCCCGAGATGCGGAAGGGATGGAGTTGGCCGAGGCGGATCGACAGGTTCCGCAGTCCGATCGCGCCGGCCTCGAGATCGACGGTTCCGGCGGTGTCGACACGGGCCCGGTCGACGGCAATCGGGTGTCGCCCGACCAGCGGATGTCGAATCGACAGCCCCTCGAGGGTCAGATTGCCTTCGTACGCGAGCACCCCGAGTGACGGGGCGCCGCGGAGCGTCCACTCGCCGCTGGCGCGGCCCCCCTGCAGGCGGTCCTGGATCCCGACGGCTCCCCAGGCTCCGCCGAGAGAGAAGTCCTCCAGATCGATGTCGAGCCGGGCGGAATCCGAGCCGGGCGACCAGTTGGCTCGAAGGGCGGCGTTCCCGTCCCGGCCGTCCGAGCACCGGACCTTCGCCTGGACCCGGGTTGGATCGAGCTCGACGGTCGCGCTCGCGCGCGAACAGGCGAGCGGGAGCTGCGTGCGGTCTCGGGTCAGTTCGATGTTGCGCACGTCGAAGGCGATCGGGAGGGAGCCTCGTCTCGAGCAGGCGCGACCGGCCGTGGCGCGGAGCGTCCCCTTGCTCACTGCGAGCTCTCGCGCACAGATTCGTCGGCGACTGCATCGCGGACAGACGACCAGTGACTCGGCGGTCGGATGGCCGGGGAGGTCCAGCCCCAGGGCGTGGTCGATCCGGAGTGGTGAGGCAAAGTCGATGCGGATGGCGGCGAGCTCGTCCGGCGGGTTCCGACGGGCGATGGAAAAGCGCCGGTCGCCCTCGATGCGCCCCCAGCCGGCGACCGAGTGGAGGGACCAGTGCGACGACCGACGCCTCAGCTCGATCTTCGCCCGGCGGACCACCACGGGAGCGGGTGTCAGCGCCCCCAGTTCCGGAGTGCGCACGTGGACGTCGTCCAATCCCAGTGTGAGCTGTCGGAGAGCGGGGCGTGCGGGCTCCGGACTGGACGCCGTCGCAGTCGATCCCTCCGATCGGGGATCAAGTTCGTCGTTCGACGTTCCGTCCGAGGGGGTGGGTTCGAGACGGATCGTCCCGCCGCGCAGATCGATGCGCGCGGGAGCCACGGCGCCGCGAAGGAGGGCGCTCAGCGAGGGTCGGATCTCGGCGGTGTCGGCGTGGACCGTCGCGCGGACGGGCCCCCGCGAGGTGCGCACGGCGACGTCGATCAGGCGGAGACCCATCAGGCCCGCCGGCTCGATGTCGCCGACGACCAGTGAGAGGTCGTGCTGTCGGGCGGCTGAGCGGAGAACGGAGCGGACCAGCGGCCCGGCGACCGGACGGCTGCGGGCGAAGTGGTTCAGCGACAGGGCGAGGACGAGCACGCCGACTGCCACCGAGGCGGCGAGGGCGGGGCGAGCCGGAGGTGAGTCGTCACGCATCGCTGGAGGGCGCGTCCGGGCGACGGCCCGTTCAGTCGAAGATCCTGGCTTCGACGCCGAGCTCCTCGAAGACCTCCTCCAGCTCGTCGAGATGCTGGGTCTCGACCGAGAACGTCCGGTCGCCGAGGCGCTTCTCGATGATCATCTCGCACTCGGGGACGCGCTCGAAGTGGTCGGCGACGATCTCGCTCTCGAGTTCGACGACGATCCGCTCGCGGGCGACCGAGGCCTGAAGCGGCTCCTGGAGCAGGCTCTTCAGCCGGAGCGCCTGGGCGGGCGGGATCCCGCCCTCGGTGCGCTGGTCGAGGAACTCGATCGCGTTCTCCAGCGTGCGCTCGGGCCACCGCTCCTCGATGGCGTCGATCTGAAGCTCGTAGAACTGCGATTCTTCGGTGCTCCCCTCGAGTTTCTCGCCGATCTTCTTCAGCTCGGTCAGCGTGACCAGGTCGCACTCGAGCGGGTGGACCATGATTTCGAGCGAATCGACGAAGTACAGGCAGGGCGGGATCTCCCCCAGGTAGTCGATGTCGAGGGCGTCCTCCTGCTCGACGATCCGATCGAGGCCCGGCGGATTTGCTTCGCCGATGAAGACCGAGCTCGGACCCAGTCGGATCGATTCGATCTCCTCGCCCCGCCAGTCGTGCTCGAGCTGGCCCAGGATCAGATCGAGGCGGTCGGCGTCGGAGTGGCGAAGCAGCACGCCGTCGGCGTACAGCTTCAACTGCCGGTGGACGCGCTCCCAGTCCTTGAGCTGGAACTCGACCGTATCCGGGATCGGCGAGTGGCTGTAGTTCTCGAGGATCTCCAGGACCGTCTCCGCATCCAGGCCGTGGGAGTATCCCCACTGCACACTCTCGGCGGTCAGGCTGAAGTTCGCCACGCGATCGGCCAGTTTGTCCCGCTCGCCGATGTGGTAGAGGTAGTAGAGAATCTCCAGCGGCGCCCGTTCGAGGAACAGCATCACCTCGTAGTTCGGCTGGACGACCAGGCAGCCGTCCTCGTCCTGCTCGGGCCCCTCCCGGTCGTCGACGTCGGCCTTCTCCTTCAGCCCGACGACGTCCGCACCGCGATCGCGGAACCTCAGTACCTCGACGCCGTCCTCGCTCTCGCCGACCTCGAGCGCTCCCAGCCACTTCAGACCTCGGTCGAGGACCGCCTCGATGTACTCGGTCGGATCGACGTCGACCTCGGCCTTCGACAGCGTCCGCGGGAGATACTCGCGGTCGAGCTGGGTGCACAGTTCGACGATCGCCT
>JBDGRG010000267.1:26768-26974 GCA_042218355.1 Bradymonadaceae bacterium
AGAAATGCTCCTCGTAGTCCGGGTGCCGTTCGCCGCGGATCAGGCCGAGGCTCTTGACCTCGTTCCAGTGTTTGAGCCCCTGGAAGGCGTTGATCAGCTGGCTGTTTCGGTCGTCCGGATCGGACTGGAAGAAGTCGCGCACCGGATCCGATTTGCCGTTGACGACCTGCTGGTCCTCGTCGCGTTCGACGAAATCGAGCTCGAAC
>JBDGRG010000268.1:0-23773 GCA_042218355.1 Bradymonadaceae bacterium
CGCCCAGATGCGGGTGTCGCTGTTCGAGCCATTCGACTGTGTCGCGAAGGGTTTCGTTCGGGTCGCGCGGCTGCCAGTCGAGCTCCTCGCGGGCCTTCGAGGCGTCGACGTACCAGTAGTGTCGGGCCATCTCCACCGAGACCGGATCGATCCCGCCGTCGACACCGACACGATCACTCAACCCATCCAGAGCCTTCGCCCCCGCCGTGACGATTGCATCGGGCAGCGAGCGAACCGGGGCCGAGCGATTCGCGATGGCGGCGAGTTTCTCGAAGTAGTCCTCGAGCGCGAGGTTGACCTGATTGATCATGAACGCCTCGCCGGGAGCGGCGCGATCCATCGCCCGGAGGAAGGCCTCGGCGGCGTCCCGTGCGTCGACGAAGGCGATGCCTCCCGACGGGGCGGCTGGCACCTTGCCCTCGAGAAACAGCCGCACGTCGCGCGTCGAGCTCCCGCGCTCGTCCCCGGGACCGAGCAGGAGCGATGGCTTGACGATGACAATCGGGAGTCCCTCGGCCTCGCGGTAGCGCTCGCAGAGACGCTCCTCGTACAGCTTCGACAGGTAGTATGGCCAATCCTTGATCAGCGTCTCGGCCGGCGGGGATGACTCGTCTGCAACGTCGCCGGGATCCTCGCTGACCCCGCTCGTGCCGCTGGTCGACGCGACGACGATCTTCTCCACCTCGTCCGGTTCGACCGCCTCCAACAGTCGACGCGTCCCCTCGACGTGCAGGTCGTGCAGCTCGTGCGCACGATCCCGGTCCCGCGTCACCTTCCCGGCGAGATGATAGATCCGGTCGACCCCTTCGACCGCCGCGGATAAATCGTCCTCCGTCAGATCACCCTCGACGACCTCGACGCCTTTTTCGGATAGCCGACGGTCGTACGACCGCGTCAGCACGCGAACCTCTCGGTCCCCGCGGTCGAGCAATTTGCGGACGAGATGGCTCCCCAGAAACCCGGTGCCGCCGGTGACGAGCGTGGTCATGTGTCGAATGGTCGAGTTGTCGAGGTTCATGGGCCTCGCAAAGCTCGGCCCGGCTATTGAGCAATTTCGGCCTCGCTACGCTCGGCCTGGGCGATTGAGCGATTAGGCCTACAACCGCACAACCGTACAACTGCCGATGAAGGGACCTGAAGACTGACGACTGTAGACTGAAGACTTTTGTCCTCTGAGCTCACTGCGCCGTCTGCGGTTTGGTTCCTCGGTGCCCTCTGCGGTTACGACCCGATGTCGAAGAGTTCGCGGAAGTCGCGGAGGAGATCCGGGTCGTTCGTCTTGATATCCCCGCTCATGAACTCCTCCACCCCCGGCACGTACCCCTCCTCGACGATTTTTCGGAACATGTCGGGCGAGGTCTTTACCACACAGTCGGCCAGACCGTTCTCCGGCTTGCCCTGCGCGACTCGACAGCTCCCCTCGTCGACACGGATGCTCCACTTGTGGTCGTCGACGTCACCCAGACTGAAGTAGTAGCTGACGTCGTCCTTGCTCTCCTCCGGGTCGAACTGTTCGTCGAGCTGTTCGAACAGCGGCTCGAGTTCGCCGCTCTTCAGACTCCGCCCACGGTCGCGAAGGTCCAGAATCTCCTCGCGCGTCCGGTTGCTGATGGCCGAAAATCGGTCGCGCCCGTCGTGCGCATCGGCCGCTTCCAACAGCTCGTCCGATGTCAATCGCTCGCCGATCCGAACCCCGAGATCGCGCTCGGTCGGCGAGGGCAGCGACCGACCCTTGGGAAGCGCCCGGTGCGTGCCGGAGACGCAGACCGGAAGGACGTCGATCTCGTGGGTGGCGACCAGGTATCCCAGTCCGTCGCGGAACTCCTGGATCGATCCGTCGGTCGACCGCGTGCCCTCGGGAAAGATCAACAGTGTTTCACCGTGTTCGATCGCCGTGCGGGCCTCCGACAACGCCTCTTCCAGCGAGCCGGAGCGCTCGACGGGGATCAGATTGGTGAACTGCTCGAAGTACGTCCGGCGGACCGGCGTGCTGAAGAAGTAGTCGGCTGCGGCCAGCGCCCGAATCCCACGCCCGAACTCCCCGAGCGCATACTTGACCAGCCCCATGTCCAGGTGGCTGGTATGGTTCGAGACGACGAGTACGTTCGGGTCGTTGTGCGGGATGTGGCTCCGGCCCTGGACGTCGACGTCGTACAGTCGTTCGTAGGCCGCCATCTGACCGCGGTACAGCGCGCTCTTGCCCGCTTCGGCCAGCGGCGTCGGGACGTCGAGCGCCTCGGCCTCGTCGCCGGCATCGTCGGGGGGGCTGGCGGTCGTCTGAAGAACCGATTCACCGGCTCGCTCCTCCAGTAGCTCCCGAAGCTGATGGTTGGTCCGAACCTCGGCGAGCTGCTCGGCGGTGACGCCGTATCCCTCGTCGTCGAGGATGCTCGCCATCTCGACGAGCATGAGACTGTCGAACCCGAGGTCGTCGACGAGGTGGGTGCCGGCGTGGATGTCCTCCGCCGGTACACCGGCGAGCTGGCCGAGTAGCTCGTCCAGCCACTGCCACTCGCCCGCGTCGTCGGCCTGCGATTTGGCCGACGCGCGCTCGGCCTCGAGCATCTGCTCGAGGATTTCGACGACTTCGTTCCGCTTGATTTTCCGGGTCGCCGTGCGGGGGAATTCGCCGTCCCAGAATCGCAACACCTGGATCCGCTTGTGCGAGGCGGTCCGCGAGGCCTGTACCTGAAACCAGTCGCGAATGTCATCCCGCAGGTCGGCGACCTCGTCTGGGTCGGCGTCCTCCGGAAGCTCCGGGCGCACCAGACACGCCACCCGTTCGCTGCCCGAATCGTCGGGCAGCCCGACGACCGACAACTCGTCGATGGCTTCGTGGTCGCCGTACATGTCCTCCAGCTCGTCGGGATAGACGTTCTCCCCCCCCGGTGTGACGATGACGTCCTTTTCGCGCCCGACGATGCGGAGTTCGTCGTTCTCGTCGATGCGTCCCAGATCGCCCGTCTTCAGCCATTCGCCGTCGAGTGCTTCGTCCGGCTCGGCGGCCCGGCCGAGATATCCCTCCATGATGTTCGGGCCGCGTGCGACGACTTCGCCCACCCCGTCCTCGTCCGGCGCTGCGATGTCGACCTCGACCTCTGGCAGCGACCGTCCGACGCTCCCGGGGGTAATGCCGTCGTCGGGGCGGTTGACGGTCAGTACCGGAGCGGCCTCCGTCAGCCCGTACCCCTCGTACAGGTCGAAGCCGAGTGAGTAGAATCCTTCGAGTACGTGCTCGGGCAGGGCGGCTCCACCGGAGACCATGTAGTCCAGCCGACCCCCGAAAGCGTCGTGAATCGGCTCGAAGATCAGGGGGCCGAGGTTCAGTCCGAGGTTCTCCCGCAGCCAGCGGTTGGCTCCCGTCAGTGCCTCGAACAGCTGCGGGACTGGCGCGGGAGCGGACTCGAATCGCTCGCGGATGCGCCGGTGTAGCAGTTGCCAGAGGGCGGGAACCCCGACCATCGCGGTGGCTTGATTCGACTCCAGCGCCCCCACCAGCTCGTCGGCCTCCAGTTCGTCGACGTACGTGATCGTCGCGCCCTCCGACAGCGGTAGCAGGAAGCCACACGTGAACTCGAAGGTGTGGTGCAGCGGAAGGACACTGACGAAGTCGTCGCTCTGGTCGACCGAGAAGGTCGATTTCAGGTTCGCGAGAAGCGAGGTGAAGTTGTCGTGGGTCAGCATCACCCCTTTCGGCTGCCCGGTGGTTCCCGAGGTGAAGATCAAACTGGCGACCTCGTCGGCCTCCTCGCCGGTCTCGACGAGTGGGGCGGGGGGCGACGGGGCCTCGTCGGGGAGCTCGCCGACGTCCCGCACCGGCGGCAGGTCGGCATCGTCGGTCTCGAATAGCTCGTCGAACGTGGCGACGACCGCCGGGACGTCCTCGCGTTCGAGTTCCTCTCGAAGGTCGTCGCCGACCCGGCCGTCGACCGATTCCCCCAGGAGAATCACCCGCGCACCGGCCGATTCGGCGAAGTTGCGGAACTCGCGCGGAGACGAACCCGGTTCGACCGGCACCGCGATGCCCCCCGCGCGGACGATGCCGAAGTAGCTGATGCCCCATCGGGGCGAGTTCTCGCCGGCGATGACGACCGGCGTGCGGTCCTCGACGCCGAGATGTTGCAGGGCCCGCGCCGCCCGGTCGGCGTAGGTGTCGAGGTCGCCGTACGTGTACTGTTCGACGGTCCCACCCGCGTGGTGCTGCATCGCCACACGGTCGTCGTGGTGGGTCGTCGTCGCGTCGAATAGTTCGCGCAGATCCGTGTACGACTCCGGGACCCGGTCGGTGCTCGCGAGTTTCTCGTCGAGCTGTGGATAGATCTGGCGCTGCAGCGCGGGGATGTGGATGTCGATCCAGTACTCGCGCCAGTCGAGCTCGTCGAGCGGGGGCTCGTACAGCCGCTGCTCACCCTCCGTAAGTCCGTCGGTCAGTTCGCCGAGGTTGCGGCAGACGAAGATGTACTTGTTCTCCGCGATGAACGGGAGGAAGACCTCGATGATCTTCTGGGTCGCGCCCGCCATGCGACTGGCGCCGTGGGCGGCGTCGCCGATCGACTCGACGAGCTTCCCGACGCTTCCCATCTCCTCGGTCGGCAGCTCCGAGACGAAGTCCCGCACTCCCTTCGTCGCGTTGCGGACCTGCGGTGCGGAGTACCGCTCGAAGGTCTCCGGGGAGACGGCCACCGAGTCGAGTGTCTTCATGGCGAGCTTCTCGACCGTCGACATCTCCGAATCCTGATCGACCGCTCGGCGATTGCCGAGCTGAACCAGTTCCACCGCGCGCTCCGTATCGAGCGGGTTCAGGTCGCTCGTGCCCAGGTGGTAGACGTGGTGATGCCGGTCTTCGAGCAGTCCCCCGGTGATGCCGATCAGTGCTCGTGAGACGTAGTCGACCGGTATCAGATCGATGTACATGTCGTCCTGCGTCGGGATCATTCGATGACCCCGGTACGACAGATACGACAGCGGGCCGCTGGTGTTGACGCCCTGGATCCAGCCCTCTTCGGGATACTCGACGGCGCTCTCGATGATCGCCGGCCGCGCAATGGCGGTCTCGACGTCCGCCGCGTTGGTCAGGACACGCTCGCCTAGCGATTTCGTGTAGGTATAGATGTTCGGCCACCCCCAGTGCTCGGCGCGCTCGAGCCCCTCGTTCGACAGGCGATCTCGCAGCCAGTCTTCCCGGACCTCGCGCTTCTCGCGTTCGAACAACTCCGGGTCGTCGACCGGAAGGTTGCGGTCGGACAGCCGTTCGCGAGCCCTCGCCGCGAAGAGGCTCTGGCGCTCCTGGTCGTCGGCGAGCTGTTCGACCCGGTCGATCAGTTGCAGGCAATCGTCGATCTCCCGGTCGGCGTCGAGCTGCGCGCCGAGTTCGTCGTAACGCGGATAGTCCGTCGGCCCGGGTGCCTCTTCCTCGATGTAGCCGTCGCGGTTGCCCGCCACGAAGGCGGTCGAGACGTGCAGGTAGCGTGCCGGGTCGTCGGAGAGTCGCAGAAATTCGAGGAAACGGCGCTGCGAGAGCGCATTGATCGACAGCGCGCTCTCGAGATTGGGGTTGAAGTTCGTCAGACCGGCGCAGTTGACGACCGCGTCGAGGTCGTCGGCGATCTCGGCCGCGCGGTCCGCTTCGAGGCCCAGGTGCTGCTCGGTGATGTCGCCGCCCAGTATGTCGATTCGGTCCTCGAGGAATTCGTCGTATGCCTCCCCGAAGCTCTCTGCCAGCGGTCGAAAGACCGGACCGCGCGCAATGTGCTCCTCGAAACGCTCGGTGGCCGTGCGGCCGTTCCGCTCGCGCAGCAAGATGTACAGCCGCTCCAGATCCGGATGGTAGCGCAGGAGCATCGAGGCGTAGACCTTCCCCAGAAAACCCGTCGCCCCGGTCACGAGGATCGACCGGCCGGTCAACGCCTCGGAGACCGACCAGGTCGCGTCGCCGCCGGTCGCCGGGGCAGACGCCTCGTCGTTGCTGTTGGTTTCGCTCATCGGTCAACTCACTGTCGAGTCGATCGTTGGAGTCTGCGTCGAGGGGGCGGGGACGACGTGCCGCGTCGTCATGCCTGTGATTTCCGGGTGTTCGATCCCCGCGGCCTCGTGTCGTGGACGACCATCTCTGTGGGAGCCAGGCCGTTCCGTTTCCTCTACGTCGGGCGGGTCACGGGTTGACTTCTCTCCGGTGACCCGTCCCTCCTCAGTCACTTCACGTCCGTCACCACTGCCGGCGGATGCTGCACGAGTGATATGTCGGCGTCCGACCCGTGCTCGCGCCGTGCCATCTTCAGGGCCTTCTGCATCGTCGGTGCAGTCTCCCAGCCGAACCGCTCCGGGACGTGGTCGTTCTCCGCCCCGACGACAATGACCCGACCGATGTGGTCGGCGCCATTTTCACACCAGTACCACATGTAGAACGGATGCACACCGTGGTAGGCGTTCTCCTCGCGGTACTGCTGGACGTAGTTCGGATGATTGGCGAATTCCTCCTCGAAGGTCTCGGCCAGCTCCTGTGAGTCGCGCGTCTCGCGAAGACACCGATTGAAGAATTCAACGTAGCTCGGATGGTGGTCGGTATCGAACTCGTCGTAACAGGGATGTGCGACGATCAGCGTGCCGCCTTCTCGAATGAGCGGCCGCCCACGATACATGTTGAAGAAATATCCCAGCGCCATGACCCGCACCAGAAGTGGGTTCATGATCGAGTTGACGTTGTACGGACTGATGAAGGGGATTCCGTACGCGACGATGTCCGACTGGCCCTCGACCTCGACCGCGTACTGCTGCCAGCTCTTCTCCAGCGTCGCCTCGTGGGCCGGCTCGGTGTCGCCGGCGGCCACTCCGATGACTCCGTAATCCGCGGGAATCGAGTGCAGTACCTTGCGCTTGGCCGTCCGCGGCATCTGCTCGAGCGACCACTTCGCAGTCTTGAATTTCATTCGGTCCGCGTTGGACCACTCGTCCTCCGGCTGGTGGAGGAAGTCCATGCGGTCGTCGAACATCTTGTTGTTGAGTACCGTCTCGACGTGGAACACGTCGACGTGCTCCTTGAGCTTCTTCCCGATCCGCTTGTTCTTTTCGTACAGGGCCGAGTTCGGTGGATCCATGTACGAGTCCGAGTCGAGGATCGTCTCCGGATTGTGGTGGTGGCGGATCGACCGGTAGCCCGACAGTCCCGTGCCGATCGACTTGTACCCGCCGTTCATCGGTACGAAGTTGATGTTCAGATAGATCAGCAGGTCGCTCTCCGCGACCCGTTTCACCACCTCGACCTCTTCGCCGTGCTCGGTCTCGCCGAGCTCCGCCATGTTGGCGTCGTCCTCGGCGTCCATGTTGTACAGTCGGTCGGGGTAGTACTCGCCGAAGATCTCCGAGCCGACCATCCGCTCGATCTCGTCTTCGTTCATCCGGCGATGCAGCGCCAGCGCAATCGGGATGTCGACGTCCTCGACCCCGTGCTTGCCCAGCAATTCGAGGACGACCTCGAGCATCTGCTGCCGGACGTCCGGTGTCTTCATCGGCGGCAGCGGAACGCTGATGTCGTCCACCGCAATCGTCACCTTCATCCCTGGCTCGAGCCGCGCATACAGCGGTGCTTCGTCCCCCTCCGGTTGATTGATTGCGTCGCGGATCGCCGCCTCGACGTCCGGAATCGGCTTCATCGGGGGCTTGGGGTAGATAGCCCGTGTGCCCGCCGGAAATGGCTCGTACAGAAAATCCTCGCCGTAATGGATCGCACGCGGGGGCGAGTCCGGCTCGAGAATGCGAACGTGAGGCGATGTCGCGGGCATGTAAGTCTCCAGTCGTCAGTCGGCAGTCTTCAGGAAGTCGACAGTCTCCAGTCTGCACCCTTCGGATCCTGAGTAAGGCCTCCTAGGAAGCCTTCGAATCGTACGGCAACCGATCCACCGAGGGGGGACGAGGCGAGAATGGTGCTCCAGAGTCGGCCGGAATCCGGCTGATCGCCCTCTGGCACCCCGTCTTAATTCATAACTCATAATTCATAACTCATCCTTCTGCCTTCATCCTTCCTGGAAGTCGAGGATCGGCCAACCGTAGGAGTTCGCCTTCGTCCGCAGGCCGAGTTCGGGATTCACCGCACACGGGTTGCCCACGACCGATAGCATCGGCAGATCCGACTCGCTGTCGGCGTACGCAAAGCTCCGGTCGAGATCGTACTTGCGGTCTTCGGCGGTTCGTCGGATCCACTCGGCCTTGTTCGCGCCGGCCATCATCGGATCGCGGAGCCCGCCGGTGGCGACACCGTCCTTGTACTCCAGTCGGTTCGCTGCGAAGTCGTCCGCGCCGAGGAACTCGGCGAGTGGCCGGGTGACCACGTCGAGGGCACCGGTCACCAAAATCTGGTCGTGGCCCTCGGATTTCGACTGCTCGATCAGATCCCGGGCGCCGTCGAAGAGATTCGGTCGGATCACGTTCTCGAAGACCTCCTCGCCGAGGACCACCAGTCGGTCCTCGGTGAAGCCCTCGTATTTGCGGTAGAAAGCCTCGTTGAACGCCTTCCGATCGAACTTTTCCGCCAGCCAGTACAGAGGCGCCTCCGCGGCGAGGCTCGCCAGGCTCGTGAGTCGGTCGAGGATACCGGGGGAGTTGATTGCGTAGTACAGGTAGGCATGGATGACGTTCGTACCCACCAGCGTCCCGTCGACGTCGTAGAACGCGGCGGTGCGGGCTGTCGTCTCGTCGCTCATGAAACCTCGCTTCCTCCGTCTGAACGAATCGCCTGGCACTGTTCACTTCGATCGAATCGCCTGGCACTCCTCGTCGGCGACCGACCGTTGAGCACTGTGCCATCCGACCGAATTGCCTGGTACTTCCGTACCCGATCGAATTGCCTGGCACTCCTCATTGGACCGAAGATGCGCTCGTGCGCGGTCCATCCGAACGAATAGCGTAGCACGGTTCACGCGTGCGACCGGTAACCGATGCGAGCCGAGCCCCCCCTCTCCAAAACGGCGCCGGTTTCTAAGGGCGCGCGCGAGACGGTGTCAAGATGCCACCCCCGGTGACTGACGGGTCAAATGACCGGTTTGCGGAGGGAGGGCCTCCGTTCGGTGGGCCGGCAGTCGAGCGATGGAGCGATTCAGCGATTGAGCAATTGAGCCACAACCGCACAACCATTGCCGGTCGATCCGATTCGAGGGAGCCGAGCCGGGTTCGACGTTCGCAGGATTCCGCCGATCGACAAACTTCCGGCCGGCGGTTTCTGCGAGTTAAAAAATTAATCGGTGCACGGCTTCACTCCGTCCCAGAGGCGAGTGGCTCCTGCGGCCTTGCCCGCAGGGAGCAACGATCAGCAAGCGAAAAACGAAACAGGAAGAAAAATGGTGTGTTTCAACCCGCGCTCGTGTAGCTGTCGATCTCGTTCACCGGCGAGATAAACCCGCCGGAGTCCGGGGCGGTACTTCCAGTACCCCGGATCGTTCCTTCATCACCATCAACCGCCGGTGAGCGGCCGAGCGCTCGAGTCCCGTTGAAAACTTCCGAGCCGCTCGGTCGACCACGGGAGCCTCGGAGGGGCGTTCGTCCGCTCAATCCGGGTGGGATGTTCCACGGCGGTCGGTCGAGTCGACCCGCATCATGGGATCGAGCCCCGGAGAGGCGGCGCCCCGAGGAAAAGCCCCCGGCGGAGGGGAGCGTAGCGACCCGCAGCCGGGGGATCGTCGGCGCGGCTCAAAAACAACGACCCGACCGACCTCGGACGAGCTCCCCCGTGCGAGTCCGGGGGAGGGAGGGCGGACATGCGAGTGGCTAGAGGTCCGATCGGCCGTCGGTCTGAAGCGAGGCGTCCACGGCCGTTCCGAGCGCGAAGCCGGCGAAGACGAGGACGGTTCCGGCGAGATTCACGCCCAGCAGGTCGGCGTACTCGCCCCCGCCGACGGCCAGCCACGGGGGGAGCCACCCGCCGACGTGGGCGACTCCCAGGGCGATTCCGGGCCAGAAGGCGCCGTGAAACGCGCCCGGTCCGGCCCGTTCGACCGACGCGAGCAGGAAGACCGGAGCCAGTCCGAGGACCATCGTCCCGCTGATGGTCGTCGCCTGCAGGATCTCCGCGCCGGCCAGCAGCGGCGCAAAGCCCGCGACGGCCGTGACGACCATCGCAATTCGACCGACCCGGACCGGGGAGCGGCCCTCGATCAGGCGGGCCACCGCCCGCAGCGGGGCGTCCGATCGACGGCTCCCGTCGGTCTCGACGCCCCCCAGGTCCGAGACGACGGCCTTGCTCAGCGAACTGAGGGTCGAGTCGAGGGTCGAGCCGGCGCTGAGCATCATCATGACACTCATGCCGGCGAGGACGGCGACGCCGAAGGTCTCGGCGACGCGAATCGGCGCGTCCTGTCCGACCGTCAGTCCGGTTACGCGTGCGTGTACTCCGATCAGTCCGAACAGCACGATGAACCCACCGGCGAGCAGACCGGCCAGGAGGTATCCCCGGAGCGTCTCCCGCGGGTCGGTGAGGAAGGCTCGGTCGGTCAGCACGGGGTCGTGGAACCCGTAACTGAGCGACTGGAGCAGGCCGACCAGCAGCAGGTCGAGCCCGCCGGAGAGACGCCACTCCCCGCTGGAGACGCTCGCACCGAATCCCGCATCCGGGACGACCAGCCCCAGTGCGAAGACCAGCAGCAACATCGCCATTCCACACTGAAACACGTCGGTGAAGACCGACGACCGCAGGCCTCCGCGGAGACTGTAGGCGAGGGTCAGCGAGGCGAACGCTGCGGCAGCGGCGACGTAACTCCACGTCCCCTCGGCGCCGAAGTAGGCGGCGACGACGGCCGTGTTGGACCAGATCTCGTTGAACAGCCGCACCGAGATGGCGATCATGAAGCCCAGCGCCGCCGGGCGCCCGTACTTCGCGGTGACGAATTCGGCCAGCGACGTCGCGCCGAAGGCTACTCGAAGGTGGTAGACGACGGCTCCGACGACCGGGATCGTCAGGTACCAACCCGCGTAGGCGACGGGTCCGACCATCCCGAAGCGGGCGCCCAGGTTGGCGGCGTTGGTTATGGACTTGGCGAACAGCCAACTGATCACCACGGTGCCGACGAGGAAGCCGAACCGCAGGTCGCGGCCCCGGGCGTCCTCGGCGGCGAAGAATTCGCCCGGCGTCGTCGCCAGCGGCGACAACAGGAACATCGCCGCCCCGTAGACGGCCATCGCGATCCAGAGGACGAAGTCGAGTGACATGCTCGCGTCGTCGGTCGCTTTGAAAATTCGTGAATCGGGGAGCGGACGTGTGGTCGGGCCGCAGGCGGGCCTTCCGATGGACGAGGCCCGCGGCGCGTTTCGACTGCGCCCGAGACTCCTTTGAATCGAACCTCCCGGTGCGTGTCATCCAACAGAACCGGGTGTCCGAACCGACTTCCGGATACGACGGTCGAAACCGATGGATGCCGAACTCGATTTCGAGGCGCTCCGCGAACGCGTCCGCGACCGAATGGTACCGGAGGACGCGCCCCCTCCGACGCTGGAGCTCGAGAGCCTCGACACCCTTTGGTTGCAGGTGACGGGGACGCTCTGCAACCTCGCCTGCCTCCACTGCTTCATCTCGTGCGGGCCGAAGAACGACAGCCACGAGATGATGGACGTCGAGACCGTCGTCGACGCGCTGGAGTGGGCGGAGTCCTACGGCGTCAAGGAGTATTACTTCACCGGCGGCGAGCCCTTTTTGCACGATGAGATTCGGCAACTGATCGACCGGACGTTGGAACAGGGTCCGCTGAGCATCCTGACGAACGGGATGCTGATCGACGACGAGATGGCCGAGTGGTTGGCCGGGCGATTTCGTCGGTCGCGATACAGCCTCGACCTGCGCGTCTCGCTGGACGGGACGACCCCCGAAGAAAACGACGCACTTCGGGGCCGCGGGACGTTCGAAGAGATCATCGAGAGCATCGAGCGGCTGTGGTCTCACGGGTTGAACCCGGTCATCACGGTGACGACTTGTCACGCCGGCGCCGGCGGAGAGGAGGGTCGGCGGGCGTTCTACGAGTTCGTCAAGTCCCGGGGGATCGACAAGCCGCGGCTGAAATTCATGGCCCCCTTCAAGATCGGGCGCGAGGAGCGCCGCGACCGCGGATACGGCGAGCACGAGCAACTGGTCGAGGGGGACCTCGGGGAGACCGGCGGCGAGCATCTGCAGTGTTCGAGCTGCCGGATGGTCACCTCCGAGGGCGTCTTTCCGTGTCCGATCCTCATCGAGCAGGAAGACGCGCGAATGGGGGGTTCGCTGGAGGAGGGGATGGAATCGATCGAGCTCGACCATTCGGCCTGTTACACCTGTCACGTCGAGGGCGTGACCTGTACGACGTAGTCCGCGGCCGGGGCGACGGTCGAGTCGTCCGGTCGAGAGCTCGACTGCGCGAGGGTGGAACGACGATGAGCCGAGTTGCGATCTTCGGGGGCGTCTACAACAACCATCGCAGTCTGCGCGCGGTCGTCCGGGACGCTCGGAACCGCGGGGCCGACGAACTGTACTGCCTGGGGGACATGGGGGGGTTCGGTCCGAATCCGGACCGGGTGTTTCCCATCCTGCGGGGGGAGTCCGACCTCCACGTGATGCAGGGGAACTACGACTACTCGATCGGACATCGGCTGGAGGACTGCGGCTGCGGATACACCGATCCCCGCGACAATCACTTCGCCGAGATCAGCTACGAATACACCTTCGAGAACACCTCCGAGGAGAACAAAGACTGGCTGCGCGAACTGCCCGACGAGTTCCGCCGGCGGTGGAACGGTCGGCGCGTGTTGATGGCCCACGGGTCGCCCCGGAAGATGAACGAGTTCCTCTGGGAGTCGACCTCGCCCGATCCGTTCCTCGAGCGCCTTCTCGACGAGCACGACGCCGACGTCTTGTTCGTCACACACACGGGCATCGGGTGGAAGCGCGAGCTCCCGTCGGGCCGGAGGGTCGTCAACGTCGGCGCCATCGGCCGACCTCCGAACGACGGCCGGACGTCGGTCGAGTACGCCCTCGTCGACCGCAGCGACGGCGAACTCGACGTCGAGCTGCGGCGGGTGGAGTACGCACACGAAAAACTCGCCGAAGAGATGCGCGCAGAGGAGTTGCCCGAAGAGTTCGTCGAGACGATCTTGATCGGCTGGTGGACGACCTGCGTGGAGATCATGCCCGCCAAGGAGCGCGCTCAGGGGCGATACTGATCGATGCCGGTCTGCGTCCGGTTGTCGGGGGCGGGCCGGGAGCTTAACATCGGGGCCGCTCGCCGGTTCGATTCCCCGCGCCCAGACCGGGAGGTTCGCGTTGGCGGAGAGCGCCGAAGAAGTCGTCCAGTCGCTGTTCAAGCCCGGGACGCGCTACCGCTCCGAGAAGTTCGCGGTGCTGATCGTGTACGTCGTCGTGGCGGGCCTGACGATTGTCTGGGTCGCCGAGGGTGTCGAAAAGGAGTTCGGGCTGGCCGGGACGTTCGAGGTGAGGAAGGTCGAGCACCTCGAAGACCAGAACTTCGTACTCAACAATACCGGCCAACTCGCCTGGCGCGACGTTCGGGTGGCGCTGAACGACGAATACCTCGCCAAACTGGACGTCGTGAAGTCGGGAACGCAGAAGATTCTCGGCCCCGAGGACTTCCGGTACTACTATTACGTGCCGCGTCGATGGGGGACGGAGACGTGGGAGACTCTGGCCGACGGTTCGAAGCCCGGTGCGGTCGCTCCCGGTGATCTGAAGGTCGAACGGATCGACGTGCACTGTCGGCGCGGGGAGGTCGACGTCGAGTACGACCGTGGGAGTTGAGTCACGTCCCGGTTCGCCTGCGGGGCTGTACGTCCATCTCCCGCTGTGTGCTTCGCGCTGTCCCTACTGCGAGTATCCCGTCTCGGTCGAGCGCGATCCGGAGGCGGTCGGTGGCGCTTACGTCGAGGCGGTTCTGGCGGAGTTCGACCGCCATCGGAGCCGGGTGAGCGGTCGAGATATTCGAACGTTGTACATCGGCGGGGGGACGCCATCGGCGCTGGCGGACGCTCAGCTCGCGCGGCTGATCCGCGAGTTGACCGCACGCACCGGCGAACTCACCGAGGTCACACTGGAGGTCAACCCGGAGGACGCCTCGGACATGGCGCTCGAGAAGTGGGTCGAGGCGGGTGTCACCCGGTTGATTCTGGGGTTGCAGAGTCTGCAGGGAGAAGTGCTGGCGGCGCTGGGTCGGCGTCACGGACCGGAGTGCGCACGCCGTGCGTACCGGGCGGCGGCGGCCGTGGAGCCCGGTCAGCTCGGGGTCGATCTGCTGTTCGGGGCACCGGTTCAGACTCTGTCAGTCTGGGAGCGGGATCTCGATTGGCTGGCGGATGCCGAGGCGGTCGACGTCGCGACGGCTCACGAATTGACCTGTGAGGAGCCGACGCCGCTGGGGCGCGCGGTCGAGCGGGGGCGGATCGCCGGCGTGCCGGCCGAGCGGAGGGGCGAGATGCTCGATCGGTTCCTGTCGGTCTGTCGGGACCGGGGCTGGACGCGCCACGAGGTCGCGACGCTGGGGCGATCGGCCGCACACGGTCAGCACCAGCGTCTGTACTGGACCGGTGGGGAGTATCTCGGACTGGGAGCCGGGGCGTCGGGGTTTCTGCTCGAAGACGGCGTGCCGACGCGGACCACCCATCCCGTCGACTTCGCTCGCTACGTCGCCGATCCACCCGCCGACCCGCTCACGGAATCCCTCGACGAGGCCGACTACCTGGGCGAGCGGCTCGCCCTGGGGCTACAGTCGACGGTGGGAATCGACCTCGACGTCGTGGAAGAGCAATTTGCGGAGAGTGCAGTTCGAGAGAGCGTCGAGCGGGCCGTCGAGCTGTTCGACGGCTGGTGCGAGCGGGGGATGCTCGAACGTCGAGGCGCACGATATCGCCCGACGGACGCGGGGTTTCGTGTCCTGAACGTGCTGGAGCGGCGAGTCAGGCGGATCGCGTGATCGTCGAGGGAGATTGGTTCAGATCTCGCCGGGAGCCGGGGCGGGGTGCGTTGACGAATGGGCGGGAGTGGTGTCAGGGGGACGGGGGGCTCTCGAATCCCCCTCCCGCGGCCATCCATTATCTGAGAAAAGCCCGCCCCGCCCCCCGTCGAGTAGTCGTTGCCAACGGGTCACGATCGCAGCTTTCGGGGCGTTCGAGATTGCCAGTTGCGCGCAATCTCTGGTATCTTCGCAGCCGACAACGTCGGTCAATTTGTGTGCGCGGGACGAACCCGTTCGATCCCGGCTATCGCCGTCGCCGGTGCGAGTCGAGATGGCGCCCGCGATGTCGGGAGGGCGGGGCCCGGCGGAGAGCCATCCCAGTCCAATGCGGCGGTCGACCGGACGACAACTCCCTTCACCCAGCCCGACGGAGAGCGCAGCATGACGGACGCTGAGAGTTTCGAGGACCGCCGGCGCGAGCTTCTCGAGTCCGGTAGCGCCTCCCGGCTCGTCGACGCTTACCAGGAACAGCGACAGTCCGAGCAGGGCGGCGATCCGCCCCTCGATCGGCTCGCCGACGATCTCGAGGAGATGGCTCGCGAAGCCGACGGGGAATCGGCCGCCGACATTTGGCTCGAGCGAGGCGACATCTGCGAGGAACTCGGCGACGTCAGCGAGGCGTCGAACAGCTACCAGAACGCCTACAGCGCCGATCCGACGACCACCGAAGGGCTCCGCCGAGCGAGGTCGGTCTACATCGAGCACGATCTGTTCGACGGTGCGCTGAACCTGTACGATGTCGAGTTGAGAGCGGTCGATACCGATCGCGACCGAGCGAGAGTTCTGCTCGGGAAGGCGCAGATCGAGGGGGATTACAGGGGTGATCTCCGGGAGGCGGTCGAACTGGCAGAGGAGGCACTCGAAGCGACTCCGGAGTGGACCCCGGCCGAGGAAATTCGGAACGTCTATGCCGCCGGTGGGACCATCGAGGCGGAGATCGACGACACCGCACGCCTGGCTGCGGACGCTCGCAGCTCCGGCGACCCGGGTCTCGCCGCCGAGCTGTTCGCCAAGGCCGCCCGCCTGCAGGTGCTCCATGTCGGTAGCGGTGACGACCGGGCGCGCGAGCTGCTGGAGGAGGCCCGTTCTCTGCGTCCGGAGCACCCGGAGGTGCAGGCGGTCGAGGAGCGTTACTTCGGTCCCGGGGAGGGGGACGAGCACGCCGTTGCGGAGCACGACGCTGCGGGGGAGGCCTCGCAGACCGCCGTCGTCGGAGACCGGGATGGCGACGGAGAAGCGGCGACCGAGGGGCCGGAAACGGCGGCGGGGGCGGATGAGGAGTCGGAGCCGACGGACCGATCGGACGAAGGTCGGCAGGAGGAGGTCGAGCCGCCAGACGAGGCCGGCGAGCCCGAGGAGGCCGAGTCGGGTGAAGCGTCGGAGGCGGTGGAGACGTCCGTCGCAAACGGGGAGGCTCCGGTGCAGCAGGAGCACGACTCCTTCGATCGCGAGGGATACTGGTCGCAGCGCGAGGCCTCGGACCTGGGGCTGGACGGGGCGCGCCAGCGGCTGGATGCCGAGCCCGGAGACGTCTCGGCCCTGGCGGTCGCCCGGCGCGAGCTGCGCGAACAGGGGGGCGACGAGGAACTCGTGGAGCGGCTCGAGGCCGCACTCGACGCCCGGCGGGGCACCGACGCGGAGCCGGTGTTGTTGGCGGAGCTGGGCGAGTTGCACTGGCGGCAGCTCGAGGACTGGGAGAGGGCCGAGTACTACTTTCGCCGGCTCAAGGTTCACGACAACCGTCATCCGGACGTCCTCGCATTCTACGAGGCGTTCCTCGAGCGGGAGGAGAACTGGCGGCGGCTGTTCTCGTTGCTGAAGGTCCGCGAGGAGGAGGCCGACGGCCTCGACGAGCGTCGGCACCTGGCGGAGCGGCGGGCGGAGATTGCCGAGGAGCAGCTGGGGAGTTCGCAGCGGGCGATCGACGTCTGGAAGGATTATCTCCGCCGAGTGGACGGCGAGGACGACCAGGCCCGGCGGCGGTTGCGGGAGCTGTTCGAGGAGCACGAGTTGTGGAACGGGCTCGTCGATTTTCTCAAGGACGAGATCGAACGATTCGAGCGCGAAGAACCCGGTGCGGTCGACGAGCGGATCGAGCGACTCGAGCGCCTGGCCGAGGTCTACGAGGAGATCGGCAATCGGGTCATGGCGATCAATGCGTTGCAGGAGATCCTCGACCTGCAGCCGCTGCACGACGAGGCGTTCGAGCAGTTGCGCGAACTGTTGAGGGGGAGCAGCCGCTGGCGGGATCTCGCGACGTTGCTCGCGGACCGAGCCGACGCACTCCTCGAGGTCGACCGTGAGGCGGAGGCTGCGGACCTGCTCGAACGGACGGCCGAGCTGTACGCGGAGCAGTTTCAGAATCCGTCCCGGGCTGCCCCGTATCTGGAGCAGCTGCTCGAGATTGCGCCGGACCGGGCGGAGGCGCGCGAACAGCTGGCAGGTGTCTACCGGCGCCGACGGGACTGGGAGGCGTTGTACGAACTGAAGCGCGAGGCGCTCGATCGCGCCGGCGGTGACGCCGACCGCGAGTTGCTCGACGAGATTCGACGGCTCGCACACGATCGACTCGGCGAGCCGGAACGGGCGGCTCCTGCGCTGGAGGCGCTGGTCGACCGGGGGGAGGCGGGACCGGAGGTGCTGCGCGAACTCGAGGAGGTCTACCGGAGCAGGGGCGACTGGGAGCGGCTGGCCGACGTCCTCCGTCGCCGGGCCGACGAGACCGACGAGACGTCCCGACGTGTCGACCTGTTGTCGAAGCTGGCGCGCGTTCTCGGGGACCCGTTGGACGAGCCGCAGCGGGCTGCCGATGTCTGGCGCGAGGTGCTCGAGGCGCGGCCGGAGCACGGCGAGGCCTTCGCCGAATTGACCGATCTGTATCTCGAGGAGCAGCGGTTCGACGAACTCGAGGAGCTGTACGCCGAGCGAGGCCGTTTCAGTCGGTTGTTCGATCTGTTCGATTCGGCGGCACGGGTCCGCTCCGACGCGGCCGTCCAGCGGGACCTGTATCGACGGATGGCGCGGTTGGCCGAGGAGGAGCTCGGCGACCCGAATCGGCACATCATCAGTCTGGAGAGCCTCGCCGACGTCGCCGAGGGTGAAGACGTGGCCGACGAGCTGGCCGACGCGTACCAGCAGGCGGGCGATGTCGAGCGGGAGCTCGAGGCGCGACGGGCGCAGCTCGAGGCGTGCGAGGAGGCGGAGCGCCGCGCGGAGCTGCTCGATCGGATCGCGGCGCTGGAGTCGACGGTCGACGAGTCGCAGAAGGCCTTCGAGCGGCTGATCCGACTCGTGCAACTGGAGCCGGGTCGGCACGATGCGCTCGAGCGGGCCGAGCACCTCGCCCGAACGGTCGGCGAGTTACAGACGTTCGTCGACGAGGTTCTGGCGATTGCCGATGCGTGCGACGACGAGGAGATCCGCTTGCAGCTGCTGACCCGGGCGGCCCCCATTCTCGCCGACGAACTCGGCGAGTCGGAGCGCGCGCTGGACCGATACGAGGAGATCCGCGACCGGCGGCCCGAAGACCCGGCGGTCCTCGGGACCCTCGCCGAACTGTATGCCGCGGATGGCGACGCGGAGGGACGCGTCGAGGTTCTGCGCGAGCGGGTCGAGGTGCGTCGCGAACGGGACGACGGGCCCTCGGAGACCGCCGACGATCTGCTCGAGCTGGCGGATGCACTGGCGCACGACCTGGAGCGGTGGGAGGAGGCGGCGGACGTCTACGAGCGCGTACTCACCGATCTTCCGGGGAACGCCGATGCGCTTCACGGGCTTCAGGATCTCCATCGCGAACGCGAGGCATGGGAGGACCTGGCGGACGCCCTGCAGCGCGAATTGGCCGTGGTCGACGGGGCGGATGCCGACGACCGGTCGGACGAGTGGCGGTCGGCCGAGGCGGTGCGTCGGGAGCTGGCGGACCTCCAGCGCGGGCGGCTCGATCGACCGACCGATGCTCTGCACAACTATCGCGACATCCTCGACCACGAGCCCCAGGCCGAACAGGCGGTCGAGGGGCTCGAGGCGCTTCTCGAGAATCCCGACTGCGCCCGCGAGGCGTCGCTGCTGCTGGGTGAGCTGTTCCGCGACCGGGGTGCGTTCGGCCGTCTGGCCGAGGTGCTGGAGGAGCGGATCGAGCGGAGCGAGGATCCCTTCGAGCGGGCGGAGACCGCCGGGGAGCTGGCGGAGCTGTACCGGAACGAACTGGACGACGCCGACCGCGCCTTCCAGTGGGCCAGCCGTCAGTTCGACTGGAACCCGGACGACGAGGAAAACTGGGATCGTCTCGAGGCGCTGGCCGACCGGACCGGTCGCTGGTCCGACGTCGTCGAGCAGTTCGCGGGGGCGACGGCGCTCGAGTCCCCGGAGATCAGCGAGGACCGGCTGTCGTTGTTGAGGCGGATCGCCGAGTTGCAGCTCCAGAAGCTCGACGACGTGTCGGGGGCGATCGACGCGCTGGAGGTCCACCGCGAACGGGCGCCCGAGGATCGGGCCGTCGCGGACCAGCTCGAGAACCTCTATCGGCGGGCAGGCCGGACGGAATCGCTGGTCGATCTTCTGGTCGACCGGGCGGAGTCGCTGGACGAGGGAGACCAGCGCATCCAGCGGCTCGAGGAGGCGGCGGCTCTCTGCGAGGACCAGCTGGACGACCTCGAGCGGGCAGTCGAGTTGCGCTATCGCGTGGTCCAGGACCGTCCCGCGGACAGCGCGGCGGTCGGTGCGTACGAACGGCTGTTGCGCGAGACCGAACGCTGGGAGGCGCTGGAGGCGCTCGTCGAGGAACAGCTCGATGCGGCGGAGTCCGATGAAGAGGAGCGCGACCGACGGCTCGAGCTGGCCGAACTGCGCGGGCTGCGGACCGGCGACTACGAGGGGGCGTTCGAACTGTTGGCCCCGATGGTCGAGAGCGAGCCGGTCGACGACCGAGCGGTCGAGGCGCTCGAGGAACTCGACGTCGCTCTGATCAAGGCGGCGTCGTCCCGGGTGGATCTCCGGATCGAGATCGCCGAAGTGCTCGAGCCGATCTACCGCCGGCGCGGGGACCGCGACCAGCTCGTCTACGCCCTGGGCATTCAGCTCCGTGGCATCGACGATCCGGAGCGGCGGGTCGACCTGCTCGAGGAGCGGGCCGACCTGTACGCGGAGGAACTCGACCAGCCGACCTCGGCTTTCGACGATCTCGCCGCCGCACTGCGGATCGAGCCGGCCGATGCCGATCGACGGCGGCGCGTCGAGGAGCTCGCCGAACGCGTCGATCGGCGGGAGGATCTGATCGACGTGTACGCGGAGGCGCGGGAGGGCGCCGACGAGGAGGTAGCCGACGCTCTCGACCGCCGAATCGGGCGGATGGCGGCCGACCTCGGTGATCGCAGCCGGGCCGTCGAGGCCTGGTCGCGGGTGCGCCAGCGAAACGGGAAGGATGCCGAGGCGCTGGAGGCACTCGAGGAGTTGTACGACGAACTCGATCGCATTGGCGAGCTGGCCGAGATCCTCTGGAAGCGGGTCGAGCTGGCCGACGAGTCGGAGCGGAGACCGCTGCTCGCTCGATTGGGGGAGATCGAGCGCAGCGAGCTGGGCCGACCCGACCGGGCGATGATCGCGTACGAACGACTGCTGGATCTCGAATCCGAGGCCGAGGCTGCGCTCGATGCCCTCGAGGGTCTGTACGAGGAGCACGGGCGCTGGTTCGACCTGGCGGACGCCCTCGAACGCAAGGTCGAGGTCGCCGACGAGGACGAGACGCGCGTCGGGGCGCTGTCGAGGCTCGGCCAGCTGTGTGAGGGGGACGAGCTCGACGACCGACCGCGAGCCATCGAGGCGTACAGCCGAGCCGTCGACATCGATCCGGACTGCACGGACGCGCTCCGCGCCCTCGACCGTCTGTACGAACAGACGGGCCAGCCCGACGAACGAGCCGAGGTGCTGCGTCGGCGCCTCCGGACCGCCGAGGCGATGGACATGGAGGCCCGGCGGGAGATCGAACTCGAACTGGCGGACCTGTTCCGCGCCGATCTCGGGCGGCCGGAGGACGCGCTCGAGCTGTACCGGGTGGTGCTGGAGCGTGATACGGGCCACGACCGGGCGGTCGAGGGGCTGGCCGAACTGGTCGATCGTCCCGATGTACCGGAGAGCGCAGTCGATCTGCTCGCCGAGCAGTACGAGGCGGTCGAGGACTGGGAATCCCTGGCCGATCTCCACCGCCGCCGCCGCGATCGTGCCTCCGACCGAGAGGAACGAGCGCGGGCGAGTTACGACCTGGGGCGACTGCTCGCCGACTCGATCGGTGACGAGCAGGGGGCGGTGGACGCCCTGGCGGACGCGTGGATCTTCGCCCCCGACGAGGAGACCTACCGCGAGGCGGCGGTCGAGGCGCTCGAGGCGCACGGGGACTGGCAGCGGGCGGTCGACGTTCGCCGCGACGTCCTCGACGAGCTCGACGATCCGGACGAACGGGTCGAGATGCACCTCGAACTCGGCGATCTCCTGCGGAATCGTCTCGAACGGACGGTCGACGCCGAGGAGGAATACCGTCGGGCGATCGACATCGACGAGTCCCGTCCGGCGGCCTACGACCGGCTCGAGTCGATCCTGGAGGAGGGAGAGCGTTGGCTCGATCTGATCGATCTGGTGGAGCGGCGGATCGAGGTCTTCGAGGACGACGAACAGGAGCGGGTCGAACAGATCGAGCGGATCGCCGAGATCTACGAGGGGGCGCTCGACGATCCGTTTCAGGCCGCCGACGCCTGGGAGCGTCTGCTCGAGATCCGCCCGGATCACCGCCGGGCTCTCGAGCAGCTCGGGGACCTGTATCGCCGACAGGAGAAATGGCAGGCGCTGGCCGATCATCTGGAGCACCGGCTCGAGCAGACCGAACACCCGGACGAGATCGTCGACCTGGTCTACGAGCTGGCCGAGATCACTCGCGAGCACCTGTACCGACCGGATCACGCGGTCGATCTATACGAACAGCTGCTCGAGATCGTGCCGGGACACGAGCCGACGGTCGAGTCGCTGGAGGCGCTCGTCGAGTCCGATGCCGGCGTGCGAGAGCGGGCGGCCGAGCTCCTCGCGCGGGCCTACCGCGAGCACGGCCGGTGGGCCGACCTCGTCGATGCGCTGTACGAGTGGGCCGAGGCCGCCGAGTCCGGGGAACAGGCCCGCGATCGGCTGAGCGAGGCCTTCGAGGTCGCGCGAGACCGGCTCGAGGACCCGGAGGCTGCTCACGACGTCGTCGAGCGGATGCTCCATGTCGAACCCAGAAACGCGGACGTCCGCGCCGACGTCCGTGCGTTTGCGGAGGAGCACGCGGCCTGGTCGTTTCTCGACGAGCTGTACGAATCGGTACTCGCCGAGAAGCTCCCCCCGGGCGAACCCGGGCGGGCAGAGGTGCTCGCCGAGCGCGCGGCCTGGGTCGAGCAGCGGCTCGAGGAGCTCGACCGGGCGGGCGATCTGTTCCGGGATGCACTGGCCGAGGATCCGTCGCTCGATGCGGCGATCGAGGGGCTCGAGCGGGCGCTGGTTCGGTCGGAGAAGTGGGACGAACTGGCCGAGTTCCTCGGTGAGCGGGCCAGTGGGACGGACGACCCCGACCGGCGCCGGGCGAGACTGCGTCGAGCCGGACGAATTTACGAGCGGATCCGGGTCGATCTCGACGCGGCGGCCGAGGCCTACGGGGAGGCGCTGGATCGGACGGGGCCGGATCGAGCGATCCTCGATGCGCTCGAGCGGATCGAGCGCCGCCGGGGGGAGTGGGAGGAGTTGGTCTCGCGCCTGCGCCGTGCCGTCGACGAGGCCGACGATCCGGACGACCGAGCGGAGGTGCGCCATCGCCTCGGGGTGATTCTGCATCGTCGCCTCGACTCGCCCGAGGAGGCCGCACGGTTGTACGCCGACAATCTGACGGATGCTCCCGATTCGGTCCGGCCGGTCCGAGCGCTCGAAGAGCTCGAGACGGATCTGGCCGACCGCGACAAAGACTGGACCGTATTGCGGCGACGCATCGTGGAGGACCTCGCGTCGCGTGTCGACGCGGACGCGGACTGGGAGCGCGCCGCCGATCTGGCCGAGCGGGCGGCGGCGTTGGGCGGGGATCCCGATCGGCGGTCGAGGTACTTGCTCGAAGCCGTCGAAGCGATCGATGCGGGAGCGGAGCAGGAGATCGCGCGGCTGGGGGCAGTCGAGCGGGCTGCGCGCGCCCGAGCTGTCGACCCCGGCGACAGTCGGGCCGGAGAGGTGCTCGAGGAGGTCGTCGACGGGGTCGGGCACTGGGAGGTCGTGGCGCGCGAGCTCTCGAAGGTGCTCGAGGAGACCTCGGATCCGGACCGCCGCGCGGAGCTGGCGCTGATGGCCGGGCGGGTCTACGAGGATGAACTCGACGATCCGGAACGAGCGGCGGAGTCGTATCGGGTCGCAGCCGACAGCGACGGGGCAGAGGCCCTCGAGCGGCTCGAGCGGATGCTCGAGCTGCTCGGGCGCGACGAGGAGCGTGCGGAGGTACTCGAGGAGCGGATCGACCGCGAAGTCGAGCCGGACCGACGGTTCGAGCTGCTCGAACGGGCGGCGGAGCTGTACGACGACGTGCTTAGCGCGCCCGAGCGCGCCGCCGACTGCTATCGGAGGATCGTCGAGGAGCAGCCGGACGCCGAGGATGCTTACGCCTCCCTGCAGTCGCTGTACGAGCGGATCGGTGATCACGAAGCGCTGGCCGAGGTTCTCGAACGGCGGATCCAGGCGGTCGAGGACGAGTCGGAGCGCCGCCAGTTGCAGGTGCGGCTCGCGGAGTTGCGCGAGGATGAACTCGG